>JACNGB010000023.1 GCA_014384345.1 Candidatus Thioglobus pontius
AGCTCACGCATTGTTAAGTTGGATAGCTCACGCTTTTCTTTGAGCCAAGCACAAATAATATTGCTATTTGCACTATAAAAAGTATATAATTTTCTCTAAATTAGAGAAAATTATTTAAATCACAAGGGAAAAATAAAAATGAAGAAAATAACGTTTTTAATATTAGCTGTTTCAATTTTGACACTTTCTGGCTGTGCTGTACAAAAAATTGACGATGCGATTACAAACTACAGACAAGTTAGTCACCAAATATCCCTTGGAGACTCTAAAGCAAAGGTTGTTTCTATCTTAGATGAGGCGCAGAAAGATGTGCCCATCAAATGGCGAAAAAGCTCTGAAACCTACATAAAGGATGACGTAGAAGTTGAAATTTATTACTCTAGAACGAGAAGGCAAGCTGATGGATTAGTAACAGATGATGAATTCACACCTTATGTTTTTAATAACAGCAAGCTTGTGGCCATAGGCTGGACATCTATTGGTGGGACCAAGTCACAAGGTCAGGCACGTTCAATTACTAATGTCCATCAAAGCACTAGTGTTATAGTTAGATAAATGAATTAATGAGGATAGGGTCAGCTATATCCTTTAGTTTTTATCTTCAAGGCTCGACTTTATGTCGGGCTTTTTATTGCACTTTATAAAATTTATCAATAAACACTTATCAAAATGAGTGGTGGTATTTTAATGAATTAAGGTGACACAATACTTAATTATTTAAACAGTTTGAGCTAGACCCAATTCTAATGATTAAGTTTTTTGTAGAAATTTTCATGAACCCCAACGAGTAATAACAGTCTGTATTCTTCGCTCCATTGGTAGGCAAGTAGAAATTGTTGATTGATGCAGTCAAATTTATAGACAAATACACTGGTTAGATCGCCACGTTTTTCTTCGCCTAATAGCGGGTCTTTAATGATTGCACCGAATTAAGGTGACAGAATTAAGGTGACACAACACCTAATTATTTATTCAATTAATGACAAAGATTGCCATTATTGTTATAATAAGACTAATTTAGTTAAACAACAACAGGCGGTTAAGTTATGGCAACCATGAATATTTCACTTCCCGATACAATGAAAGAGTGGGCTGAGAGCCAGACTAATTCTGGCCGTTATGGCAATATTAGTGATTATATGCGCGATCTTATTAGAAGAGATCAGGACCATCGACATGCCATTGTTGAGGCTTTGATAGAGGGTGAAAATAGTGGCGAATCGAGTCTATCAGTCAGTGATATTTGGCAGCAAGTGCAACAAGAAAATTGATGAAATATACGCTTTCTAGGCAAGCTGAGAGTGATATTAGAAACCTAATTAAACACGCTTATCTAAGCTTTGGTTTTGAGATAACTGATAAATATCAAAAAGGCTTAAACAGCTGTTTTAGTTTGCTAGCATCAGAGCCGTCTATTGGTGTATCAGCAGATGGCTTGCGTGTTCAGTATCGTAAATTCCCTTATAAAAGCCATGTCGTGTATTACAAAGTGAGAAAGAAAGATATTTTTATTGTTCGGCTATTACATGAGCGCATGGACAAGTTCAAGCATCTCTAATCAATAAATTCAAATGGCTCGCTAGGTTCGTTTAGAGCGATTAGTAATTTTTCTACTACATCAATTGACAGATCTGGATTGTTCATTGCTGTACGTTTAACCTTTTTCTGATGTTTGATTGTATCTTGTTTTTTAGACATAATTACTGAACCACAACCACCATAGCTGGGCGCACTAAGCGACCATTTAACGTAAAACCGTGCTGCACGACTTCTAATACTGAATTAGACTCTTTGTCTGGCATTGGGATCATAGTGACGGCCTCGTGGAATTCTGGATTGAATGTTTCGCCTGCAGGATCAAGTAATTCAACGCCAAATTTTTCCATGGTTGAGATGAACACTTTGTCTGTCATCTCCAAACCTTCAGTGATGCTTTCAACAGAGGCATTGTCATCCTGAGCAGTCTTAATCCCCATGGTTAACGAATCTTTAACTTCAAGTAAAGCTTTAACAAAACCGTCTAGAGCAAATTTGTGGGCATTTTCAAGATCTTTGGCGTTACGACGCTTAAGGTTTTCCATTTCTGCTTGCGCGCGCAGGACTTTATCCCAATTGTCTTTAGCAGATTGTTGGGCCACTTCTAGTTGAGTTTGCAGGTCATCTTCAGGCGTTTCTTCTTTAGCAGATTCAACCTGCTCATCTTCAATTTTTTCAACAGTTTCTTCTTGCGCTTGCTTTTTTGTCATCTTGATGTCCAATTAATGTATATTTGTAGCTAATTATTAGCTGGTTATATAGTGGCTATTTTAAAGAATTCAACCTTGAGTGATTAAGAAAATGTTTAATACAATTGGCATCATTAGTAAACCATTCGATTCTGTGAGCGAGGGCACAGCACAAGAGTTACGTGGTTTTTTAGAAAAGCAGGGTATTGTTGTTGTTAAAGGCATCGCCATTATTGAAGATCAGGCAGATTTAATTATTGTGGTGGGCGGTGATGGCTCTATTTTGAATACTGCGCGTACTTTTGTCGATAACAATATTCCGATATTAGGTATCAACTTAGGTCGTCTTGGTTTTTTGGCCGACGTTTCAGTTGATAAAATGTTCGACATCGTCTCCGAAGTGTTGGCTGGAGAGTTCACTAAAGAAGAGCGTTGTTTGCTGGATTGCTCCATTGAACAAGATGGTGAGGTTGTTCATCAAAGTGTGGCACTTAATGATGCAGTCATTAATCGCCAAGACGCTTTAAAGATGATCGAATTTGATGTTTATATTGATGGTAAATTTGTTAACAATCAGCGTGCTGATGGTTTGATTATTACCACGCCAACTGGATCTACAGCGTATGCACTATCAAGCGGCGGCCCAATTATGCACCCAGGCGTTAATGCGATTGGCTTGGTGTCTATCTGCCCACATACCATGAGCCATCGCCCACTATTAATTCCAGGTGGCAGTGAGGTGGTGGTACGTATTAATGATGCCAGCGTTGGGGTTAGTGTACATATTGATGGACAAAACACATTCCCAGTTTCGCCAGGTCAAGAAATTCGTCTGCGCCAACATGGTAGCTTTGTTCACTTGCTACATCCAAAAGACTATGATTATTTTGAGATTATTCGCTCAAAATTGCATTGGGGATCTAAGCTGTCATAAGCCCTGTTAAAGTATGCTATCGCAGTTGTCTGTTAAAAATTTAGCCGTTGTTGAAAAGTTAGACTTATCTTTTGAGTCTGGCATGAGTGCGGTTACGGGTGAAACAGGTGCAGGAAAATCTATTTTACTGCAGGCGCTTAGTTTGGCATTGGGCGTTCGATCCGATTCAAATTTAGTGCGCCATGGCAAGGACAAGGCCGAGGTTAGTGCGGCCTTCTCAGTGGATCAACATTCGGCAGTTCAAGCATTTCTAACGGATCAATCATTAGAAGATGAAGGCGAGTGTATTTTGCGCCGAGTGATCACCAGTGATGGCCGCTCAAAGGCCTTTGTTAATGGCAGTAGTGTGCCGTTATCGGTTGTTAGATCATTGGGTGATCTACTGATTGATATCCATGGCCAAAACGAACACCAGTTGTTATTGCGACCTGATCAACAATTGCAGTTGTTAGATGGATATGCCCAATTAGAAGCGGATAAAAAAGCGCTCAATCAAGTGGTTAAAGACTATCAATCATTGGCTGAAAAAATTGAGCAACTAACCAACAATCAAGCAATGATTGAGCAGCAGCAGGCATTGTATTCACATCAACTCGAAGAGCTTGACGGGGCCGTGCTTGATCAGCAGGAGCTTAACACTATTGAGGCAGAATTTAAAGTGAGCGCCAATGCACAAGCCATCACTGAAAAGGCCTCTATGGTGTTGGCGCAACTTGAGGTAGAGACAGGCGCCAATGCTCAATTACTCTCTTTAAGTGCCACCTTATTAGAAGCGCTCGAGATGGATGAAAAATTGCAACCAAGTGTTGAGTTAGTCAACTCAGCACAAGTGCAAACCCAAGAGGCCATTTATGAGTTAACGCAGTATTTGAGCAATTTATCAATCAATGAGCAAAGCGCACATGACATGGAAGCGCGAATTTCTGAATTGTACGATTTAGGCAGAAAACACCATTGTCAAATTGAAGAGCTGCTGAGCGTGCGCAATCAAATTGAGCAGCAGCTATTGGAGATTGGCGGCGGTGCCAGCTCATTGGCACAGATGAATCAGCAGTTGTTAGAGATTGCTCAGCAGTATCAGCTTAAAGCACAGGCCCTATCCAAAGCTCGAACCGATAAGGCTTTAGAATTGTCTAATTCGGTGACTGACATTATGCAAGTGTTAGGCATGCCAGGCAGTGAATTTAGCGTGGCACTTAATCAAAAGTCAGACGGCGTACATTTAAATGGCAATGAGCGTGTTGAGTTTTTAGTAAAGACCAATATGGGTCAAGATTATAAGGCGCTTAAAAAAGTGGCCTCAGGTGGTGAATTATCTCGTATTTCTTTAGCCATATCGGTGGTTAGTAGTGATAGCGAATATACGCCTACCTTAATTTTTGACGAAGTTGATGTTGGTATTAGTGGCGCAGTTGCAGAGGTGGTGGGTAAAAAATTGCAAGACTTGGCGCAACACTATCAGATTATTTGTATTACCCATTTGGCACAGGTGGCTAGCTTTGGTCATCAACATTTGCAGGTGCGCAAAAAACAGCATGAGGAAGGTGTGCAAACAACGGTAGCTCAATTATCTATGGATGAGCGTATTGAGGAGGTGGCGCGGATACTTGGTGGCGCTACCATTACCGAACAAGCCAAACTAACAGCAAAAGAAATGATCTTTAGTAGCAAACCTTAATAAAAGAAGACCATAAAAAAACCGCTTTCGCGGTTTTTTGAATTTAGCCTTGTTTTTTCTTTAATCGTTCAATACCAAGCATTTTAAAGATGTACTTCTGATAAGCCGGCTCTGAATTGCCAGTTTTCATATTTCTAATGAAGAACTTCTCAAAGGCGATTTTTGCTAGATGCATCATTTTGCCTTTTTTAGCCCAAGTGACATTTCTAGGTGGAATTTGTGGCATGGCCACAAAGGCGGCACCTGTATCACCCATATCAGCGATACACACCGCATTCCAAGTTGGGTGATGTGTTGGCTTCTCGCCCGCAATCATCTCTTCGATGTTGTGAACGATCGCAGTCACCATGGATTCAATCATGTAGCCTGTTTTTGGTGTGCCGCACATAACCGGTGTTGCTTCAACCGGTGGAATGGCAATATTAACACCCAATGAAAAGATGTTATCTTTAATAGGCGATTGTTGATAGTCATTAATCATAACAAAGCCGCGTGGATTGACATACCTTGCATCAACATTGGCCAAATTCGCAACCGCATCAACCCCTTTAAAGGCTGGCAACATCATGGTGTGCATGGTGGCCACTTCATGGGTTTTAATGGTTGCGCCGTTATCATCAACTTGTTCAACCGTAACCGTATCTGCAGTCACTGATGCGACTTTGGCGTTAGTAATCCATTTAATGTGTCGATGTCTAAATTCTGACTCAAGTAGACCTTTAGAGTCGCCAACCCCGCCTAAGCCCAAATGGCCAATGTAAGGTTCGGCCGTGACAAAAGTTATTGGGCATTTATCTCGAATACCGCGTTTTTTAAGATCGGTATCCATAATTGTGGCAAATTCATAAGCAGGGCCAAAACAAGAAGCACCCTGCACAGCACCAACCACAATTGGGCCGCCACCATTTTCACAAAATGCTTCCCATTCATCCGAGGCAACCTTGGCATGGGCAGTTGTACAAATCGAAACACTATGACCATCAGGGCCTAATCCTTCAACCTCATCAAAGGCTAGTTTAGGGCCAGTTGCAAGCACTAAGTAGTCATAATCAACCACTTGATCACCCACCATAACCTGATTGTCATCTGGTTTAATTTCGGTGGCTTCACCAACAATGAGATTAATATCTTTGCGTTTTAATCGAGGCGCCAGCTCAAAGCTAATGTCATCTTCACTTCTCCAGCCAACCGCTAGCCACGGGTTAGATGGAATAAAATTGAAATTTGGATTATTAGAAATAACGGTAACTTTATGACTCTTACCTAAAGTTTTTTTAATATCGTAAGCAAAAGGCAGACCGCCCGTACTTGCGCCTATCACAACAACGTGTGCCATGGCAATTCTCCTCAATAGTTTTTAGTTCAAAACAAAACCATTATTGAGGGTCTTAATCATTTTGTCAAGCACGGGTTGTTGATTAAAAATAAGACTGGTGAAAAAAAAGAAAAATAGTCAGTTATTTTCGCTGGAAAAACGATATTTGCTAGTATATAATATGCGCTCTATGGAATACGTTGTCGGCATTTTGATTGCAGTATTAAATCAAAGCCTGCTTTATTGGCGAATGCAACAGCTTAAGCATAAGAATATTGTGGAACCGAAGCAAGTGGTTAACTTGGCAAGGATTTCATTAATAGAAAGGCTTTTGCTAATTGGTATTGTGTTGGTTTTAGCCATGCAGCGTTTTGATCCATTGAGCGTTATATTGAGTTTTTTTATTATTAATTTGGGTTTTGCTTTTTACAAACAATGTCAGTTGAAACAATAACATCTTCAGAATATATTAAGCACCATTTACAGAACCTGACCTATGGTCAAGTTGATGGTCAGTGGCAATTTGCTCATACAGCAGCAGAAGCGCAAGCAATGGGCTTTTGGTCAGTTAATGTAGATTCAATGTTTTGGTCGTTAGTGACTGGACTGGTGTTTTATTTTGTATTTCGCGCTGCAGTAAAAAAGCCAGCAACCGGCGTACCATCAGGTTTCCAAAACTTTATTGAAATGATGATTGAGTTCATTGATTTCAGCGTTCGCGATTCTTTCAAACATAAGAACAAATTAGTAGCGCCAATGGCGCTGACTATTTTTGCCTGGATCTTTTTGATGAACTTTATGGATTTGATTGCTGTTGATTGGTTGCCACAATTAGCGGCTGTTACTGTCGGCGCTATGGGCGGTGATCCACATGCAGCTTTCTTTAAAGTGGTGCCATCAACGGATCCAAATATTACCTTTGGTATGGCGTTATCTATTTTTGTACTGATTTTATATTACAGCATCAAGCATAAAGGCTTGGGCGGATTTTTATCAGAATTATTATTCCACCCATTTGGCAAATGGTTGTTGCCAGCAAACTTATTGCTTGAAGGTGTGGCATTAATTTCTAAGCCGATTTCATTAGCATTGCGTTTGTTTGGTAACATGTATGCGGGTGAAATCATCTTCATTCTTATTGCTATTATGTATAGCGTAGGCATTGGGTTTGGTGTGTTTGGTGGTTTATTACAGGTTGGTTGGGCATTGTTCCACATCTTAATTATCACTTTACAAGCCTTTATTTTCATGACACTAACGATTGTGTATATGGATATGGCTCATGACAAAGAGCATTAATTTTTAATTTTTTTATATAATTTCACAGGAGAAATAATATGGTAATGGAAAGCGCAATTTTGTATGTTGCAGGAAGCATCATGATGGGTATGGGTGCATTAGGTGCAGCGATTGGTATTGGTCTATTGGGTGCTAAAGTACTAGAAGGTGCAGCACGTCAGCCAGAGTTAATTCCAATGTTAAGAACTCAGTTCTTTATTTTCATGGGTCTTGTAGATGCGGTACCAATGATTGCTGTTGGTCTAGGTCTATACGTACTATTCGCTGTAGCATAAGTTCTCAACGTTTTTTAATTCTTAAGTAGAAGGTAAGTCCTCATGAATATAAATGCTACATTAATTGGTCAATCAATTGCATTTTTCATTTTTATCTATATGGTCAAGCAGTATGTTTGGCCACCGCTAATTGCAGCCATGGAAGAGCGCCAAAAGCGTATCGAAGGCGGCTTGTTGGCAGCGGAACGCGGGTTATCTGAACAAGCAGAAGCTGAACAAAGAGCGCAAGAGTTAATTAGCCAATCTAAAGATCAGGCGGCAGAAATTATTGCTAACGCTTCTAAGCAGGCATCGTCAATGGTTGAAGAAGCTAAAGATGACGCAATTCAGGCGGCAGAAAAAGTTAAGTCCGCTGCAGCTGCTGAACTAGAGCAAGATAAGGTTCGTGTGCGTAATGAATTGCAAGAGCAAGTTTCTGATTTAGTCATGCAAGGTGTTAGTGCTGTATTGTCGAAAGAGGTAGACGGCAAAGCTCATAAAGCCATGTTAACCAAATTGTCTCAAACACTCTAAGCTCAGATTATGGAACTAGTAACCATCGCCAAACCTTATGCTAATGCAATTTTTGAAATTGCACAGCAAGACAAATCTCATCAAGATTGGAAGGTTGTATTGGAGGCAGCTACCTCGGTGATAGCTGATGCTCAAATGCAGGCTTACATTGAATCACCAAGCGCTTCTAAGCAAGAAAAAAGCGCCACGATTCAACAGTTGGTTGCTAGTGTGATTGATCGCAAACTAACTAACAAGGAAAATGAGTTCTTGTCATTAGTGTTAGATAATGGCCGTACTCAAGCATTGCCAAGTATTTTTGCTTTGTTTGAAGATCAAGCTAATGCGTTTGATGATGCAAAAGCATTTCAGGTGATTAGTGCTTACAAACTAACTGCCGCAGAAGAGAAAAACATTGTTGCAGATTTAAGCGCTAAATATAACGCTTCAGTCAGCATTGAAACAACTATTGATGAGTCGCTTGTTGGCGGTCTGATTATTAAACTAGGAGACAAAGTGATTGATTTATCAATCAAAGCTCGTACTGACGAGCTGAGCTTACGTCTAACAACACATTAATTATAAATTTATATAAAAGGAAGATTTATGCAATTAAACGCCAGTGAAATTAGTGATTTAATTAAAAAACAAATAGAAGGCTTTGACTTTGCTGCAGAAGCACGTACAGAAGGTACCGTGGTTAGTGTTAGTGATGGTATTGTTCGAATCCATGGTCTAGCTGATGCACAATTTGGTGAAATGCTTGAATTTCCAAATAACACATTTGGTATGGCGCTTAACTTGGAGCAAGACTCAGTTGGTGCGGTTGTATTAGGTGATTACCTTCACCTTTCTGAAGGTGACACTGTTAAGTGTACTAACAAACTCGTAGAAGTGCCAGTTGGTGAGGCAATGCTTGGTCGTGTTGTTAACCCACTAGGCCAGCCAATTGATGGTAAAGGTGCAATCGATACAACTGATTCATTGCCTTTAGAAGTGATGGCTCCAGGTGTAATTGAGCGTAAATCAGTTGATCAGCCAATTCAAACAGGCGTTAAAGCGATTGATGCGATGGTGCCCGTTGGCCGTGGTCAACGTGAGTTAATCATTGGTGATCGCCAAACGGGTAAAACAGCCGTTGCGATTGATGCGATTATCAACCAAAAAGACACAGGCATTCGTTGTGTTTACGTTGCGATCGGTCAAAAAGACTCATCAGTAGCAGCAGTTGTGCGTAAGCTTGAAGAGCACGGCGCATTAGAAAATACGATTATTGTTAATGCAGGTGCAGCGTCATCTCCAGCACTTCAATACATTGCACCTTATGCAGGTTGTTCAATGGCTGAGTACTTCCGTGATCGCGGCGAAGATGCTTTGATTGTATATGATGATCTAACAAAACAAGCCTGGGCTTACCGTGAAGTATCATTATTATTGAAGCGCCCACCAGGACGTGAAGCTTACCCAGGTGACGTATTCTACTTGCACTCTCGTTTATTAGAGCGTGCATCACGTGTGAATGCTGAGTACGTTGAAATGATGACAAACGGTGAAGTTAAAGGCCAAACAGGTTCATTAACAGCCTTGCCAATTATTGAAACTCAAGGTGGTGACGTATCTGCCTTTGTACCAACAAACGTAATTTCAATTACAGATGGTCAGATCTTCTTAGAAACTGATTTATTCAATGCAGGCGTACGTCCTGCAATTAATGCAGGTTTGTCAGTATCTCGAGTAGGTGGTGCTGCACAAACAAACATTATTAAGAAGCTAGGTGGCGGTATTCGTCTAGACTTGGCACAATATCGTGAATTACAGGCCTTTGCACAGTTTGCATCGGATCTTGATGCAGAAACTAAAGCACAAATTGACCGTGGTCAACGTGTGACAGAATTAATGAAGCAAAAGCAGTATGCGCCACTATCAGTAGCAGAATTAGCAACTTCATTGTTTGCTGCTAACTCAGGCTCACTAGATGATATTGAAGCAAATAAGATTGTAGACTTTGAGGAAGCATTGTTAAACTACATGAAGTCAAATCAAGCAGATTTAATGGACAGCATTAACGCATCGGGTGATTACAACGATGAGGTTGCTGGCCAATTGCAAGCGGCAATTGACGACTTCAAGGCTAACCATACTTGGTAAGTTAATAAAGATTAGTGGAACTAGAAACTAAATAGGGCACCGAGAATGGCAGCAGGCAAGGAAATTAGAACACAAATCGCGAGTATTAAAAATACTCAAAAGATCACATCAGCCATGGAAATGGTTGCTGCTTCTAAGATGAAAAAAGCCCAAGACAGAATGGAGGCTTCGCGCCCATATTCTGAGAAAATTACCAAGGTAATTGGTCATTTAGCTAATGCTCATCCAGAATTTGAACATCCTTATATGAAAGAGGTGGGTGAGGTTAAGCGAGTTGGCATCATTATTATCTCTAGTGATAGAGGCTTGTGTGGTGGCTTAAATACTAATCTATTTAGAAGCTTGTTAAAAGATGTAGCTGATTATCAGGCCAAAGGTATCGAAGTTGATATTTGCACCATTGGTAAAAAATCTACTTCATTTTTCAAAAATTCTGGCTTGGGCATTAAATCAGTCTTAAATGATTTGGGTGACGCACCGCATTTTGACGATTTATTAGGCACAGTTAAGGTGATGTTAGATGCTTATGATAATGGTGAAATTCAGCAATTATCAGTCGCTTACAATAAGTTTGAAAATACCATGACTCAGGTGCCAACAACGGCCCAATTGATACCAATGCTTGCATCAGACGCTGAAGGTATGGATCATCGTTGGGATTACATTTATGAGCCTGATGCAGAAGAGGCATTAAGTGCCCTATTGGTTAGATACATCGAAGCCATTGTTTATCAAGGACTGGTTGAAAACATTGCCTGTGAGCAATCCTCAAGAATGATTGCAATGAAGAGTGCAACGGATAATGCAGGTGATATGGTTGATGAACTTGAATTAGTTTATAACAAAGCAAGACAAGCGGCAATTACTCAAGAGATTTCAGAAATCGTGAGTGGTGCGGCAGCAGTATAAAAATTAAACATAGAGATTTATAAAAAGGAAAAGCAAAATGAGCAGCGGAAAAATTACACAAATTATTGGAGCGGTTATTGATGTCGAGTTTCCTTCAGACAGCATTCCAAACATTTATGATGCCTTAACTGTTACTGAAACAGGTCTTACCCTGGAAGTGCAACAACAATTGGGTGACAATACAGTTCGTGCAATTGCAATGGGTGGTTCTGAAGGGCTTAAGCGCGGTATTGAAGTAACAAATACAGGTGCACCTATTCAGGTTCCTGTTGGCACTAAGACCTTGGGTCGTATCATGAATGTATTGGGAGAGCCAATTGACAACGCGGGTGAAATTGGTGAAGAGCAAAGAAATGCTATTCACCGTGCTGCCCCTGCTTATGACGAGTTGGCGCCTGCTGCAGAACTATTAGAAACAGGTATTAAGGTAATTGATTTGGTTTGTCCGTTCGCTAAGGGTGGTAAAGTTGGTTTGTTTGGTGGTGCCGGTGTTGGTAAGACAGTAAACATGATGGAACTTATTCGTAATATTGCGATTGAGCACTCAGGTTACTCTGTATTTGCCGGTGTTGGTGAGCGTACTCGTGAGGGTAATGACTTCTATCACGAAATGAAAGAATCAAACGTATTAGACAAAGTATCGTTAGTTTACGGTCAAATGAATGAGCCTCCTGGAAACAGATTACGTGTTGCATTAACTGGCTTAACAATGGCTGAAGCTTTCCGTGATGAAGGACGTGACGTATTGTTATTTATTGATAACATCTATCGTTACACGCTTGCGGGTACGGAAGTATCAGCCCTATTAGGTCGTATGCCTTCAGCGGTAGGTTACCAGCCAACCCTAGCATCTGAAATGGGTGCATTACAAGAGCGTATTACTTCAACGAAGACAGGCTCAATTACTTCAATTCAGGCGGTATACGTACCGGCGGACGATTTAACTGACCCATCTCCTGCAACAACCTTTGCTCACTTAGACGCAACAGTTGTATTATCACGTCAAGTAGCTGAGCTAGGTATTTACCCTGCGGTAGATCCATTAGACTCAACTTCTCGTCAGCTTGATCCGTTAATCGTTGGTCAAGAGCATTATGATACAGCGCGTAACGTACAGGGTGTATTGCAGCGTTATAAAGAGCTTAAAGATATTATTGCTATTTTGGGTATGGATGAATTATCTGAAGAAGACAAGCAAGCAGTATCTCGTGCACGTAAAGTTCAGCGTTTCTTATCTCAGCCATTCTTTGTTGCTGAAGTATTTACAGGATCGCCTGGTAAGTATGTATCGCTTAAAGATACGCTATCTGGTTTCCAAGCTATCCTTAACGGTGAGCTTGATGATATTCCAGAGCAGGCATTCTATATGACGGGCTCTATTGAAGAGGTTCGTGAAAGAGCTGCGGAGAAAGCGTAAATGTCAATGATTCAGGTTGATATCGTTAGTGCTACAGAGTCACTTTACTCCGGTGAAGTGAAGTGTGTATTCGCGCCTGGTAGTAATGGTGAGTTGGGTATTTACCCCCAGCATTTACCACTACTATCAACGCTACGACCTGGTGAAGTACGTGTTGAAACTGAACAAGGCATGGAGTCAATCTATGTATCTGGCGGCATTGTTGAAGTTCAGCCTTCGGTTGTCACTATCTTTTCTGATACTGCGATTCGCGCTCATGATCTTGATGAGTCTAAAGCTTTAGAAGCAAAACAAAGAGCTGAAGAGGCGATGGCCAATGCTGATACGGATCAGGATATCTCAGCAACACAGGCAGCACTTGCAGAGTCTATGGCACAGTTGCAGATGATTTCTAAAATGCGCGGTAAAAAACTTTAAAGACAGATTTTATTAAAATCAACAATCTTATTGTTTATTACTTGAACGCCTTCTTTTTGAAGGCGTTTTTGTTTTAGTGCCAAGCCAAATGCATAATCACCCAGCTCTCCATTTGACTTAACCACTCGGTGACAGGGAACTTCAGGTGCGTTTGTGTTTTTATGCATGACACTGCCAACTGCTCGGTAAGCGTTTGGGTGGCCGATTAATTTGGCAAGCCTAGCGTAGCTAATAACCGATCCAGCTGGCACTTTTTCCACCAGTGTAGTGTAGCAAAGTTGTTGAAATTTAGTCAAACTAGATAAGGATTCATGGCAGAATCATAATTATCCTGAGCCTTTAAAATGAAATCACACACTTCTCTAACGGCGCCATGGCCCCCTAGTTTCTCTGTTACGATACAAGCATTGTCTTTAACTAGATCGTGTGCATTAGCAACAGCTATAGGCAGACCAACGTTGCGCATAACTGGTAAATCAATCACATCATCACCCACATAGGCTACTTGCTCAGCAGTAAGAGATAATTGATCAAGTAATTCCTGATAGGCAATTTGCTTGTCGCTTTGCCCTTGATAAAAGTGTTCAATACCTAGGTTGCTCATTCGATGAGCAACATTTGGCGAGTTTCTGGCACTAATCACAGCAGGCTCGACACCAGATTGTTTGAGCAGTTTGATGCCAAGACCATCTAGAGAATTGAAGCGTTTAAGTTCGATTCCTTCATCAGAAAAATACAGGCCGCCATCAGTTAAAACACCATCCACATCAAAAATAATTAACTTAATTTTTTGAGCTCTAAGATAGGCTTTATTTAATAATTTCATGTTAGTTTGCTCCAGTTAAACGATGCACCGGGGTCTGTTTTCCTCCCTGGTGCAATATCACTATGCCCCACAACACTGGTAATGGGATAATTAGCTTTTAGAATCGATAATACTTGATTTAGCGCCTGATATTGTGTCGTTTCATACTCAAGCGTATCGGTACCTTCTAGTTCAATGCCAATTGAATAGTTATTGCAATTTTCAACTTGGTTAAAGCTAGACTCGCCCGCATGCCAGGCACGTTGATCAAAGTTGACAAATTGTACAATCTCACCACTGCGTTTAATGAGCAAATGTGCAGACACTTTAACACCAACTAGGGTGTTGAAATACTCGTGCTTATTTATATCGAGCCTATTGGTGAAAAAATCTTCAATATAAGGCGTGCTAAACTTCCCGGGTGGTAATGATATATTGTGAATAACAATGAGCGATATTTCACTCTCTGTTGGCCTCTGATTGAAGTTTTCAGAAGGAACTTGGGTGGCGATATCTAATTGATGGTTAGTAATCATGGTGATTATTATAACGATGTCTGTATCTGATTAAAATAGCGCCCTCTGAGCATTAATCGCGGATGATTACTATCATCTGTAAATGAACGGCGAGTGTGCAGAATGTTGTTGCAAATTAGCCCTTGCCCTGCTTGCATGGTGTGAGAAAAGTGATGCTGCGTTTGTGTTGCAAGCAACTCATCTAACAATTGAGCCGCCTCGACAATTTCAGCTGAGTTGTAAAATTCAATATTTTTTTTGCGTTGTGTGTAGCGCATTGATAATTGCTGGCTAAGCTCGTCAACAAAAAAGATAGGCCCGGTTGATGTTGGGCGCCTAATCACACCATCAACCTTATGCTGAGGAATGCTCATGGCCTGTGGGTGGCACAGCGCTTTAACTATTTCATCATTTTGTTCTCGTAAGCGTAGGTAGACGATCTGATGGTCAATCCACTGGTTTTCACCACCACTTGGTGCTGGATTGACGCAAAATAATGAAAAAGCTCGAATCCTATTGTCAACAGGATTGTAGTAGCCATCAGTATGCCAGCCAATTGCGCGATCAGTGTAAGGGATAAACTCAGCCTGATTTTTTTGTTTGGTTTGGGTGATGTGTGCCAAGCCCTGATCTTTGACATACAGGTGTCGGTCAAATTCTTGCAGACCAAACTGTTGATTAAAGTGAACTAGACTAGCCTCAATATTGTTAGGTATGGAGGTTTGAAATAGAGCGAAATTATTCGCACTACATAAGCGCAAAATTTGATTTTTCTCAGCATCGGTTAGACAGTTAAGATCATCAACCTCCACCAAGCAAGCATCAAGGCTGCTCGCAATATTAGATAGTTTGTCATCTCGCCAGAATTGATAAGCATCTGGCGAAGTGATAATGTTAGCCATTAATACGCTTATTGATGAACCACTGTTGTGCAATCGACAATATGTTGTTAACCACCCAGTAAAGTACCAAACCTGATGGGAACCATATGAAGAAAATTGTAAATACAAAAGGCAGAGACATCATAATCTTGGCCTGCATTGGATCAGGTGGCGGCGGGTTTAGTTTTTGCTGGATAAACATAGACGCACCCATAATTAATGGCAAGATATAGAATGGATCTGGTGCTGATAAATCAAGCAAGTACCAGAAAGGGGTTTGACGCAACTCAACCATTTCAAGCAACACCCAGTACAAGGCAATGAATACTGGAATTTGAACCAAGATTGGCAAACAGCCCGCTGCTGGATTGATTTTTTCCTTTTTGTAAAGCTCCATGGTCTTTTGACCCATTTTTTGCTTATCATCGCCATAGGTTTCTTTGAGTTTAGCAAGTCTTGGAGAAAGTTTGCGCATGCCCGCCATTGAACGGTAAGACTTCTCACTTAATTTGTAAAAAGCAAGCTTAATTAAAATCGTTAGAATGATAATGGCATAACCCCAAGACTGTACAAGCGAGTAGATCCAATGCATAACCTCTGATAAAGGCTTGGCAATAATAAATAGTATGCCGTAATCAACCGTCTTGTCTAGGCCAGGGGCTAAATTATCAATAATCTCTTGCTCTTTGGGGCCGATATATAGTGCATTGTTAGCCAGTGTCGCTGTTGCACCTGGGGCAATGTTTTGAGCTGGATTAACAATGGTGAGTAAATGTTTACCATTGTTATTCTTGGCTGAGTAGTTGTGAGTATTTTGTGCTTCTGGAATCATGGCAACAAAAAAGTAGTGCTGGATCATAGCCATCCAGCCACCTTTTGAGGTGGTTGTTGCTTGATTATTGAACTCATCAAACTCAATTTTTTCATAAACCTCTTGATCATCATATTTGGCGCCACCAGTGTAAGTTGGCATCATCATGTTTGACTGGTCAATTTCATTGCGAACTAGTTGGGTATAGCTAGTAACATCAACCGCGTTATTGGCATTGTTGGTTACTTGATAATCGGTATTAACCACGTAACTACCCTTGTTAAAGTGATAGTTCTTGGTGACGATTGTGCCGTCGCTTCCTTTCCAGACTAGCGGTACAACTAGTGTGTCACCTTGCATTTGATAGTGTGTTTGGGCAGTGCTAAAAGTTGAGTGGTGGGTTGGCATTTTGGCACTTGGTAGTAAGCCACTTTGCGCCTGAAACAATTCACCTGATTGATCGTTTAATAATTGAAATTTCTGCTCTGAGCCGAGTTCAACAGGGTAGTCATTAAGCCAAGCGTTGATAATTGTGCCACCTTTATGGCTAATTTCTAGTGTTAGCAAGTCTGTTTGCACCGTGACATAAGAGTCATTGTTTTCGCTCTTGACAGCAGGCACATCAGGACTTGAATGGGTAACAATAGCACTTGGCACATTCAGGTTTTTATCGTCGTTAGTTGCACTAGCAGCGCTTGATGTTTGCTGTTGGTAAATTAAATTACCGTTGGCATCAACCGCGTGTTGCCTATCCCACTGCTCTTTTAGTAAAAATAAACTAAGAAGAATGGCGACAATTAGAAAGAATTTTTGATTGTTCATCGATTTTTTTGTATTAGTTAAATTAAGTTATTTTTTAGGTACTGGGTCAAATCCACCGTCATGCCATGGATGACATTTTCCAATGCGTTTTGCGCTTAACGCAAACCCTTTAAAGAAGCCGTGAAGCTTAACGCAGTCATAGGCATACTGAGAGCAAGTGGGTTGAAATCGACAATTAGACCCTAGCCAAGGACTGATCACTAGCTGATAGAATTTGATCGGTATTAATAGCAAATAACGCATTACTTGGCCACCACTTTATTAAGTAAAGCGAGTAAATCTTGCGCAATGGTAGCATTGTTTGCGGATTTAGCATGTTTGGCCATAACCACAAACTCCCAGTTTTTCAGATGAGCTTGTTGCAACCTAAAAGTTTCACGTGCGATACGCTTAAAGCGGTTTCTTTCAACAGCTAAACGGTGTACTTTTTTAGAAATTGCAAGCCCGAGTTTGGCCTTGGGCGTGCTTGTCTTAACAGCCATAACCTGCCAATATTTCCCCCTAGTCATGTTGCCATTATTGAAAATGGATTTATATTCACTAGGTGTTAATATTTTAGATTGGCGGGTTAATCTAAAAGACATTTACAGTGTTGGTATTAAGCAGTTAAGCGCTTACGTCCCTTCTTTCTACGTGCGTTGATAACAGCGCGCCCTGCCTTGGTGCTCATTCTTGATCTGAAACCGTGCTTACGTTTACGTTTAATAACACTCGGTTGAAAGGTTCTCTTCTGCTTCATAATGAATATCGTTCAATAAAATCTTGCAATTTTACCATAACTAAATGTGCTTTGTATTACCTGTGATGAATATAGATGAAGCGATTAGTCAAATAAAATGCTACAATAATCATTCATTATATATTCTGGATGCAACACCGGTGGATTTAGCTTATTGGCTACTATTATTAAAAGCGCCTTATCTAGGGGTTAAGACCTTTTATAAAGCGTTGGAGTTGTTTGAATCACCACAACAAGTTTTTTTAGCAAGCCATGCGCAAAGAGTGGCATCAGGGCTATTTAAAAAACTAACCCTAGATTATCTAGAGACATCTGATGTTTCTCTGGTGCAAGCCGATCTTGATTGGCAAAGAAATGAGCATTGTCACATTCTTACTTTAATTGATCAGAACTATCCAGCGCAATTGAAAACCATTGCTGATCCACCACCACTGCTCTATGTTAGGGGTGATGTATCATGCTTAAGCGAGCCACAACTTGCTATTGTTGGTAGTCGAAATCCGAGTGCAGGTGGTGAACAAAATGCCTTGCAATTTGCACAAGGCCTGGCTAAATCTGGATTGACTATTACCTCAGGTATGGCTAGCGGCATTGATGCAAAGGCGCATATTGGCGCCTTGGAGGCGGGCGGTAAAACCATTGCTGTTTGTGGTACGGGTTTGGACCGCATTTATCCGGCTAAGCATAAAGCCTTGGCGCATCAAATATCCTTGCAAGGGGCATTGGTATCTGAATTTGCTATTGGCACATCACCCATGGCCAGTAATTTTCCAAGGCGAAATCGACTGATAAGCGGTTTAAGTTTAGGGTGTTTGGTCGTGGAAGCTACCATTAAAAGTGGCACCATGATCACTGCCAGATTGGCAGCAGAGCAAGGCAGGGAAGTGTTCGCCATTCCAAGCTCTATTCATAACCCTCTAGCTGAAGGCTGTCATGAATTGATCAAGCAAGGTGCAAAGCTCACGGGTAATATTAATGATATTATTGTGGAGCTTCCTGGGCAATTATTAAGCAATAAATCAGTTGTAAAAACCACTCAATCAACAAAAGAGATGGACAAAACAGGGTGTAAAGTATTAAAATGCCTCAGCTATGAAGCCCTGACAGTGGATCAATTGGTTGAAAAAACCAAGTTAAGTCCCCAACTAGTAACGCAAGAGCTGTTGCTTTTAGAACTTGATCATAGGATTGAAAAAACCAATGCACAGGGCTACGTATTAATTAAATAAATAATTATGACACACAATATCCTCGATGTTTTGACCTACATGTTTGACTACCTCTTTGAAGAGGCGGAGCAAGATAACGCACACGAAATAAACGATCTTGAGCTTAAAGCGCATTTGTCCGATGTTGGATTTGATGTGGCGGGCATTGATAAAGCCTTGAGCTGGCTAGAAAATATTGCCACTTTGCAAGATGGAAAAATCAAGCCATTTGATACAATCTATCAATCTAGTATGCGTATTTATACGCCAGCCGAACAACAAAAGCTAGATGCCAAATCTCGTGGATTTTTACTATTCATGGAGAACATTGGCCAACTTGATGCCAACCAACGTGAAATGATTATCGAGCAAGTCATGACGTTGGGCGATACCAAAATTGAACTAGACGATCTTAAATGGGTAGTGATGATGGTATTAGGTAATAGTACTGGCGGTGAAGTTTCTGCTCAATGGCTAGAATCTATTGTTTTTCTTGATGAAAACCGCACCTTGCAATAATGGCTAAAAATTTAGTTATTGTCGAGTCCCCTGCTAAAGCAAAAACAATTGAAAAGTTTTTGGGTAAAGACTATGTGGTGAAATCTAGCATTGGCCATATTCGTGACATGCCTAAAAAGAACATGGGCATCGATATTGAGAATAACTTTGAGCCAACTTATGAAGTAACCACTGATAAAAAGAAGGTGGTGGCCGAATTAAGAAAAGCAGTTAAAACAGCAGAAAAGGTTTATCTCGCAACGGATGAGGATCGCGAAGGTGAGGCCATTGCTTGGCACTTGCTCGAAGCCTTAAAACTACCAAAAGACACCCCAAGAATTGTCTTTCATGAGATCACCAAGGGTGCAATTACTAACGCCATCATTGAGCCAAGAACGGTAGACTATCATTTGGTTGATGCGCAGCAGGCGCGTAGAATTATTGATCGTTTAGTAGGGTTTGAAATTTCCCCAGTACTTTGGCGCAAAATTTCAGGTGCACGTTCAGCAGGACGCGTGCAGTCACCAGTGATGCGTTTGGTGGTTGAGAGAGAAAGAGAAATCGCACAGCATAGTGCAGTTTCTACCTATAAGGTCAAAGCGGAATTGGTTAATGATAGTGGTGAAGTGCTTGATGTTAAGCTTAATAAGGATTTTGCCACTAAAGACGAAGCCTTAGCTTTTTCAACCAAATTATTGTCAGCTGATTTGACGGTTGCCTCGATTGAGAAAAAACCGTCTAAACGCGCACCAAAAGCGCCTTTTATCACCTCAACATTGCAACAAGAGGCCTCACAAAAATTAGGATTTTCTGTTAAGCAGACGATGACCATTGCGCAAAATTTATATCGTGAAGGGTCAATTACTTACATGAGAACTGATTCTGTTACTTTGTCAGAAACAGCCATTGAAGCTGCGGGCAAAGTGATTGAGCAGGAGTTTGGTGCTGAATATCATCACCTTAGACGGTTTAAAACCAAAGACACTGGCGCCCAGGAGGCACACGAGGCCATTCGACCAACCGACTTAACCAAGTCAAGTATTTATGGGGTAGATGAGCAAACAGCCAAATTGTACAGCTTAATTTATAAGCGTACACTAGCCTCGCAAATGAGCGATGCTCAACTGCAAAAAACACAAATTAAAATCAGAATTTCAGCAACTGATGAATTGTTTTTGGCGAATGGCGAAGTGCTAACTTTCCCAGGTTTTTTAAAAGTTTATGATTACCTATCTGCCGATGACAAATTACTGCCAGATCTGCAAGAAGGTAGAGCACTAACCTTGGCTAGTTTTGCTGCAAGAGAAAGTTTTTCTCGTGCCAAGCCAAGATATACCGAGGCCTCACTGGTTAAAAAGATTGAAGAAATGGGTATTGGCAGACCGTCAACGTTTGCCACTATGGTGTCAACCGTACAAGATCGTAACTACGTAACCAAAGAAACTCGAGAGGGTGTTGAGCGTGAATACGATTTAATTGAAATTAATGACAATGCAATTGTTGAATCTAGACCTAGCGAAACAACAGGCGCAGAAAAAAACAAATTATTTCCAACCAATGTTGCTTATTTGCTGAATGATTTCCTGGTTAAAAACTTTAGCAACATTATTGATTATGAATTTACGGCTAAATTAGAGTCTGACTTTGATACGGTAGCCACTCAAAATGTACCCTGGAAGAGTGTGGTAAAGAATTTCTACGATCCATTCCATGCACAAATTGAAGCTGCTGCTGATATTTCTCGAGAAGAAACGCATGGCATGCGTGAGCTTGGCGAAGATCCAAAATCAGGCAAGCCGGTTAGCGTTAGATTTGGTCGTTATGGTGCCTTTGCGCAAATTGGCCATAAAGATGATAAAGATAAGCCGACATTCGCTGCACTTAGAGGCACACTAGACATTGAAACCATTACCTTAGATGAGGCGCTAGAGTTGTTTAATATGCCTCGTACCGTGGGTGAAACGGATGATTATGGCGTGATTAAGGCAAACTATGGTCGATTTGGTCCCTACATTCAATATGGTAAGAAATATGTTTCACTTAAAGAGCATACACCAGAAGAGGTAGATTTACCAACGGCGCTAGAATTGATTGCTGCGAAAGAAAAATTTGACGCGGAACGTATTATTAAAACTTTTGACGACTCTGAGATTCAAGTGCTGAATGGTCGATTCGGCCCTTATATTTGGAATGGTAAAAAACGCGGTAGCGGTCAAAAAAATATCACCATTAAGAAAATATTTGGCGACAAAGAGCCGGCTGATCTAACCCTTGAAGAGTGTAAAAAAGCCATTTCTGGCAAACTAAAGCCCAAAACTAAAGCGAAAAAGCGTAAAAAAGCCGCACCTAAAAAGGCGACTGCTAAAAAGGCTACCAGCAAAACCACTAAAAAACCCGCAAAGAAAAAATAACCACGCACCATAGCCTTATTATCACACAGCCTTTTTTAACGGTTGCGGTGTAAAATACCTAGCATTTATTGTTAAATCACAAATAGTTATGTTGTTAGTCAGTGAAGTCATTATTGCCAATCCGCAGGCGGATTCTTTCGAAGAATTGGTCGATATTCTTAAAGCTGTTTCAAAAGCATCAGACGAGCGTTTTTTTCGTATGGATGTTAAGCCTGATTATCATGACACGCCTGAAAATTGGGAAGACCGATTAGAAGCAGCTTTTTACTAGAGAATTATTATGGGAAAATATTTAAACAAAGAGCAAATTTTTGACGCTGAAGGCGGCGAAGATATGTACGCTAACGAAGAGCAGTTGGTTGCTCGACTAGAGTTTTTCGAGGCGCAGTTGGCTGCTCAAACGCCAGACACACCGGTTGAAGAGTGTATTAATACCTTGCTTGAAATTGCTCGCATCCAAGTGGAGCGTTACAAGGGTGCTGATGCTTGGGAAAAGGCTATGTTGGCCTTTGATCTAGCCAAGGAAAATGAATTATGGGAATACGCCACCGAAGCTTGTGACGCGATGTTTTTGTCTGAAGGGCCAGAGGCTCTGAAAGCACTAGGTCATGCGTTGTGGCTAGGTATCACTTTCCCTATTGATCCGGAGCTGACTGTGGCCACACTACAGCATTTGGTAGAAGAGTCTCCTAAAGGCGCAGATACTAAAGCTTATGCAGCAGCAACCGCGCACTACATTGTTTCTATTAGACGTGGTGCAGACGATGATTTAACCTTTTTTGCTTCACAAATGATTGCCTCAGTTGCTGATGAGCATTCACACGTGACTGACCAGTCTACGTTTGATTTGTGGCGTAAAACGTTGCAGCTTGATAAGCCAGAAGTGTTTTTGGCTAAAATGTCGAGCGCTGTTGAACAATTGGTGGGTGACAGTTGGTGGGTTGATCGTGATGCCATTAGAGCAAAGCTTGATGCGGAAGGTAAATAGATGAATATCAAGGTTTGTGGTTTCACGCAAGCGCAAAATGCACGTGACGCTGCCATGCTGGGGATTGATGCCATTGGCCTGGTTTTTTATGAGCAGTCGCCTCGCTATGTTGAAACTGCGCAAGCGTTAGAAATTATTCAAGCATTGCCTCCATTTATCAGCCGGGTCGGATTGTTTGTCAATGCAGATTCTCATTTTATTGATGAGGTATTGTGCGAGGTGCCATTAGATACGTTGCAATTTCATGGTGATGAAACGCCGCAAGCATGCGAACAATATGCCATGCCATTTATTAAAGCCTTGCGAGTGAATGAGCAGACTAATATTGTTCAACTGGCGCAAGACTACCAGCAAGCAAGTGGCTTATTGTTAGATGCTTATAATCCTAATGTCTATGGCGGAACAGGTGAGCAATTTGACTGGTCATTGGCTAATGTTGAGATCGACCTGCCGATTATTTTAGCAGGCGGCCTAAATCCAGAAACCGCTCATCAAGCAGTGAGTCAAGTTAACCCTTATGCGCTCGATGTTTCTAGTGGTGTGGAAAGTGCCAAAGGTATTAAGGATATTGAAAAAATCAAGCAATTTATGACACAGGCAAATTTATGAGTAATTACAACTTACCGGATGATAAAGGCCATTTCGATCAATTTGGTGGGTCTTTTATGCCAGAAACATTGGTTACAGCGGTTACTGAACTTAAGGATGCTTATGAAAAATTTAAAGATGATCCTGAATTTTTAGCTGAATTTGAGCATGATTTAAAACATTATGTAGGTCGCTCAACGCCACTTTATCATGCGCAAAATCTGAGTAAGCAATTAGGCGGTGCGCAGATACATTTGAAACGAGAAGATTTAAATCATACAGGCGCTCATAAAGTTAACAACACAATTGGTCAAGCATTACTGGCAAAACGTCTTGGCAAAACTCGCATTATTGCTGAAACGGGTGCGGGCCAACACGGCGTTGCAACCGCAACCGTGGCAGCGCGCTTAGGGCTGGAATGTGTGGTTTACATGGGCGAGGTTGATGTTGCTCGTCAAGCTTTGAATGTTTTTAGAATGAAGCTTTTGGGTGCGACGGTTGTTCCGGTATCTTCGGGCTCAAAAACCCTGAAAGACGCACTCAATGAAGCCATGCGAGATTGGGTAACCAATATTGATAATACGTTTTATATTATTGGTACTGTAGCAGGCCCACACCCTTATCCAATGATGGTGCGTGATTTTCAATCAATTATTGGTAAAGAAGCCAAGGCACAATTTGCTGATCAAGTTGGCGGTCTGCCGGATGCATTAGTCGCTTGTGTTGGTGGCGGATCGAATGCAATCGGCTTATTTCATGAGTTTATTGATGATGCGTCAGTGGAGATCTATGGTGTAGAGGCGGCGGGCCATGGTCTTGACAAAGGCCCAACAGCACACGCCGCCCCTTTGTGCGCAGGCAATATAGGTGTGCTGCATGGCAATAGAACTTATTTAATGGAAGATGAAAATGGTCAGATAATTGAAGGCCATTCAATTTCAGCTGGATTAGACTATCCAGGCGTAGGTCCAGAGCATGCTTATTTGAAAGATTCGGGTCGTGCACAATACGTGGCCATTACCGACGAAGAAGCGCTTGATGCATTTCATACGCTAACTAAAGTTGAAGGCATCTTGCCAGCACTCGAGTCCTCACATGCAGTGGCTTATGGCATTAAGTTGGCACAACGGCTAGACGCAGATAAGCACATTATCATCAATCTTTCAGGGCGTGGTGATAAGGATATTCATACTATTGCTGAAATCGAAGGCATACATTTTAAGGGTTAATTTTCCCTAATTGCTGCGTCAATTGTCGTACTCAAAGCCTCATGTATTAGTCAATACACTTCGACTTTTGCGTGCGTCACTTCCTTGCACTAAGGGAAAATTCTCTCCTTAAAACACATTCTATGGGTTGCTTATCACTAGCTTTTTTGTTGTCGAAATTTTCAAAATCAGACACTTATAAATTATAAGCTCCTACTTTTTCAAATTCCTTACGCCTCGATTTTAACATTCTGTTCAATACCACCTTGAGTGGTGAAAATCACCGCTTTAAAATTGTATTGGTACATTCGCACCATTAGTGTCCAACTCCGTTATAGCAATAAACCAATTATTATAAATTGGGTAACCTCTGATCTTATTCAAAGGTGTTATTGCTGGTTTAACTTAGTTGTGCACTAATGGTGCGAATGTACCTGGTGTATTTTAAGTGAAATCGATCCATTTTAATAATTCCCGATTTTTTTAATCTGTCAATATGAACTGCAAGGTACAATTATGGTTCAATTGTTTTTCTTAAGGGGTGCAAATGTATAAAAAATCAACAATTAGTTTACTAGCAACTTTAGCGATTGGTTTGAATGTGGCTTTATCTTCTGTGGCTTGGGCTAAAGATCCAAATATGGCTGTTCAAACAAAAGATAGAAATGGTGATGGAAAAGTGAGTTTTGATGAGTGGGATAAGCCAGAATTTGTTTTTAACAAAATTGATTTTAATGGTGATGGCTACTTAACCGCACAGGAGTTTGCCAAGAAGTGGGGTATTCCTATGTCTGGTGGCGGTTCAAATGCCAGAAGTGTTGCCGATGCTGGATCTTTAGATGATACAAGCGTCATTATTGCAGATGTGCACATGCATCCACATCCTAATAATCACCCGATTGATCAGCTAACTTGGATGAATAGAAATGGCGTTAAGTGGGCAGGACTAGGTGAAATGCTAGGCGGAAGAAGTGTTCGAGAAAACTATCGCCAGACACTTGGCAATAGATATATTCCATTTGGTGGCCAAAGTGCTTTGAATCAAATTTTTTTCAAATATGGTGTGAGCGGACTTGAAGATGAAAATAATCCAATGTTCAGAGATTTGATGACAGAATTAAAACAAGATTTTGACTCAGGCAAGCTTAAGGGTATTGGCGAGGTATTTGGCGATAATAGTAACGGCAATCCTAAATCAAAAATTAAACGCAAAACTAATGTCTATGCACCAACCTATAAAGGGATGATAGATTTGGTGGCTAAGTATGGAGGTGCTTTATCAATTCATGTTGATTGGAATCGTGACTCTATTGCCCATCTTGAATCTTTGGCTGATTACAACACAGATGGTAATATTATTTGGGCGCATTGTGGCGGCAATACACATGCAAATGATGTGCGTAAGGTGTTGCAAAGGCATGGTAATATATATTGCGATTTATCTGCAAGGCATAAGCCAAAGTTAACATCTAGGATTGTAAAGAAAAAACCACATCAAGAGATTTTTACTTCGTATAGCTTAAATAGCGGTTGGAAAGATTTAATTGAAGAAATGCCAGATCGTTTTATGGTCGGCACAGACACCAAGGGCGGCGCAAAGTATGACAAAGGTATTAGTAATATTAGAAACGGACTTCTGGCAAATTTAAGCCAAGAAACAGCAGAAAAAGTTGCTTATAAAAATGCTCAAAGATTATTAAATCTGCATTAAGTTTTTACTCTGAGCCACCATAGCAAGATTAACAGCTGAGCAATCAGTAACGGCATAACTGAAAGTAACACCACTTCCCAGCCGTAGTTAAAGACAAACCAGCCGGCAGATAGTGAAGCCAAAGCTTGAACGGTAAAAATTAGAAAGTCATTTAATGATTGAACTTTGAATTTTTCATTTTCTTTATAGGCGCGTGGCAACAGGCTAGTGCCGCCAATGAATAAGAAGTTCCAGCCCAGTCCTAGCAAAATCAATGCCAGCCAATAATTATTGAGTGCATGGCCTGAATAGGCGAGAGCAACACAAGCAAAGTAAATAAGTATGCCAATTAACATCATCTTTCCTAACCCCAGCCATTTAACAATAAACGGGGTGAATAGCGAGGGCAGGAACATTGCAATCACGTGCGATTGGATAACAAATTTCGTTTGTTCTAAAGAAAATCCATCGATCACATGCATGCTCATGGGGGTGGCGGTCATCAGATAGCTCATCACCACGTAGCCAATTGCCGCACTAGAAATAGCGACAATAAAAACTGGCTGTTTGATGATATTAGCCAAAGGTCGCGTATTTGACGGATTTTTTTCTTCAGCAAAGTCTGTTTGTTGATAAAACCACAAAAGACCAAAAGCAGCAAAAAAGCAGCCACTTAATAAAACAAAAGAACCGACAAAATCAGTAACAAATAAATCCTTGCCCAGGGTGGCAATTTCAGGCCCCAGAAAGGCCGACACTAAGCCACCAATCAACACGGCAGAGGTAGCGGTAGCACTGAGATTTTTAGGCACACTTTCAATAGCAGCGAAGCGAAACTGGTTCATGGTGGCGGTGGTTAAGCCAAATAAAAAAGCAGCCAAGCAAAATAAATTGAAAGATTCAACTTGCAAAGCAACGATGGCCAAAAAGATAATGATCAATGTATAAACACAAACACTTAAGAAAGTTCTGCGTCTACCAATTATTGACATGACGCGATTAATGGGAATAATAAAGCTCGCTGTACCAACCACTAATAGTGCTACTGGTAAGGTAGATAAGCTATCTGTGGGCGCTAAAGACTGACCGATAATGCCACCCAAAAAAATCACAAAAACACTTAACGACATAAACAAAGCTAGGCTAGCGGTTAGTAGCCAAACATTACGGGGTAGTGCAGACATTTATTGTTTGGTAGGTCTTTTCCAGCTTGGGAAAGGTCTTTGTTTTGATCGGCTTAGTGTGAGTTGTTCTGCTGGCGCGTCAGAGGTAATCGTGGATCCGGCGCCAATGGTGGCATTTTTGCCGATGGTAACTGGCGCTACTAGTTGAGAATCAGAGCCAACAAAAACACCATCATCGATAATAGTCTGGTGTTTGTTAACACCGTCATAATTGCAGGTAATAACACCGGCACCAATATTAACCTCATCACCCATGGTGGTATCACCTACATAACTTAGGTGCGAAACCTTTGAGCCTTTGCCAATAGTGGATTTTTTAACTTCAACAAAATTGCCAATTTTAGCGTTTTCACCAATGTTGGCCAGTGGACGAATGCGAGCAAATGGGCCGATGGATGCACCATGATTAATGACAGCATCTTCAATAACAGAGTTTGCCAATATCGATACATTATCGCCAATTTTGGCGTTTTTTATTGTGCAGTTAGGCGCAATTGATGTATTGTTTCCTAGGCTTACCTCACCCTCTATTAAGGTGTTAATGTCAATTTCACAGTCTTTGCCAAAGCGTAAGTTTCCACGACAATCAAATCGGGCCGGATCTTTTAGCGTGAGCCCTTGTTGCATATATTGGGCAGCTTGCTGCTGCTGAAAAACACGCTCAAGCTGCGCTAATTGCGCTTTGTCATTAACACCTGCTACTTCAAATTCATTGTTTGTAATGACTGAGGTGACTGTTTTGTTATCATTAACAGCAGACTCAACAATATCTGTTAGGTAGAGTTCGCCTTGAGCATTGTTGGTGTCTAGATCCGCTAAATATTGTTTAAGCAGTTGGGCGTTTACCGCCATAATTCCGGTATTTACTTCACAAATTTTAAGCTGTTCAGGGGTGGCGTCTTTTTGTTCAACAATTGCCTGAATGACGTTATTCTGCCTGACAATACGCCCATAGCCGGTCGGATTATCCAAAATAACGGATAACAGGGCAATACCAGTTGACTGTGCAGCGTCAATAAGCTGTTCAAGGGTTGCTTGTTGAATCAGAGGCACATCGCCATACAAAATTAAAGCAACGGTGTTGTCTTCAATATGAGGGGTTGCCTGCGCCACAGCATGGCCAGTGCCTAATTGTTCAACCTGTTCTACCCAATTAATTGAATTGTCATTAATGGCTTGCTGAACCTGATCACCGCCAAAGCCGTAAACCACATGCACTTGTTGGCTGATATTTTTTGCCTGAGTAAGCACATGGCCTAATAAGGTGTTATTCGATAAGGTTTGTAGTACTTTTGGCTTGGATGAGTTCATGCGCGTGCCTTTGCCCGCTGCAAGAATGATGGCGTGAATGTTGTTCATCTAAAAGTCTTCTACAATGGGATTTTGATCGAGATATTCTTCAGTGATGCCTGGCACAATAAAGGTAATGGTGCCAACAACTTGTCCATCTTTACGCCCTACATTGTATGTTGCAGCGCGCATGGATAGGGGCGCATCTTTAAAGATATCAGCAAATTGACGAGATTTTCTTGATTGAGTGATAAATTCATCCTTGCTGATAAAGGTGTATTTAATGCTGTGCTTTTGATAGGCTTCGTTTTCAAAGTCGGCAATCATTTTGGTAAATTCGTCTTTGTTAAAGGTATTGGCGCTGACCTCTAAAATGTCAAATTTGTCAGCACCATCTTCAATTAAGACCAAATCAAATTGTGTTTTTAACACATGAAACATTTTCTTGACTTTGCTCACGTCGGTTAATGGCATCATCAGTACGGTAGAAACCAGGCGGTCATTTAAGAATCTAAAGGCAAGCTCGGCCGTTTCACCAGCAAGCGAATGTTGCGCAAGACAAAGTGTTCCTTGTTCGTATCTGGCTGAACAGTCTTCAAGGGTGTGTGCTTTTTGTAAAAAAGCCTTGGGCATGCCGACGACATATTGTTTGTATAACCGAATTTGCTCATTGGCAACACTGTGCGTTGAGAATAGAAATAGTAGACTTAATAATAACAAACGTTTCATCATAAAACTTAAGGTTTAAACTTGACTCATATTGTAAACGCATCAGGGTGTAAATACAATAAAATTACAAGCATGGGCAATTCTTGTTTTCACTGCGGACTCGCGGTTAATAGTCATAACCGTATTCAAGCGAATATTGATCAATCACCGCAGGATTTTTGCTGTGCTGGTTGTGCCAGTGTGTGTCAAACCATTCATCAAAGTGGATTAGGCGCTTTTTATCAGCAACAAACCAGTTCTGTATTACCGGCCGTTGAGCTTGAATATCCACTAGAATTTTATGATGCGCCGGCTTTCCAGCAGCCCTTTTTGGAAGTAGCTGATGAAGGTGAAAAGATTATCACCCTGATTAGCGACACCATTCATTGCGCCGCTTGTGTCTGGCTAATTGAAAGAGCGATTGGATCTCTCAAAGGGGTTAATTGGGTACGTGCTAATTTAACCGATAAGCGTATTAGAATTAGCTGGCGTGATGATGAAATCCAGTTGTCGGTTATTATGCAGCGTTTGGCTGATTTGGGCTATGGCGCCATGCCTTATGAACAAAATATTGCTGAGGCAATTGCCAATAAGGCTAACAAATCTATGCTTTATAGAATTGGGTTTGCTGCGTTCACCATGATGAATTTGCTGTGGATTTCTATTGCCATGTATACCGGCGCTAGTGATGGAAAATACCATCAATATTTTCAATGGCTTGGTTTTGCTTTGGCCACACCAACGTTATTTTATTCGGGCTTAGGTTTTTTAACTAGTGCGTATAACGGCATCAAAAACGGTTTAATGAATATGGATGTGCCGATCAGTATTGGTGCGTTAACCACCTATTTTTATTCCGTTTATGTGCTACTGGGATTTTCAGCTAAAGGCGAAGTCTATTTTGATACGGTGGTTAATTTTATCTTTGTGATATTAATTGGACGATATTTAGAAGGCTCTGCAAAAAAATCATCGTTATCCGCCTCAAGCTCCTTGCAACAACTACAGCCTAAGGTTGCTTTGGTGATTAACAATAATGAAGAGTTGATTACACCCATTAGTGCTATTGTTGCTGGCGACCGGGTTTTGATTAAACCTGGTGAGCGGATTCCAGTTGATGGGCATGTAATTGTGGGTACGAGTGAGACAGACGAATCATTATTGAGTGGCGAATCTAGGCCAGTTGCTAAGCAAGTGGGTGATGAAGTATTTGCTGGTTCGGTCAATGGCCAGGGCGCATTGGAAATACAAGTCACCAGTACGTTAAAACAATCTGCATTAGGAAAGATTGTTAGCTTGGTGGAAAGCACTCAGCATAACAAAAGTTCTGTGGTTTGCAGCATTGATAAAATTATTCCTTATTTTGTTGGGGTGACGATTTTTTTAGCAACTGCCACTTTTATTTATTGGTACCCATACGATTTTGATTTGGCCTTGTTAAGCGCAACAAGCGTTTTGATTATTACCTGCCCTTGTGCATTTGGCTTGGCAACACCAATGAGTATTGCGGTGGCCAGTGCTGCTGCTGTTAAGGAAAAGATGCTGATCAAAAATAGTGATGTGTTGGAAGTGCTAGATCAGGTTGATTGGGTGGTATTTGACAAAACTGGCACACTAACTTTGGGCGAATTTGAACTTACCCAAGTTGAATCCGATCGGTCAGATTTATTACAAATTATGGCCAGTATTGAAAAGCGTTCAGAACATCCTTTGGCCAAAGCAATTGTTGCTAATAATACGCAAGCATTTTTGCCAGTGAGCGAGTTTAACTCCACACCTGGTCAGGGTGTAGAGGCAGTTGTCGCGCAGCAACAGTACAAAGTGGGTCGCTTATCGTTTGTATTGGGCGATCATCAGATGGATGAGGATTTATTGAAAAAATCTCAAGCAATTGAACAACAAGGGGCCAGTTGTATTTGGTGCGCTGATCAGACGACTGTATTGGGCTTTGTGGCCTTGTCTGATCAAGTTAAAGCAGATGCAAAATCAGTTGTTTCACAATTGCATGCTTTAGGCAAGCAGGTGAGTATTTTAAGTGGCGATAGCCAGACAGTCACGCAACAGGTGGCTAATTCGTTGGGCGTTAAACACGTCATTGCTCAAGCTTTGCCTGAAGACAAGGCGAATTACATTAAGCAGTTACAACAGAACGATGCCCAAGTATTGATGGTGGGTGATGGAGTGAATGATGCGCCTGCACTGGTTCAGGCTAATGCCAGTATGGCCATTGGCTCAGGTAGTGATGTATCAGTTAACCATGCTGATGTGGTGTTGTTAAAATCAACATTATCACCTATATTGTCAATGATCAACTTGGCCAAACGCACTAACCAAACTATTAAACAAAACATTGTTTTTGCCTTAATGTATAACGCATTTATGGTGCCATTAGCAATGATGGCTAAGGTGACACCGCTATTTGCAGCGATTGTTATGCCAATTAGCTCGTTGGTTGTTATTGGCAATGCGGCGCGACTACGAAAGAAAACAAAACAAACTTTATAAAAAATAAAGCGAGCGGGATGCAAATAGTATATAATTTGTCCTCTTTCGAGATTTAACCTTTATTTAAGAACATGAAAACAGATATTCATCCTAATTACGACACCGTTAAAGTCATTTGCTCATGCGGTAACACATTCGAAACTCGCTCAACAGTAGGCAAAGAAGAATTGCATTTAGATGTATGTTCAGGTTGTCATCCTTTTTACACAGGTAAGCAAAAAATTATGGACAGTGCTGGCCGTGTTGAGAAGTTTAAATCACGTTTTGGCTCGTTTAAACGATAAGCCTAAAGTGATTGATAAAAAGCCACATTTATGTGGCTTTTTTTATGCCCGATTGGGCGTGTCAAATAGGCAAAAATCGTTATAATTATGGCATTCATTTTTTAAGCACTAACCCATGTCATTTGATTACATCAACGCCCTATTAAAAAAGCCAACAACTCGTACGCCAATTTGGGTGATGCGTCAAGCAGGCAGATATTTACCTGAATATCGAGCAACACGCAAACAAGCGGGCGATTTCATGAGTTTATGTAAAAACCCGGAGCTTGCCTGCGAAGTGACCATGCAACCCATGGACCGATTCGATTTGGATGCCGCTATTTTATTCTCAGACATCTTAACCATTCCTGATGCTATGGGTTTAGGTTTGTATTTTAGTGAAGGCGAAGGGCCAAAATTTGAGCGTCCTATTCAAACCTTGGCAGACATTGAAGCTATTCCATCAGAAGTTAATAATGACTTAACTTACGTGTTTGATGCAGTATCAACGATTAAAACAGCATTAGGCACACGCGCACCATTAATTGGTTTTAGTGGTAGTCCTTGGACGCTAGCTACTTATATGATCGAAGGCAGTAGCAGTAAAGCCTTTGCCAAAACCAAAGCCATGTTATTTAACGAGCCACAGATGCTGCATTTATTGCTAGATAAGCTAGCTGATAGTGTGATTGCGTATTTAGATCAACAAGTGTTGAGTGGTGCAGATAGCCTGATGGTGTTTGATACTTGGGGTGGTGTACTGTCTAAAGCCAACTATCTAGATTTTTCACTTAGCTATATGCAAAAAATTGTTACTGGTGTTAAGGCTAAACACCCAGATACACCGATTACCCTGTTTAGTAAAAATGGTGGCAAGCACCTGAGTGAAATTGCTAATACTGGTTGCAATGGTGTTGGCATTGATTGGACCGTTGAATTGGGTGATGTGGAGCAACAAATCGGTAGCAAGGTGGCCATTCAGGGTAATTTAGATCCTGCTGTCATGTACGCGACACCAGAAGTGGTTCGAGCAGAAGTGAAAAAAGTATTAGATCAGTTCAAAGGCGACACAGGCCACATCTTTAATTTAGGCCATGGCATTACCCCAGACGTTGATCCTGAAAACATGAAAGTGTTGGTGGACGCCGTTCACGAATTCAGCGCTAAATAATCATGTCAAGACTGGCCCAAGTATTTTCTGATTTACCCAAAGGGCAGAAAGCCTTTATTCCGTTTATTACGGCGGGTGATAGTGGCCTAGACAATACCTATGAATTGATGCTAACCTTGGTTGAGAATGGGGCTAGCGTGATTGAACTAGGCGTGCCGTTTTCAGACCCAATGGCTGATGGCCCAATGATTGCCAAATCACACGAGCGTGCAGTTGAGCTAGGCATTAGCTTGAAAGACGTACTTGCATTAGTGGCAAAATTCAGACTCGTTAACAGCACAGTCGCCATTGTGCTGATGGGTTATTTGAATCCAATCGAAGTATATGGCTACCAAGCGTTTGCTAGAGATGCTCAAGCAAATGGCGTGGATGGCGTATTAGTAGTTGATATGCCGCCTGAAGAGGCGCATGACTTAAAACAACAGCTTGATGCAAACGAGGTTGATTTTATTTTCTTAGTGGCGCCAACTACGACTGATGCTAGAATTGAATTCCTAGCAACCATTGCCTCAGGTTTTGTGTACTTTGTTTCCCTTAAAGGGGTAACCGGCGCCGGACACCTAGACGTTGATTCGGTTAAGAAAAATTTGGCTAGGATTAGGCGTTACATTGATTTGCCGGTGGGTGTAGGTTTTGGTATTAAAGACGCACAAACTGCCCAAGCTGTTTCTGAAAATGCAGATGCAGTTATTGTGGGCTCGTCGTTAGTTGCATTTGTTGAGCAATATGGCGAAGATAAGGATAAAATGTTAGCAAGCGTAGGAAGTTTGGCAAAAGAAATTTCTTCAGCAATTAACTAATTAAAACAAGGATTTAGACATGAGTTGGCTAGAAAAAATCTTACCTTCAATCACCAATGTTGTTAAAAAGAATATCCCAGAAGGGTTGTGGAGTAAGTGCCCCAAGTGTAATACAACCATCTATTCTGAAGAGTTAAAAGAAACAACCTATGTGTGCCCTAAGTGTGATCATCACATGCGTATTTCTGCACGTGTTCGTATTGAGAGTTTTTTAGATGAAACAGGGCAAGAAGAAATTGCCGCTGATTTAGTGGCTGTTGATCCGCTTAAGTTCAAAGATCAAAAGAAATATAAAGATCGTTATTCGCAAGCGCAAAAAATAACCAATGAAAAAGATGCGCTGGTTGTTAAAAGTGGCACATTGAATGGCCTAAATGTTGTGGTCGCAGCGTTTGAGTTTAAATTTATGGGTGGCTCGATGGGCTCTGTGGTGGGCGAGAAATTTGTTCGTGCTGCCAAACATAGTCTTGAAACGGGTTCGCCTTTAATTTGTTTTTCTGCCTCAGGCGGTGCGCGCATGCAGGAAGGGTTGTTTTCATTGATGCAAATGAGCAAAACCTCATTAATGCTTAAATTATTGAGTGATAAAAAGATTCCATTTATCTCTATTTTGACCGATCCAACCATGGGTGGCGTATCGGCCAGTTTTGCCATGTTGGGTGATGTTCATATTGCTGAGCCAAATGCCTTGATTGGTTTTGCAGGTCCACGTGTGGTTGAGCAAACTGTGCGTGAAGAATTGCCAGAAGGCTTTCAGCGTAGTGAATTTTTACTCGAAAAAGGCGCTATTGACATGATTGTTCACCGTCATGATCTCCGCCAACAGGTACACACCATATTAAGCGCCATGACGTTTAATAATGGCTAGCTACACAATTCATTACAGACTTAGCCATGCAAATGGCGCTTTAGTTGACGAAGCCTGGGACGAGCCCATGGTATTTGAGATGGGTGATGGCCAACTCGATCCTTGTTTAGAGCGTTGCGTATTAGAGGCCAAACCAAACGAACTGCAAACTTTTTTATTAAGCGCTTCTGAGGCCTTTGGCGACAGCTATGACGAGGCATTTCAAGTGATGCAGCGCGCAGATTTCCCGCAGGATTTAAGTCTTGAATTAGACGCAGCCGTGGAATTTAAAACCCCAACAGGTGATTCGTATGTCGGCTGTATTGACAGTATTGACGGGGACAATATTCGGGTCAATTTTAATCATCCACTCGCGGGCGCTGATGTTTCATTCCAAGTCAAGGTTATAAAAGGCGCTTAATGAGAGTGTTATTAGCCAATCCTAGGGGTTTTTGCGCAGGTGTAGATCGCGCTATTGAAATCGTAGAGCGTGCAATTAACAAACACGGTGCGCCGGTTTATGTGCGTAACGAAGTAGTGCATAACAAATTTGTGGTGAGTGATCTAAAAATCAAGGGCGCCATTTTTGTTAAAGAAATCGATGAAGTGCCGGATAATCAGGTGGTTATTTTTAGTGCGCACGGTGTTTCACAATTGGTGCGCAAACAGGCAAAAGCCATCAATTCAACTATTTATGATGCCACCTGCCCATTGGTAACCAAGGTGCACAAAGAGGTGGTTCGTAAACAAAAACAGCATAACCAAGTTATTTTAATTGGCCATAAAGGTCACCCCGAGGTAGAGGGAACGTTAGGCCAATCAAATCAAGCCAATGAGGTGTTGTTGGTTGAAACCGAGGCAGACGTGCAAAATTTATCCATCTCCGGCGATTTGTCTTACACCACTCAGACTACTTTGTCAGTGGACGATACTCAAAGTATTGTTGATCAGTTAAGGCAAAAATTCCCCCATATTCAAGCGCCAAGAAAAGACGATATTTGTTACGCGACACAAAACCGGCAAGATGCAGTCAAGGCATTGATGCGATCTGCAGATTTACTGTTGGTGCTGGGATCTCGAAATTCATCTAATTCAAACCGCCTGCGAGAGATTGCTGAGAAAATGGGCATTAATGCACATTTGATTGATGGTGCAGATGAAATTGACCCGGCCTGGTTAAACAATGTTCAAATGGTTGGTGTGACTGCTGGCGCCTCAGCCCCTGAGGTGTTAGTGCAAGAGGTGATAAATTATTTGTATGATCAGGGCGCTAGCGATGTACAAGAAATAAGTGGCACTGAAGAAAACGTACATTTTCCAGTGCCCGAAGAATTAAGATAGTATTATAGGCCTTGCCTATAACATATTAAAAATAAGGAGAAGTAGCATGTCTAAACGGCGTGTGTTGTGGCTCATATGCCTTTGTGCGAGGCAATTCCTCGCGTAAATAGTTAGTGACATTGATTTTATTTTTAACATGATTTAGTAAGTTTTAAAGTTCGGGAGGTTTTGCCTCACTTGGAAATAAAAATAAGGAGAAGTAGTATGTCTAAAACAGCGTTAATTTGTGGCTCATATGCCTTTGATTCAATTATGGTCTTCCATGATCAATTTAAAAATCATATCTTGCCAGATAAAGTGCATATGCTAAATGTCTCTTTTTTGGTGCCAACCATGCGTAAAGAGTTTGGTGGTTGTGGTGGCAATATTGCTTACAACTTGCACCTATTGGGTGCTAATGCTATTCCAATGGCAACAGTGGGTGAAGATTTTACCCCGTACATGAATTGGATGGAAAAACACCATATGAATACCACGCATATGAAAGTGGTTAAAGATAGTTACACAGGTCAGGCGTTTATTACTACTGATATGGATGATAACCAAATCACTGCGTTTCACCCAGGTGCGATGAGTAACTCTCATGAAAATAAGGTTAGTGACGTGAGTGTGGCAGATATTGGCATTGTCTCACCTGATGGACGAGACGGTATGATTGAACATGCTCAGCAATTTGCAGAAGCAAAAATTCCATTTATTTTTGATCCAGGCCAAGGTATGCCGATGTTCTCTGGCGAAGAATTAACAATCTTTGTTGAGCAGGCAACCTATGTTGCGGTTAATGATTATGAATCGCAAATGTTGGTTGATAAAACTGGGCTAGAGTTGGCAGTTATTGCTTCAATGGTTGATGCGCTCATTATTACCAAGGGCGGCGAAGGCTCAGAAATTCACACCAAGGGCGAGGTTATAAATATTGCACCGGCACAAGCTGACTCAGCCCAAGATCCAACAGGCTGTGGTGATGCCTATCGTGCCGGCTTACTCTACGGCATTATGAATGACATGGATTGGAAAACAACCGGCCAATTAGCCGGGTTGCTTGGTGCGATTAAAGTGGCTCATCTAGGCACGCAAAACCATCAGTTTGATCTTGAGAAAATAGAAAAACTTTATCAACAGCAGTACGGCAAACCCTTGTTATAAAAGTCTTTCAGGGGGGGGCGATTTAATTTATTAGAAAATACTGTTTTAGTAGGTTATAATGATCTTCGAAATACAAACCTCTGAGGAGAGATAAAAAAATAACATGAAAGCATTAGAAAAATTATTTGAATTACGTCGTTCACTAGATACTTATGAACGCGAAATGGGTTTTGACAAATTGTCAGAAGTAGAAAAAGCAGTATTAGAGTTTATTATGCATACCAAAAATGCAAATATTACCGCCATTACCAAAGACCAATATTTTGCTAAATATTCACTGTCAACCATCAAGCGTGCAGTGGGCGTTTTATTATCGGAAAAAATTATTAATGCAACACAATCTAGCGTTGATAAGCGCGCCATGGTACTAACTTACAATAAGTAAATTTAATCATTAATTAATGGTTTATCATAATAGGAAATCCATTTAATATAAGTTAAAATTTACGCTCTATGCAAAGTACGATAAATTATCTGGCTGAGAACCTGATCGCTTTTTTGAGTGTGTTTTTTGCCGCCTATTTAATGACGACATTCGTCAACTATACCGTCGAATTAAGTGCTTTATTCTATTTGCCATTAGGGGCAAAGATCTTAATGTACTTGTTGTTTGGTTTTCGTATATTCCCTGGAATACTCGCTGCATGTATTACTAGTGGTGTTATTTTATTTGACTCTTGGGGCGGTAATTTACTACTGGGTACCTTATCTGCCTGTGCAGGTGCCACTGCGCCTATTATTGTGATGAGCGGTATGAAATTAGCTAAGATGTGTGATTTTGATCATCTTGGTGATATTGATTTTAGACATATATTGACATTGGTTATGGGTGTATCAGTAGTTAGCTCCCTGCTTAAATATTTTGTTTTTGCACAATCAATTTATCTAGACCTTGCCATATTTGATTTTATCACTCATTATATTGCGGGTGATGTTATGGGTGCGCTATTGGTTATTTATTTGGTATTAAAAGTACTTGTGCCACTTATTCAAAGAATTGTTCCACAGCAAGCAAGCTAACCCCCCCGCATTATTTTATAGTTCAGTATAATAGGCTATTTTTAGCTTATTATTTAATCAATGTTATTGCTACAGCATAATTTTTTAACCTTTATACTGGTGATTGTATCGCTATTGTTGGTTGAAGGCATGGGGCATATTGATTTTTCGAATGGCAATCTTCTGTTTTTGCCAATGGGTGCGGCAATCCTTTCTTATTTATTATTCGGGTACGGCGTATTGCCAGGTGTTGCATTAGCTAATACGCTAATTGGCTATACGCTGTGGAATAACTGGTTTGGTAATGGCTTTGATGGCTTTTCTGGCCACGTTATTATTGGTTCGTTGGCGCCAATTGTTGCTATTCAAATGATGAAGTCTTTTGGTTTATCGCAATTCTTTGATGGCAAAGAAATCAACTACCGTCATGTGATGTTCGTTGTCATACTAACAGCGCTGCTTAATACGTTTGGCAAATTTTCTTTATTTTATGGCGTTTTGCAAGAAGATATTAATGTTGTTAATTTTGTATCAACCTATTTAATTGGCGATATTCTTGGCGGTTTTGTTTTTATTTATGCCACCGTTAAATTGTCGAAACTATTGGAGAATCGATGAAGCAATTTCTTTGGTTTAACGCGATAGCCTTTGCGATGGTATTTGTATCGCGTTTAATTATTGTGCCGTTTGACCATATTAATATCTCTATTGCTAATTATATTTGGTTACCAATGGGTGCAGCTATTTTGGCACCATTGTTGTTCGGCTTTAAATCTTTTCCTGGCGTAGTTTTGGGTTATTTTCTAGCAACCTTTATTACGAAAGGCTTTACTTGGGAGGCGGTGCATATGTATAGCTATATGGGTAAATTTATCGATAGCTTAGCACCAATTGTCTCTATATTAATTATGCGAGCTTTCCATTTGTCTACTTTCTTTGATTCAGGTAAGGTGAAGTATTCACACGTTATGTTCTTAGTGATTCTTGCTTCATTAATTGCAACCTTTGCTAAAGTGTTTGTGTATCCAATGCAAGGCAAGCTAATTCCAGATCCGGTATTGTTTATTCAGTCGTATGCAGCTAGCGATATATTTGGCGGCATTGTGTTTATTTATATTGCCCTTAAGTTATTTGCTTCAAAACTTATTAAAAACAAGCTAATTTAGCTTTTTTAGTAAATTTTCGATAAGCTCAATGCGTCTGATGTCTTCAGGCATATCTTCTTTTACAATTAACTGATTTTGACCCTTTAACTGATAGTTTTTAGGCTGTTTTTGGATCAAATGAATGATTTTTATCGGTTCTATGGTATTTTTAGTGCCAAAAGTGATGATGGCTTTATCGTCATAAAGGTTAATTTCATCAATTCCGATTTTTTCGCAAAAAAGTTTGAGTCGCGTATTGGCAAATAAATGCTTGGTTGAATCTGGTAAAAGACCAAAGCGATCAATCATCTCAATTTGTAATTCTTTGAGGTCGTTATTGGTGTTGCAACTGGCAATACGCTTGTATAAGACTAAGCGTTCATGTACATCTTCTAAATAGTTTTGCGGAATAATAGAAGGTAGTCCGCAGTCAATTTGAATTTCGTGATTAATCGGATCATCAAGATTAATTTTGCGCCCAGAGCGCATCGCATCAATGGTGCGCTTGAGTAAGTCATGGTACAGATTAAACCCAATCTCACTAATCTTGCCTGATTGATTATCGCCGAGCAAATCGCCAGCACCTCTGATTTCTAGGTCATGATTAGCCAGCATAAATCCAGCGCCCAGCTCCTCAAGGGATTCAATCGCATCCAAGCGTTTTTTAGCATCTTTAGACAGTGATTGATGAGATTTAATCACAAGATAGGCATAGGCTCGGTGATGTGACCTTCCAACACGACCACGTAATTGATGGAGTTGTGCCAGGCCAAAATTTTGTGCATTATTAATAATAATGGTGTTGGCATTAGGAATATCGATACCCGTTTCAATAATGGTGGTGCAAACCAAAATTTGAAAACGTGCATGATAAAAGTCACTCATGATGTGTTCGAGTTCACGGGTTGGCATTTGCCCATGGGCAATACGCACAGCAACATTTGGCATGAGCGCTTTAAGGCTTTCAGCTAAATTATCAATAGAGTCAATATCATTATGTAGAACAAAAATCTGCCCACCACGATGTAGCTCTCGATTGCAAGCCTCTTTGATGTTGTCATCTTGCCATTCTTGCACAAAGGTTTGGATAGCACTTCGTTTTGCCGGTGGTGTGGCAATAATGGACAATTCACGCAATGAGCCAAGTGCCATATTAAGCGTACGCGGAATTGGCGTGGCAGTCATTGTCAGAATGTCACTTTGGCCACGCATTTTTTTCAACGCCTCTTTTTGCTTAACACCAAACCGGTGTTCTTCGTCGATAATGACTAGACCGAGGTTCTTATACTTGATGCTACCCTGAATGATTTTATGGGTGCCGATTACAATGTCAATTTTGCCAACGTTAAGCTTTTCAATAATAATCTTTTGCTCTTTGGGTGTTTGGAATCTGGATAGCGCAGCAATTTCAACCGGATAATCGGCAAAGCGATCAGAAAATGATTGATGGTGTTGATTGGCCAACAAGGTGGTTGGCACTAAAATAGCGACTTGCTTGCCGGCTTCTACAGCTAAAAAAGCAGCCCTCATAGCAATTTCTGTTTTGCCAAAGCCTACATCGCCACACACTAAGCGGTCCATGGGTTTGTGCGAGCGCATATCAGCCAACACTTCTCCCATGGTTTTCAGTTGATCGGGTGTCTCTTCAAAAGCAAAGCTGGCCACAAAAGATGAATAAGCATCGTTAGGCTCAGGAAATGAAAATCCTGTTTGTGATTCACGTTTGGCATATATTTCTAAGAGCTCTGCAGCTACATCGTGTAGTGCTTCACCAGCTTTTTTCTTAGCCTTGCTCCACTGAGGCGTGCCTAGTTTGTGCAAAGGTGCATTTTCAGGTGAAGTGCCAGAATAACGAGAAATTAAATTAAGCGAGGTCATTGGTACCATGAGTTTAGCACCACCGGCATATTCTAGCTGTAAAAAGTCTTGAGATTGACCATCATAAGTTTGAGTTTTTAGACCCAAATAGCGACCAATTCCATAGTTTTCATGAACGATAGGATCACCTTGTTTTATTTCAACCAGACTTTTAATGGCTTCATCAAAGTCTTTATGCTTGGCTCTACGTCTGCGTTGCTGTTGTACAACCTCTTGGCCAAATAAATTTTCTTCAGTAACAATGGCAATATCGTCACTGAGTAGCCCTTGGGCCAAAGTTTGGTTGGTGATACAAAGGGGCTGACTCTCTATTAAAAACTGCTGCCAATCAGTGATGGGCTTAGCTGTTAGGCTGTGATTGGATAACAGCTCTTCTAGAATAGTTTGCCTGCCTTGTGATTGACAAACAATCAGAATTCGACGATTAGACCTGTCAATAAATCCGGACAATTTGGCCAGTGGGTTTTTATTTTGAGGATCAATTTGCAAGGGTGGCAACAACTTTGATTTGAAGTTTACATGCCCCGCTTTATCTGCTAATTTTGAAGGCGAAATGATCAGCTGCGATTGTTGCTTAATGGCAGAGAATAGTTGGTCTTTATTTAAAAAAACCTGATTAAGTTCAAGTGGTGGGCGCTCAAGATCTTGCTGAGCATGCTTAAAACGTGACTGAAGTTCTTGATAAGTGTTATCAACTAGTTCGCTAAAACCAGCAGAAGTGGCAACGGTGATATTGTTGGGCAGGTAGTCAAATAGCGTATTAGTTGATTTGAAAAATAAGGGCAAGTAAAACTCAATGCCACCTGGCAGCCTACCCTCGCTTACCTCGTTATAAATAAAGCTTTGCTTGGCAAAGGCTTGATCATAATTGTGTTTGAATAATTCTATGCTAGCATTGTCAGTGGCAAATTCACGCGCTGGCAATAAAGCAATCTGCTTAACTTGTGATTCACTACGCTGGGTCGATGTGTCAAAGGTGCGAATACTTTCAATTTCTTCATCAAATAAATCTAGTCGGTACGGCGCCTTGGCGCCCATTGGGTACAGGTCAATCAACGATCCTCGAATGTTAAATTCGCCATGCTCCATGACCGTCGTTACCCGATTGTAGCCAATTTTCAGTAGTTTTTCACTAAAACTATTTGGCTCTATTGTGTCGCCCACATCAAGATTAAAGCTGTATTGCTCGCTAAATTCAATTGGGCAAAGTCGTGAACATAGCGTTTCCAAGGTGGTAATGACAACCCCTTGTTTGAGCGACTTAAGTTTGGATAAAGTTTTTAAGCGATTGGAGGTGATATCAGGATGAGGTGAAAATTGATCATAAGCTAACACCTCCCAATGATTAAAAGACAAGATGTTTAAGTCATGAGCATAAAAATTGAGCGAATGATAAAGACTGTCTAAATGAGCGATATCATTAGCAATAAGCAGTATAACTTGCGGGTTTTGTTGAACATGCTCGATTAATGCCAGCGCATCAGCACTGCCATATAAAGAGCCCCAATAAGTTTTTTTACCTGAAGCTAAGGCGCTAACCTTGTCAGGATGCAAATAGGCCATGCGCTAAGCTTCGATGTTTAGAACGTCAACACCTTCATTGTCTAATAGCTGAATTAGCTGAATCAAAGGCAGACCAATTAAAGTGTTGGGATCTTTGCCATCAAGTTCACTAAATAAACTAATACCTAAACCTTCTGATTTGAAGCTTCCGGCACAATTGTAAGGCTGCTCTTTTTTTAAATAGTTATTAATTTGCTCAAGGCTTAGCGACCTAAAAACCACTTTAAATGTTTCAACAATTGTTTGCATCTTGTTGGTGTTTGTATTTAAAAGACACAAACTAGTAACAAATGTAACGGTTTTTCCAGAACATTCACTAAGTTGTTTAATGGCATTCTCATGCGTATGCGGCTTGCCCAATACTTGATCGTTCGCACCTTGTCCGTCTTGCAATGTGGCTACTTGATCTGAGGCGATAATCAGCCCTTGATAAAACTTTGCCACCTCTTTCGCTTTATCTTGTGCCAATCGAAATACTAACTGCTCAGGCGTTTCCCCTGGATTTCTTGATTCATCAACGTCAGGCGAGTGCGTTACAAAGCTTAAACCAAGTTTGCTTAGCAGCTCTTTTCGAAAGGGGGATGAAGAAGCAAGAATTAATGACACGAGTGCTATGGGTGTTTGTAAAATAGAAGTCATTTTACGTTATTTAGGGCTTTTTCATGCGCTTATCCATCATCGTTGCTATGGACGACAATCAACTCATTGGTAAAGATAATGCTTTGCCTTGGCATTTACCAGCTGATTTGGGTTATTTTAAAAAAACTACCACCGGAAAAACCGTGTTAATGGGTAGAAAAACTTATGAGTCTATTGGCAGGCCGTTGCCTAATCGTCGCAATGTAATCATCAGTCGTAATGCGGATTTTTTGGCTGAGGGTTGTGAAGTGGTCGGAAGTATTGATCAAGCGCTTGAGTTGGCCAAGACTGATGAGGAAGTTATGGTGATGGGCGGTGCTTCTTTTTATGAGCAAATGCTGCCAAGTGTCGACCGTTTATATATCACTCAGATTGAAGGTGAGTACGAAGGTGATGCGCATTTTCCAGATTTTGATCGTGCCGATTTCTCAGAGAGTTTTAGAGAGTCGCATCAGCCGGATGAAAAAAATCAACATACTTATCACTTTACTATTTTGGATAGAAAATAACCATGTTTAAATTTACAACCTTACTCCTTTCTGCTTTATTGTTATCAAGCTGCGTATTGACCAAAGTCGTTACTGTGCCAATGCGTGTTGGTGGCGCGGTCATTTCAATTGTGCCCGTAGTAGGCGAGGGGATTGATGAAGCCATTGACGAAGCGGCTGATGTCATTGACGCTGTACCTATTTAATTCAAAATTTTGACATAAAAAAAAGGATTGCAATTAGCAATCCTTTTTTAGTTAACTTTACTTTTTAGCGTTTTCAGCCAAGACCCGTTTAAAGTCTTTTGGCATCACCTTGATAAAATGCATTAACTCTTCATCCCAGTTATCTAGAATGTGTTGTGCAACCGCTGATCCAGTGAATTTTGCATGATTTGTTACAAAAGTCTTAAGTTCAGCTTGCGCTTCATCATCCATTGGATCAAGATCAATCATGATCGGGTTAACCATCGCTTTGAAAGTGTTATTTGGATTATAAATATAAGCAATACCACCACTCATACCTGCACCAAAGTTACGACCCACTTCACCCAAAACCGTGACTCGACCGCCAGTCATGTATTCACAACCATGATCGCCAATACCTTCTACAACCGCAGTAACACCAGAGTTACGCACACAGAATCTTTCTGATACACAGCCTGATAGATATATCTCACCACCAGTAGCGCCGTAACCACAAACATTACCCGCAATGATTTCATCTTGTGCATTAAAGCTAGAATTTTTAGGCGGGTAGACAATCACTTTACCACCAGACAAGCCCTTGCCAACGTAGTCATTAGCATCACCTTCTACCTCAAGTGTAATGCCTTTTGCCATAAAAGCGCCTAATGACTGACCAGCAGAGCCGTTAAATTTAATATGAACACTGTCATCTGCTAAGGTGTTGCTACCACGCGCTTTAACTAGGCGTGAGGATAACATCGCACCAACCGCACGATCAACGTTAGTGATCTTGCTTTCAATTGTCACTGGTTGATCATCGTTAACTACCGACTTAGATTGTTCAAATAAAGTATTATCAAGCTGCAGCTCTAGTTGATGATCTTGAATTTCAGTTTGGTAAGTGCCTGCATTTGCGTGCGGCTTTTGTGCTGGTGTTAACAAGGCGTCTAAATTAATTGTGCCTTGTTTCCAATGCTCAATTGCTTGGTTCATCTCTAACATATCAACACGACCAATCATCTCGTTCACAGTTTTAAAACCAAGCTCCGCCATGATTAAGCGCAACTCTTCAGCAACCATAAATAGGTAATTAACAACATGTTCAGGCTTGCCCGTAAATTTCTTGCGTAACTCTTTGTCTTGCGTTGCAATACCAACCGGACAAGTATTTAAATGACACTTGCGCATCATGATACAGCCCATGGTAATTAATGGCGCGGTTGAGAAGCCAAACTCCTCTGCACCTAATAGTACGCCAATGGCCACATCACGACCTGTTTTTAATTGACCATCCGTTTGAATGACTACACGAGAACGAAGATCGTTCATCACCAGTGTTTGATGTGTTTCAGCCAAACCAAGCTCCCATGGCAAGCCCGCATGCTTAATAGAGGTAAGTGGTGATGCACCTGTGCCACCATCATGACCAGCGATAACGATGTGATCAGATTTTGCCTTAGTTACACCAGCAGCAATCGTACCTACGCCGACTTCGGCTACCAATTTCACACTAATGCGCGCTTCTGGATTAGAGCGTTTTAAGTCAAAAATAAGTTGTGATAAATCTTCAATCGAATAAATATCGTGATGAGGTGGTGGAGAAATTAACCCCACGCCTGGTGTTGAGTGACGAATGGCAGCAATGCCTTCGTCAACTTTTGACCCTGGCAATTCGCCACCTTCGCCCGGCTTAGCGCCTTGTGATACTTTAATTTGAATCTCATCAGCGTTATTTAGGTAGTCAATGGTGACACCAAAACGACCTGAAGCTACTTGCTTAATCGCACTGCGACGCGAATCGCCATTGGCGTCAGGGGTCCAACGTTTGGCGTCTTCGCCACCTTCTCCGGTATTTGATTTACCACCTAAGCGATTCATAGCAATGGCTAATGATTCGTGTGATTCTGCAGAAATTGAGCCAAAACTCATCGCACCTGTAGCAAAACGTTTAACAATTTCCTTGGCGGGCTCAACCTTATCTAGTGCAATCGGATTGCCCGTTTTAAATGACATTAGTCCGCGTAAGGTTGAATTTCGTGTGCCTTCTTCATTAGCATGTTTGGCGAATGCCCAATAAGCGGACTCGTCATTATTTCTAGCAGCTAATTGTAGGTTAGAAATAGTTTTAGGATCCCACATATGTTTTTCACCACCACTACGCCAATGATATTGGCCTAGATTGTCTAGTGTTTGAGTATGGTAGGCATGTTGGTGGCGTTTTTCACTTTCTGCTTGAAGGATGTCAAAATTAACACCGTTAATACGCGAAGCCGTTTCGAAGAAACATTTTTCCATTACTTCTGGCGCAAGGCCAATCGCTTCAAAGATTTGTGCGCCTTTGTATGACTCTAATGTAGAAATGCCCATTTTAGCCATGACTTTAAGCATGCCTTTAGCAACACCTTTACGGTAAGCGGCAATAATCGCCTCATCACTTTCAATATCGATCATTTCATCACGACGCGCTTGCCACAGCGCTTCAAAGGCTAGGTATGGGTTGATGGCATCTGCACCAAAACCAGTCATTAGACAGAAATGATGTACTTCGCGCGCCTCACCCGTTTCAACCACAATACCAACCTGTGTTCTTTCATGGCTAGCAACCAAATATCTGTGCAGTGCGGACGAGGCAAGGAAGCTTGATATTGCAACACGATTGGTGCCAATATTGCGATCTGATAAGATAATTAAGCTATGACCATCTTTAATGGCTTGTGAGCCTTGTGTACAAATATCATCCAGTAGTTTTGACACTTTCTTGCCATCGTTAATGTCGTAAGTGATGTCGATGGTTTTACTAGTCCAGCCACGATGATTACAGTGCCTTAATGCCGCTGTTTCTTCATTGGTTAAAATTGGATGGTCAACAACTAAGCGATGAGCGTTTTCAGGATTGTTGGCCAATAGATTGCCTTCAGGGCCAATTGAGCAACGTAGCGACATAACCACTTCTTCACGAATAGAGTCAATAGCTGGGTTGGTTACTTGAGCAAATAATTGCTTAAAGTAATCATAAATAATGCGAGATTGGTCTGACAAACAAGCTAAAGCTGAATCATTACCCATTGATCCTACTGGATCACGCAGCTCGTTAACCAATGGCAGTAGCATGAATTGCAGTGTTTCCGTGCTGTAACCAAAGGCTTTTAAACGGTGAATTAGCGTATCTGGGTGAAAGCCGTGTGCTTCTAATTCACAGCCAAGCTCCGATAAGTGAATTTGTTGATCGTTTAGCCATTCTTGGTACGGGTTCTTTGTAGCAAAGTCTGCTTTGATTGCCTCATCATCGATCAGCTCACCTTTGTCAAAATCAACCAAGAACATTTTTCCTGGGCGCAACCTGCCTTTGGTTTTAACATTATCTGTTTCAACATCAACCACACCAACTTCAGAGGCCATAATCACACGATCATCATGCGTTAAGTAGTAGCGAGAAGGGCGTAGGCCGTTACGATCTAATACGGCGCCAATTTGATGTCCATCAGTAAAAGCGATTGAAGCTGGGCCATCCCATGGCTCCATCATATTTGAGAAATATTCATAAAAGGCTTTTTTCTCATCACTCATGTTAGTGTCGTTCTGCCAAGCTTCAGGCACCATCATTAATACTGCTTCTTGTAATGAACGACCGTTCATCATTAAAAATTCTAATACGTTATCAAAACTACCTGAATCAGACACTTCAGTTTCAATAACTGGCAGTGTTTTTTCTAGATTGCTGGCAAATAGATCACTTTCTAGCGTACCTTCACGTGCACGCATCCAGTTGTAATTACCCTGGCGTGTATTAATTTCACCATTGTGCGACATGTAACGACATGGCTGCGCTCTGTCCCATGATGGGAAGGTGTTGGTTGAGAATCTAGAATGCACCATGGCCAAGTAAGTAGCATAGTCAGGATTAGATAAATCTGAATAAAAATCAAGCACTTGAGAGCCCATCAACATGCCTTTGTAGATGATAATGGTGGTTGATAAACTACACACATAAAACAACATGGCTTCAGATAAAGATTCATCCGTGCGGATTGTATGGGCCGTTTGTTTTCTAATTACAAATAAAGCACGCTCAAATGCTTGCGTGTCAATATCGTCCGCTTTTCCAACAATCAGTTGTTTAATAACAGGCTGAGACTCTCTTGCAATACCGCCTACGTCGGCCTTTTGCGTATCAACTGGCACATCTCGCCAGCCAATAAAAGTTTGGCCTTCTTCAGCAACAGCTTGCTCCATCAGAGCCATACAATGAGCGCGCTGTGTGTCATCTTGCGGGAAGAATACGTTACCAACGGCATATTCGCCTTGAGCTACTGCTACATTAAATTGAGACTTAATCTCAGCTGCAAAGAAGTCATGCGGGATATTGGTCAAAATACCAGCGCCATCGCCTGTATTGGCTTCACAACCACAACCACCACGGTGATCCATGCGGCTTAACATTTCTAAAGCGTCAAGTGTAATTTGATGAGACGGTTGACCCTTTACATGGGCAATAAAACCAACGCCACAGTTTTCTTTCTCGTTAGTAGGTGAGTAAAGACCGTGCGCTTTTGGTAGGTGTAATAGTTTGTTTTGCATAGTTAAAAATCTACAAAATATAAATCGAAAAATTCTGTCAATTATATCCTAAAACGTTCGGCTTAATAAGTTGAAATCCCCTAGTGTCCGAGTGACTTTCATCGCATTAATAAGGTAGAATATTGACATATTTTTTTAAGCAATTTAGACCAGTATGTTAGCGGTTATTTCCCCTTCCAAAACTCAGGATTTTTCCAAGCCTGATATCCGTGATTATTCTACAGCTCGTCAATTAGATGAGTCTACCTCTTTGGTTGGCATCTTAAAAAAGAAGAGCCAGGAAGAGTTATCTAAGCTGATGTCAATTAGTGAAAAGCTAGCTAAATTAAATTATGATCGATTTCAAAATTTTTCTATTCCTTTTAATTTTGACAACGCCAAACAAGCGTTATTAGCTTTTAAGGGTGATGTTTATAACGGTATTGATGCGCCCAATTTAAGCAAAAAAGATCTGGTTTTTGCACAAGATAATTTACGCATGTTATCGGGCTTGTATGGCGTGGTTAGGCCACTAGATTTAATCATGCCTTATCGATTAGAAATGGGCACTAAATTGGAAAACCCCAAAGGTAAAAATTTATACAAATTCTGGGGTGATAAAATCTCGCAAGTGCTTAATGAAGACGAGTCAGAAGTTATTATCAATCTGGCTTCTAATGAGTATTTTAAAGGGATTGATCAAACCGCGTTAAACGCTAAAATTATCAATATCGTCTTTAAGGAGTTTAAAGGCGATAAATATAAAATTATTGGTATATATGCCAAGCGTGCTCGCGGATTAATGGTGCAATATATGATTAAAAATCGCATTCAAAATCCGCAAGATTTAAAAGCGTTTAATTGGGAAGAGTATCAATTTAAGGAAGAATTATCAGACGCTAAAACATGGGTGTTTACACGGGGCTAATACCAAAACAAACCTGTGCGCTTTGCACTGAGCAAGCGCAATTTTGCGTCTGTCAAACTTGTGAACAAAGCTTTTCCAGTAGCCATCATCGCTGCCGCTCATGCGCTACACCTTTAAGCTCTGATTTGAATTTTTGCGGCGCTTGCTTGAGCCATTCTCCACTATTTTCCAATGCGTACACTTTATATGATTATTCTGGCAGTTGCGCTCAACTAATCAAACACTTTAAGTTTGATCGCCAGCTTTGCATTGGCGATTTCTTTGCGCATCGTCTTTATGATAGATTCATGGACATTATTGCCAGCCATGGTAAGTATGACGCCATTATCCCTTTGCCACTCAGCAAACAACGTTTGCGTGAACGTGGCTACAATCAAACGCATGAACTATTAAGAATAATTGCTAAAAAGACCAATGTGTTGATTGATAAAACCAGTGTGAGGCGTACCAAAGCGACAAAGGCACTATCAACTTTGGATTTAAAAGAGCGGCACAGCGAAATTAAAAATGCTTTTAGTGCTAAAGATATGACTTACAACAAAGTGTTGTTAGTAGATGATGTAATGACAACAGGTGCAAGCTTAAATGAGCTGGCAAAAACTGTGATTAAGGCTGGAGTTAAGTCTTGCGATGTATTAACGGTTGCTAGAGCGTAGTAGTGTTAAAAGGCACTTACTCCGGCAATACCTTGGGCGCCAAGATTTATAGTTTTGTCCAAATCTTCAAGCCCCATGCCGCCTAAAAAATACACTGGAATGTTAAGTTTATTGACGACTTCTTGGGCTGCATCCCAACCAAGTGGCACAGTATCAGGATGAGTTTGTGTGGCTTGAACCGGTGAAATAACCACAAAATCCGCACCCAATTCTTGGGCTTGTAATGCTTCTTTGAGGTTGTGAGTAGATGCGCCGAGCAGCTTGCTCTTATCACAAGGTCTTTTATTGAGTTTTAACATCTCGCCCGTTGTAATATGCCAGCCATCACAATAGACTTCATCAAAAGTTTTGTTGGGTATATTGAGCAATAACTTAATGTTATGTTGTTGGCATTTATTGTTAAGTTCTGTGATAAATGCTTTATCTAGCTCAATTTTGCTTCGAAGTTGAATTAGCTCAATATCTTGCGTCATTTTTTCGTTAAATTTTTCCATCCAGGCCGCGCTTTGATGATTGCTTGATGGGGTAATCCAGTATTTGTTTGGCAGAGTGATTGAATCAATAAAGGCTTTCATGGTGGGTAATAAATTAAAAGTTGATAATTGTTCAACGGAACTCCAGGTAATTTCTTGACCTTCGATACCTTGAGGTGTGTATTGATATTGATTGATATTATAAATATTCAACTCAACTATTCTGTCTTTATATTGATGAGTCATGGTTTGATGTAGAGAAAGCTGACTGACTGTTATGCCCAGCTCTTCATTTAACTCTCGAGAAATAGCATCCTCTGGCGACTCACCTTGTTCAATTTTGCCACCAGGAAGCTCCCAAAATCCACCCATGAACTGGTGATCTTGCCTTTTGGCGATCAATATTTGCCCTGAGTCATTGCGTAAAACGCCAACAACAGCCTTGATTGTCTTCATTTGTTAAGCTAATGGTAAAATAACGCTTATTTTAGTTCGTTAATCCTTTGAATATAGCGCAAAAAATTCAATTACTTAAGCCTCACGCCCAATTGCTTTCAGGCAATTTAATGGGCATTGAAAAAGAGGGGTTGCGGGTTTCTAGAAAGGGCGGATTATCACAAGCGCCACATCCAAAAAACCTAGGTTGCGCGTTAACACATCCAAATATCACCACTGATTTTTCAGAATCACTGCTTGAATTGGTTACCCCGCCACTGCCTGATGCTAAGTCGGTACTTAATTTTTTGCAAGATACGCAACATTATTTATATTGTCGTTTACCCAAGGATCAGAATTTTTGGCCGGCAAGTATGCCCTGTGTTATTCGAGGAGAGACCTATATTCCTATTGCCCAATACGGATCAAGCAATCGAGCAAAGATGAAAACGGTTTACCGCCAGGGATTGGCCAATCGTTATGGCAGTGTGATGCAAACCATAGCTGGCATTCATTTTAACTATTCATTCTCAACAGAGTTTATTAAGCAGTGCTGTTTGTTCTCGAACGTTGAGCAAAGTCAAGACGAAGCCTATATGGCGCTTACTCGAAATGTAGTGCGCTACGGTTGGATTGTGCCTTATTTATTTGGCGCCTCTCCAGCAGTGTGTAAGTCATTTTTAAAGGGTTATCACCAGCATTCATTAGTTGAATTTAACGACTCTACTTTGTATGAGCCTTATGCGACCTCCTTGCGTATGGGCGATATTGGTTATCAAAATCTACGCGAGGATGAGGCAGGTGTAAAGGCTAACTATAATTCTTTGGATCATTATATTCATTCGTTGAAGTCAGGTATGTCAGCCAGCTGTAGTGAATATGAGCGTATCGGTATTAAAAAAAATGGTCATTATCAGCAGCTTAATACCAATATTCTGCAAATTGAAAATGAATATTATGCGTCAGTTCGCCCTAAGCCGCTGGTTAAAGCAGGCCAGAAGCCATTAGACAGTTTGAGTGATCAAGGCATTGCCTATATTGAACTCAGATCTTTAGATGTTAATCCATCATTACCTATGGGTATTGATGAGCAGCAAATTCATTTCTTGGAAGTGTTTTTATTATTTTGTTTGTTAAAAGAATCGCCCGCTATTTCCACTAGGGAGCAATTTGAAATTGATGGTAATGATCAGTTAATCGCTCATGAAGGGCGCAAACCAAACTTAACACTCAAACATCAATCTAAAGAGGTTTCAATTGCTGAATTTGGCAGTCAGCTTGCCACTGATTTAGAGCTGTGTGCTGCGCTGTTTGGCAAAGACTATCAAACACAGGTGAGTGATATTTGTAGACGTTTTTCCAATCCTGAATTAACACCTTCAGCGCAAATGCTTGAGCGAATGCGTAATAAAAATCAAGGATTTTTTGATGATACTAATACATTTGCCAAGCAATATCGTCGCGAATTTTTAGCTAATGATATTAATCAGATACACTTTGATTATCTTGATGCTCAAGCAAAATCATCTTGCAAACGTCAGCGTGAGATTGAAGAGTCTGATACCATAGGCTTTGATGAGTTTTTATCCCAGTATTTTGAACAAACTTAACTATGAGGGCACCTCCAAAAACCCCAATACAATTTATGAAACACATAAAACCGCACCTTTTTCAGCCAAAAATTCATCAAATAACTAGCTATTCTATTAATTTTTGGCTGAAAAATGTACTATTTTCTGCATTCCCTAAATCGCACCGGGGTTTCTGGAGGTGTCCATGAGCCATAGCGAATCAACCATTTGTGCATTAGCCAGTAGTATTGGTAAAGGCGGCATTGGTGTCGTGCGCGTTTCAGGCCCACTTTGTCAAGCCATTGCTGAACAAATGTTAGGGTTTGTGCCCAAGGCTCGTTATGCGCATTATGGTTCATTTTTTAATCAAGATAAGGTAGAAATTGATCAAGGTATTGCGTTATATTTCCCTGGCCCTCATTCATTTACAGGCGAGGATGTTCTAGAGTTTCAAGGGCATGGCGGCATAAGTGTTATGCGTTCATTGCTGGAATCTGCCATTGGGCTTGGCGCCCAAGCAGCAACGCCGGGTGAGTTTTCAAAGCGCGCCTTTTTAAATGGAAAAATGGATTTGGTGCAGGCAGAAGCAGTAGCTGACTTGATTGACGCCAACTCTGAGCAAGCTTCACGCTCTGCACTTAGATCGTTAACCGGTGTGTTTTCAGCACAGGTTAATGCGCTGACTCGATCTATTATTGACTTGCGTATTTTTGTTGAGGCGACCATTGATTTTTCAGATGAAGAAATTGATTTTCTGCAATCTGAACAGGTGAAAGAAAAAACTCAGGCCATTAAAGTAGAAATTGAGCAAATTCTACACTCGGCCAATCAAGGTGCTATTTTGAGAGAGGGGCTTAATGTGGCCATTGCGGGAAAGCCAAATGCGGGCAAATCTTCTTTACTAAATGCATTAACGCAACGTTCTAGTGCGATTGTGACAGATATTGCTGGCACCACCCGAGACGTGTTGCGTGAAACCATTCATATTAATGGCATGCCGCTCAATATTATTGATACTGCAGGATTGCATGATAGTGATGATGTGGTTGAACAAGAGGGCATTAAAAGAGCGCGCGACGTAATTGCCAATGCAGATGTGGTGTTAATGATGTATGACGCACAAGATCAAAATCCTGATTTTTCTTTATTGCCAGATAATATTCAATATAAAAATTTACTCATTATTAAGAATAAGGTTGATTTAACCAATGAGTCTATTGAAAAAACCATGGTTGATGGCTCGACCCAATTGTCAATTTGTGCAAAAGAGACTAAAGGTATTGAGCTGCTTAGACAAGAGCTGTCAGATATTGCCGGTCTTGATAGCGGTGCAGAAGGCGTTGTGCTGGCTAGAAAACGCCATATTATTGCACTTGAAGAATCACAGAATAGTATTAACAACGCACTACTTCAGCTTGAAGGTGGCGCTGTTGAGTTAATGGCTGAAGATTTGCGCCATGCAGGGGTTGCTATGGGTAGTATTACTGGTGAATTCTCTTCAGATGATTTATTAGGCGAAATTTTTTCTTCTTTTTGTATTGGTAAGTAGTTAGGTGCTATGAATATTAATTACAAGTTCTATCTATACTTTATGGTGACAGCGTTATTATCGCCTATCTTGGTGATGGAGATTTTAGCTGCCTATGAAACACAGAAAGCTATGGATATCTTGTTGGTTGTTTTAATCTTGGTTGCATATCTTGGCTTGTATTTATCAATACGCAAGGATTTCTTACTGCCATTTGCTGATTTGCAGCAATGGGTGTCTGGATACAAAACCAACCAAAATATCCGTCTAGAGGAAGTGCAGCAAACTTCATTTCAACCAGTGGCCAGTGCAATCAACCATTTGATTGATGAAAATCAACATCTTTATGATGACATGGAAGGGATTTTAAAAAAACAGATTCAGCGCTTGAGTCAAAAGTCTGCTTCTTTAGAGACCTTATATAGTGTCTCTTCTAAACTAAATAAATTGCATTCAACCGAAGAATTATTTGACTATTTCTTGGGCATGTTTGTCAAGATGACAGGAGCAAGCTCTGGTGCTGCTCGAAGTTTGGCAGATGATGGCGAGCTGTATCTAGTGGCACAACGTGGCGTGATTGATTCACAAGGCCAAGAGTTGCACGTATTAAATAGTGATTGTTTTTGTGGTGAAGTGGCAATGGCCGAGCAGGCCGGCGTGCAATTTAGTGTGTATAACTGTGCTAAGTGCGTTGGCAATCAGTCTAAAAAAATTGCTGATGTTGGCACCATTTTTATTCCACTGCGTCATCATGGAAAAACCCTAGGTATTTTTAACTTGTTTTTTGATCAAGAGCCTTCACTAGTTTATGATGAGCGTGCTTTGTTAGAATCAATTGCTGAAAATATTGCAGTTGCACTCGACAAATCAGCCTTGGATGAGCAAACTAAGCGTATGGAGCTATCTCAAGAGCGACTATTCTTATCTCAAGAAATCCATGATTCATTGGCTCAAACTATTTATAGCCTGAAGTTACAGGTGAGTGTTTTGGGTAATTCGCTTAAGCAGGCTAAGCAACTAGATGCCTATCATCAAATTGAGGCACTACAAGGTAATATTACTCAGGCTAATCAGGAGTTGCGCGAACTTATGTGTAATTTTAGGGTGCCACTAGACCCTAAAGGCATAGAGGTTTCGTTGGAAAACTTGGTTAATCGCTTTAAATCAGAAGAAGGGATAGCTACCTATTTACAGGTTGAAGGTAAATTTAAAGTGACGCCAGAGGTTGAGATGCAAATTATGCGTATTACTCAAGAAGCATTATCAAATATTCGCAAGCATGCTAAGGCGCGTAACGTGAGAATTTTGCTTTCAGCTCAGCCTAAATGTCAACTATTAATTGAAGATGACGGCGTGGGCTTTGTAAAAGATCAAAATACCAGTGAAGTAATGGGGAATAATATTGGCATGAATATTATGCAAGAGCGTGCTCAGCGAGTGGGCGCACATATTGAAGTAGAGTCAGAAGTAGATGAAGGCACTCGTATTACGGTAAGTTTTGAGAAATAAAAAATGAAGATATATATTATTGATGATCACGCACTGTTTAGAAACGGTTTAATTGCGCTACTAGAATCAAAAGACATTTCTGCCAGTGCAGCCTCGTCACCAGAGCAAGGATTAGAAGAAATTGAATCCATTGAAGTCGACATTATCCTTCTGGATTTGCGCATGCCACAGATGTCAGGCATAGAAGTCTTGCAAATCATCAAACAGCGAAAAATTCAAACACCGGTAATTATGTTAACCACCAGCACAGAGGAAACAGACCTTAGAGACTGTTTGAAGTATGGTGCCCAGGGTTACTTACTTAAAGACATGGATCCAGATGAGTTGGTCGATGCGCTTAATGAGGCGGTTAAAGGTTCGATTGTAGTGGCCCAGGATATGACTCATGTATTAGCAAAAGTGCTAAGAAATGAATTAAACGATAATGAGCCATCGTTTGAGTTGCTTACTAAGCGCGAGCAAGAAGTAGCCTGTCAGGTTTCAATTGGCCATAGTAATAAAGTGATCGCTAGAGAGTTAGGCATTTCAGATGGCACAGTTAAACTCCACGTTAAGTCAATCTTAAAGAAATTGTCATTAACGTCAAGAGTTGAAGTGGCAGTTATGGTTACTGAAAAAGGCTACTGCAAATAGAGAAGTAATTATGGATGGATATCAACAATTAGTACAAAACGCTTTGGCAACCGTGGAAGAAGTGTTCCCTTGGGATTTGGAAGAAGAAATAGAAGCAGATGCAACATTAATATTGTTAGATATTAGAGAGGCAGATGAATTTGAGATGATGCATATTAAAAACTCGCTACATGTGCCAAGAGGGGTTTTAGAAGGTTCTTGTGTTTGGAACTATGATGACACAGTGCCAGAATTGGCCAGAGCACGTGATCAAAATATTGTGGTTATTTGTCGATCGGGCAATAGAAGTGTCCTGGCGGCGCAGACGATGCAATTAATGGGATTTGAAAATGTGCGATCATTAAAGATGGGCATTAAGGGTTGGAACGATAATGACATTGAAATGATAGATGCTCAACAAAACATCGTTGACATTGATAAAGCCGATGAATGGCTTAACAAAGCGATTTCAGCTGATAAATTAGCACCCCAATAAATTAATTTAATAAATAAATTGAATAAGGCTTGACCCAACCAAAATAGGTAGTATAATTTCGCGCTTTCACTGCACCAAAACAGTAAAAAGTTTATTGCAAAAGAAAGTTGAAAATAAGTGTTGACAAGTTAATTTAACGCTGTATAATTTCCATCTTTCACTGCATAACAATTACATTTTTTGCAGTAGCTCTTTAAAAATATATCAAACAACTTGTGTGGGCACTCGTACATTAAATTGTGCAAGTGCACATAAAAAACTAAAGCAATTAAGCTTTTAAAAAAATTGAACGCAAAGCGCATTTATTTATAAATGTTGCCAATGTTCTAAATAGTTAGAATTGAACTGAAGAGTTTGATCCTGGCTCAGATTGAACGCTGGCGGTATGCTTAACACATGCAAGTCGAACGGAAACGATGGAAGCTTGCTTCCAGGCGTCGAGTGGCGGACGGGTGAGTAACGCGTAGGAATCTGCCTGATAGTGGGGGATAGCCCG
>JACNGB010000046.1 GCA_014384345.1 Candidatus Thioglobus pontius
TCGTTAAATGCTCTGATTGGCAAAACATTGTCTGAAAGTTTTACAAATTAACTTTTGAATTAAAGTGAATTAAAAGTGAATTAAAGGGACACAATACTTAATTATTTAAACGTTGTAAATTATTAATTTTCCTTCACAATTAAACAAATTGGTATATACTTAAGGTATATTTAATTAAGGAGTTGAACGATATTATGACCATCAGTACAGTTTTTCTAAATAATAAAACCCAAGCGGTAAGATTGCCAACAGAAGTGCGTCTAGATGAGTCTATTAAAAAAGTGTTTGTGCGTATTAAAGGTAAGGATCGAGTTATATCCCCAGTTGATTCAGCCTGGGACAGTTTCTTTTTGAGTTCCAAGCAGGTTTCTGATGATTTTATGTCAGAGCGTCCAGAACAAACAGAATGCAAAAGAGAGTCGTTTGATGATTAGGTATATGTTAGATACAAATATTTGTATCTACGTTATTCGAAAAAGGCCGCTCAAACTATTGGATATTTTTAATGCACATGTCGGTCAGTTAGCTATTTCAAGTATAACGCTTGCAGAATTGATGCATGGGGTTGAAAAATCTCAGCAAATTAAAAATAACAGGCTTATTCTTGAAGACTTTGTTTCACATTTAGAGGTGCTTGATTACACAGCAAAAGCAGCACAGCATTATGCTATTATTCGTTCAGATCTTGAGAAAAAAGGCACACCAATTGGTGTTAACGATTTGCATATTGCTGGTCATGCAGCGAGCGAAGGTCTGGTTGTGGTAACCAACAATGAAAAAGAATTTAGACGAGTTGATGGTTTGGTTGTTGAGAATTGGATAGAATTAAAGGGGCACAAAGAATTAAAGGGACACAATACTTAATTATTAAAGTTTCCGTATTCATTGGGCACAAATGAGTAATTAAGTATTGTGTCCCTTTAATTACCTTTAATTATTAATATCGGATTTACTTTACTTGGACCGAGCAAGGCCCTACCAATGTAGAAATTATTGATTATCATTAAGAAGTGGAGATTAATTATGATTAGAATACCAACACACCGAGCGCCAACCCATCCTGGAGAAATGCTATTGGAAGAGTTTTTAAAACCAATGGGTATCCCGCAGACGGAGCTGGCTACCATGTTAAAGGTGCCTTATCAGAGAGTAAATGAAATCATTAACGGAAAAAGAAGAATCATCCCATCTACCGCGTTAAGACTGGCTAAGGTGTTCGGCACTTCTGAAGATTTTTGGCTTAATTTACAATTACGCTCTGATTTACACCGCGCTAAAGAAAAAGAAAGTGAAGCATTGTCCAATATTGTTCCCTTTAGTTTTAATGTAGAAGTCAAGTCTTTGGTTGCTACACACTGATTTTAATTAAAGGGACACAATACTTAATTATTGTCCATGCTATAATTCACCCATGGCAAGATTAGCAAGAGTCGTCCTTCCCGGATATCCACATCACATAACCCAGCGCGGCAATCGGCGTCAGGATGTCTTTTTCCAAGAATCAGATTATCACAACTACCTCCAACAACTAAAACGCAATTGTGATAAGCAAAAGGTTGATATCTGGGCTTATTGTTTAATGACAAATCACGTGCATTTAATTGTCAATCCAAAAGCTGAAGAGTCTTTAGCAAAGGCAATTGGTGAAACGCACAGGCTTTATACAAAAATGATCAATACCCGCGAGCAGTGGACGGGCTATTTATGGCAAGGACGTTTTGCTTCGTTTCCAATGGATGAGTCATATTTGCTCAGAGCGGCGGCCTATGTAGAGCTCAACCCTGTGGCCGCTGGCATGGTCAAAAACCCCTGGGATTACAAATATAGCAGTGTTCATGCGCACTTATCTGGCAAAGATGAGCTGGGAATTATTGACCCGAATCCATTACTCGATTTGGTTGATGATTGGAAGCTTTACCTGAAGCTGTCAAAAGATGACAAGGTTGACGAACTACAAAAACATGCACGCACAGGCAGGCCACTTGGAGAAGAGGGCTTTATAAAAACTGCGGAGGGGCTGCTTGACAGAGTTCTTAGAAAAAACAAGCCTGGGCCGAAAGTAAATAATTAAGTATCGTGTCCCCTTAATTTCTTAATTTGAGCAACAAAAAGTCGTATAACAGAGTAATATAAATTAATTGATAGAATGTGATGATAATGGTATTATGCTTTTAAACAAACAAAATAATTAATATGACCATTACTGAAATCACAAAAATGAACGCTGCAGAGGGGCTTCAAACTATGGAGGCAATTTGGGATTCATTTAGTCATGATCAAATAGAAGTAAAATCTCCAGAGTGGCGCAAAGATATTTTATCTGAAAGAAGAAAAAAAATAGAGCAGGGTAAGGCAGAGTTTATATCTTTTGCTGATTTAAAATCAAGATAGTCATTAGTGAATATTAATAACATCAGTATCTTATCAGATGCTGTTTTAGATTTAGAGCAAGGTAAAGATTTCTACGAATTACAACAAACAGGCATTGGAGACTATTTTTTGGGATTGTTTGTTATCAGATATCTAATCCCTTGTTGTATATTCGGGCATTCATCAAAAGCAAGATGGTTTTTACAAAATGCTGTCTAAAAGGTTTCCATATGCAATCTATTATGATGTTACTAATAATACGAATTATGTGATTGCTGTTTTGCCAATGAGAAGAGATCCAGATTGGGTTAAAAATAGATTAAATAGTTGACAGGATTATCAGTATTCTATTTTTAAATTTCTAGCTAGAAATTGGATAAAACTGCATAATAAAAAAGTTGCAATAGGGTGATTAATTGAAACCAAACTAAGGCTAAAAAAGTCGCAATATAATCGCAATAAAGAACTGCTTAGAACACTCTATATCATTTTAAAGTGAAACAAAAGTGCTTTAGTAGCAGGGTTTAGAGCGTTTTTTAGATGTTTTGGTAAGTTTTTTAATCCGCTGGTCGAGCGTTCAAATCGCTCACGCCCCACCATATACTTAAAGGGTTTACAGAGATGTAAACCCTTTTTTATTGTCTAAAATTCCTATATTTCGTACACTGTTTGTGCACAATATTTCAACAGGTCAAATTATTTAGGATGATAAATCGGCTAATTGCTTACTGTATACTTTGAAACATGTCATTAGCGCCAAAAAATATTTATTCTTATCCAAAATTTTGGCCGCATAAAAAAGGGCTTGTGCCTGCGCCTTTGCTGCCTATGTCGCGCAAGGAGATGGATAATTTGGGCTGGGATAGTTGTGATATTATTATTGTTACTGGCGATGCGTATGTTGATCATCCGAGTTTTGGTATGGCGATTATTGGTCGTTTGCTAGAGTCTCAAGGGTTTCGAGTGGGTATTATTTCTCAGCCTGATTGGCATTCGGCCGATGACTTTCGACAGCTAGGCAGGCCAAATTTATTTTTCGCGGTGGCATCCGGCAATATGGATTCTATGGTGAATCATTATACGGCTGAGAAAAAACCGCGTTCGGATGATGCATATACAGCTGGTGGGGTGGCTGGAAAACGGCCCGATCGAGCCACCACGGTTTATACGCAGCGTGCCAAAGAAGCTTATAAAGGCATTCCTGTTATTATTGGCGGTATTGAGGCAAGTCTTAGGCGCATTGCGCAATATGATCATTGGTCGCAAACTATTCGTCGCTCAATTCTGCCTGACTCTAAAGCTGATTTGCTATTGTTTGGCAATGCTGAGCGCGCTGTGGTTGAAGTGGCACATCGAGTAGCTGCTGGCGAAGCTATTAAACAAATAACCGATATCCGTGGCACAGCTTTTATGCGCCAAAGCATTGAGCAAGGTTGGACAGTATTGGATTCTACTGACATTGATCAGGATAAAAGCCTATCTCACCCACAAGCCGATCCTTATGCTGACACAAGTGCTAAAGATAAGCAATCTTGTGATAAAGGTGAGTCTGATAATAAGGCAAACAAAATTGACCCTAATCAGGGTGCTGAACAAGTGCTTGAGTTTGGTCAACGCACGAGTGATTTGGTGCGTGATAAAACCGTTATTCGCCTACCGTCTTTTGAGCAAGTAGCTAAAGATCGATACCTTTATGCACATACTTCACGTGTATTTCATTTAGAAACCAACCCAGGCAATGCGCGCGCTTTGGTGCAGCGCCATGGTGAGCGTGACGTATGGCTTAATCCGCCACCAATTCCTTTATCGATGCAAGAGTTTGACTCTGTATTTGAATTGCCATACACACGCCATCCGCATACAGCTTATGGCGATCTAAAAATCCCAGCCTTTGATATGATTCGTTATTCGATTAATATTATGCGTGGGTGTTTTGGCGGCTGTACGTTTTGTTCAATTACTGAGCATGAGGGGCGCATTATTCAGAGTCGATCAGAAGATTCAGTGATTCGTGAAATTGAAACGATTCGCGATACCGATAAAGACTTCAAAGGTAATATCTCTGATCTTGGTGGGCCAACGGCCAATATGTACCGCCTACAGTGTAAGGATCCTAAAATTGAAGCCTCTTGTCGCCGCTTTACCTGTGTGTATCCGGATATTTGCCCAAATTTGGGCACCGATCACAAGCCACTAACCAAACTCTATCGACGCGCTCGCCAGTTAACAGGAGTTAAAAAAATATTTATTGCGTCGGGTTTGCGTTATGACTTGGCAGTGCGTGACCCTGAATATATTAAAGAATTAGTTACTCATCATGTAGGCGGGCGCCTGAAAATTGCACCTGAGCATACAGAAAAAAACACCTTGTCTAAAATGATGAAGCCAGGCATTGGCTCGTATTATCAATTTAAGAAATTGTTTGAGCGCTATTCAAAACAAGCGGGTAAAGAACAGTATTTGATTCCTTATTTTATTTCTTCGCACCCTGGTACCAGTGATGAGGATATGCTTAACTTGGCGCTTTGGCTTAAAGAGAATAACTTTAAGCCGGATCAAGTTCAGGCGTTTATCCCAACGCCACTAGCCATAGCTTCAGCCATGTATCACAGTGAGTTAAACCCGTTAAAGAAGATTACTAGACGCTCAGAGGTGGTAAAAACGCCGCGTAGTGGTGCCCAGAGAAAACTACACAAAGCTTTTTTGCGTTACCATGATCCAAAAAATTGGGATATATTGAGGCTAGCGCTAAAGCGCATGGGGCGTAGCGATCTAATTGGTAATAGCGACAAACATTTGGTGCCTTATACTAGTGTATCTAAGGCAAAACAACCCAATCGATCACGACAAGCCAATAACGATTTTCATCATCGAATTCGTAAAAAATCTTACCAAAAGCACAGGGGTAAAAAAAATTAAAAATACGTATAATTGGCTAACTTTTTAACACTGACCAAAAATAAATTTTTATGAGTAAAACGACTGATCAAACTACTTTGTTGCAGACTTTAATAGATTGGGCAACCTTTCCTGGCGATTATATTATTTCTACCTTGGCCAGTATGGATATTGGCGCATATTTTGGTTTTGTAGAGGCTGATGTTGATGGTGCGCTCTCCATTGTAATTTCGGTGGTATTAACGCCAGTTATTCTCTTTTTGCTTATTTATCCGTTTAAAAATTTTGTTGATGTTGTATTGCACTGTGCGCGTCACGAGCAGCGTAAAGATCGTATCAAATGTAAAAGCGGGTTTGTAGTTTTGGCACTTTTTTTAACTGCATTGGCAGTTAAACAATATCCAATTGAACCGTGGATTCAAGACACTACTTTTGTACTATTCGCAGCTTCTTGGATTATCTGGTTTGGTATTGGCAGATGGTGGGCTAAATAATTGCAAAGAGTGCTTGAATATTAATAGCCCGACCCTATATAGGTATAAATATCTTGTATAAATATCTTGAATGTTCAAGTGTTGTTAATTAGGCTTTAGGCCAACCAGGAGAAAAGTAATGACTGTAAAAAAAGACGCCGTAGTTGAAATGCACTACACCCTTAAAAACGATGCTGGCGATGTAATCGACTCATCAACGGGCAAAGAGCCAATGCCATTTATTCAAGGCCATGGTAACATTATTCCTGGTTTGGAAAAAGCCCTTGAGGGTATGAAAGTAGGCGAGTCTTGCGACGTTTCAGTTGCACCTGAAGATGCTTATGGTGTTCATCATGCAGAAGGTATTCAAGAGATTCCAATGGAAGCTTTACAAGGTATTGAAAACTTAGAAGTGGGCATGGAGCTTCAATCACAAGATGAGCAGGGTAATCCATTTATCGTTCGTGTTGAAAAAATCAATGAAGAAACGGTTACCATTAATGCTAATCATCCATTAGCTGGTGAAACACTACACTTTAATGTTTCAATTGAAAACGTAAGAGAAGCAACGGCTGATGAGCTTGAGCATGGTCATGTACACACAGGATCTTGTTCTCACTAATTAGTTGAGCACCACGCAATGACTCAAGATCAGTCTTGTCCATTGTGTGGTTCTAATAAGACTCAGTCTTATTATTCAAATGAGAATTCAAGCTACTTGCAGTGCTCAAACTGCGAGTTGGTTTTTTTAGCCAAGCGTTTTCATTTAAATGATACTGATGAAAAATCCCGTTATGATCTTCATCAAAATACTGAAGATAACACGGGTTATCAACAATTCCTTTCAACGGTGTTTGATCCCGTACTAAAGCATATTCAGCCGCAGGCCAAGGGTTTGGATTTCGGCTGTGGCCCTGGGCCAACTTTATCAAAAATGTTTGAAAACCAAGGTTATAAGGTTGATTTATTTGATAAATATTATGCAAACGATCAACAAGTGTTTAGCCAAAAATATGACTTCATTACAGCAACAGAAGTATGGGAGCACTTGTCCAATCCTGGTGTTGAAATTGAACGATTATTCTCAATGTTAAATGCAAACGGCGTATTGGCAGTAATGACTCAGCAATTAACCAATGAGGTTGATTTTTCCACTTGGTATTACAAAAATGACCCAACCCACATTTGTTTTTTTAGTAAAAAAACATTTGAATTTTTAGCAGAAAAATATCAAGCAAAGTTTGGGGTGGTTAGTGATAATTCGGTGTTATTTTTTCCAAGCCAGTAGGGTGAAATCGTTATCTAAGTAATTATCAATAAGTTGATAATTCGGGGTGATTTTTTCAATCCATGATACAACTTCTTGCTTGTGATAGGTTTGCAAATCATTACGCGAATTTGACCACTGGTCATCACTATCTAGCAGATTAAAAGCAATGCCCTTTCTACATGTAGCAAACATTTTTTCAATGGTTTTTTTGGCATTATTCTCTGCGTCATTAAGTACATAATTTAGTGCACCTGAAAGCATGACATAGTCAATGCTATTTTTAGCGGGATTAAGGCTAAAAATGTCATTTGTCGAAAGCTTTGCAGTGGGGTAAAGAGCGCTGGCTTTGGCGCTAAATTCCTCAACGATATCAATACCCTGGTAGTGTGTTGGTACGCCTTGTTGCTTAAGATAAAAATACAAGTCAGCAAAGCCACAACCAACATCAAGCAATGAATCGCCTGCTTGAATGCCGATCTTGGCAAGCTGCTCAAAACGTAAATATTGGATTTTTACCCCACTCCACAATAGTGCATTAGGATGGTGTCCAAATTGCTTAAAAGCGCCTTGGTGACGTTTAATAATTTGCTCTTGACTCATAACCAAAAAGGCCTGCAAATGCAGGCCTTATGGTAAATCTGAATAGTGACTAGAAAGCGCCTTCTTTAGCGCCTGCTAAGATAGCATTCATTTTGTCAGCAACTTCAATAGCAGGATCGAGCACACCTTTAGGTAGGTTCATCTTGTACATCACATCCGGGTTCATGCTAATCATTCTAAGCACGCCATCTTTACCCTCAACAACGGCAATTCTACAAGGCAGAATCACGGCGTATCGGTCATCAATATCAGCAATTTTAGCCGCAGTGACCGCATCACAAATATTGTGAATACTTAAATGACGATAAGGCTTGCCAGTAACATTTTCAATTTGTTTGCTTAGTGGGAACATAGCCACGTGCAAGATATTTTCGTTAGTTGCCATAGAGACAATTGACTCATCAACCTCAGCGCCGGTAATACCTTCATCAACTACAGTCACTTGTACCATATCCATAAACATATCAGCCGTGACCTCTTCAGGCAATATATCTGCTGTGCGAATTAGTGCGTTTGACACCATGCCATCGGGCGCTGCATCTGATACGGCTTCAGCTACCTCTGAAGGTATATTCATTGGGTTAAACATGTTGGGGCCAAAAGCCAATGCGCTAGTGCTTAAACCTAGGCTTGCACTAATTATTAATGCGCTAATCATTTTATTATTCATTTACTCTCTCCTCTATTGATAAAAAATTATTCAAGGTTGATAATACGCTATTATGAGATAATTAAAACAATTTAAATTAATTAATAAAACCCATGTTGAAAAAAATTCTAACCATTGCAGCAGTGATTACCGCACTTAACGTTCAAGCCGATATTGATATTATTGATGGCAACAAAATGCTGGAGTCGGTTAACAAGCAAATTGTTAATATTAATACCGATGAGTTAAATAAAATCCTAGATGAAGATCCAACTGTTGTTTTGATTGACGTGCGAACACCAACTGAGCTTAAGTACACAGGCACTATTAATCGTGGTCAAAATGTTAATATTGTTCGTGGCTGGTTAGAGTTTCAAATTGCCGATCATGCTAAATCTAAAGACACGCCAATTATTGTGTATTGTGGTCGTAATTTACGCTCGCCACTTGCTGCCAAAACTTTGGAAAATATGGGCTACACCAATGTGAAGAATTATTCTGATGGGTTCTTTGCTTGGAAAGATGAGCTCTTGCCTGTTTATATCAGCGATCATGAAAAAGACAATATTCTCTATCGCTTGCCAGAAGAAATAGCTGACAATGTTTATTCCGCCATTGGTGCAACTCAGCCATATACTTACGAAAATTCAAATCACAACAACAACCTATCTTTTATTGTTACCACGGATGGTGTATTGGTTTTTAATGCGGGTGGTAGCTATTTATTGGCAAAAGCTTTGCATGAAGAAATTAAAAAAGTAACTGATCAGCCAGTCAAATATGTGGTGTTAGAAAATTCTCAAGGCCATGCGATACTGGGCTCTAATTACTGGAAAGAGCAGGGTGCTATTATTATTGCTCACGTTGAAGCAGATAAAGAAATCAAGCACCGTGGTGAAGATATTTTGGCACGCTCCTTGCGCGTACAAAAAGACAAGCTTATTGGTACAAAACTAATCAGACCAGACCTAACTTTTGAAGAAAAAATGAACTTACCAATGGGTGATACCAAAATAGAGCTTATGCATATTGGCGCATCACATTCACCGGATGACATTCAGCTGTGGTTGCCAGAGCAAAAAATACTGATCAGTGGTGACACTGCCTTTAATGAACGCATGCTGCCGATTTTTCCGCATACCGATGCAGCTGCCTGGGCTGAAACGTGGGATAAAATCGAAGCGTTAGAGCCTGAAATTATTATTCCAGGCCATGGTGAATCAACTGATTTGGCCACAGTGACTAAATTTACCAAAGATTATCTACTTCACATGATTGGCGAAGTGGAGAAGGTTTTAGATGAAGATGGCGGCTTATACGAAGCTTACAATATTGACCAATCTATGTTTCGTGATCGCGGCACCTATAGAGAGTTACATAAACAAAATGCTGAGCGTATTTTTAAACGAATGGAGTTTGAATAGATTCTATTTAGTGAATCAAGTTTAAATAACTCTGATAACGTATTGGGTTAATTTCACCATTTTCTACGGCAGTTTTAATGGCGCATTTGGGCTCGTTAATATGGGCACAATTTCTAAATTTACACTGGCCAATAAAAGGTTTAAATTCTTTAAAGCCACTGAGAATTTCTTTATCGGTTAGCTCGTCTAATTGAAACTCTCGCACACCAGGAGAATCAATCAAATCACCGCCCGAGGGGATGTGATAAAGTGTCGTGCTAGTCGTTGTATGCTTGCCGAGTTTACTTTTGGTTGAAATCTCATTCACACGCAAATTTAAATCTGGAATTAACTCATTAATAAGTGAAGATTTTCCCACACCTGATTGGCCTAAAAAGATGTGCGCTTTTTCGTTAAGCTTGGTTTTAAAGTCAGCTATATTGGTTTGTGCTTTCACGCTTAGGAAGCTTACGTTATAACCGGCTGATTCATACATAGAAAAGTCACGTTTAACTTTATCCATGTTGTCTGACAATTCAATCTTATTCACCACAATGTTAATGGGCAAATTAGCATTTTCAGCCACCACCAAGTAGCGGTCAATCAGTTCAAATTGATAGTGCGGCTCAATCGCCACCACCAACCAAAGTTCATCAATATTTGCAGCAATAAGCTTTTGCGAACGCATGAGTGAGTTATCGCGCTCAAGTAGGGCGGTAACTACTCCTTCGCCATTATCGGTGGGTTGAAACAGCACTTGATCACCTGCAACAGACAACTCGATATTGCGCCTACCGGTACATTGAAACAGCTCGCCATCACACTCCACCAGTAAGCGTTGACCGTAACGAGTAATCACCAAGCCAGTCTTGGCATGATCAGTATTTAAATCAAGCGTATCTGAGCTATCAGCGACGCGATTAGCGCGAGCAATACGCTCAGCTTGGATTTTTTCTATGCGCCATTTTTGGCGTCGTGTCAGACTCAATTATTCTTTAAACTTATAGTATTTGGTGTTTAGGTAATCCAATACAGCTTTTTCTTCTTCAGGAAACCAGCCTAATTCAAAGTTTGAGGCGCACATGCTAACTTGTCTGCGCAAATCAAAATGATTGCTCATATTTGAATTGTCACGCGTGTAAAACGCATCATCATGGGTTACTAGATGGCAAGCCACGCAAGATTCATCGTGTAATTCTTTACCTTCTTCGTTAGCGATGGTGGTCATGCTGGCCAATAGGGCGGTGGTTAATAATAATATTTTCATGGTTTTCTCTCCGTTAGGCTTTTAGTATACCGCTTATTTCTCCAAAAAGAAAAACTCAGTATTTAAAAACTCGGTCGTGTCTTTGATATCTTGCGCATTCCATTCCAACTGAAAATAATCACTACAAGCCTCTACCATATGGCTAAGTTCAATTTTGTTGGTCATCTCATTCCAGCCTAAGCTTTGATAGGGGGTATGATGGCATTTGGCGCAGCTTTCATCATAAAGTAGTTTTCCATCAGCCAAATTGGGCGCAGCCCAACTTAAACTGGGCAATATCAACAGGGTGAATAATTTAACCCTCATTAGCTTTTAGGTGTGCAATTCGAATCGAAGCCGAAGGGTGTGAATCATGAAACGCGGAGTAAAGCCTATCTGGCGTAAGTGTAGAAGCGTTATCGCGATACAACTTCACTAAGCTAGAAACCAAATCATCAGCATTGGTGTGTTTAGCGGCAAAGCTATCCGCTTCAAACTCATGTTTGCGCGATAAAGCATTGCTAATCGGCGCAATGAAAAAACTAAACACCGGCATAATCAACATAAATAAAATCAGCGCCGTGTGGTTTGACGGTGTATCAATACCAAGTCCGTGGAAAAACCAAGGCTGGTTAATCAGATAACCTAAAAGCGCCAAACCCAACAGAGAAATACCAAACGAGGTAATCATATGTTTACGAATGTGCTTATGATGAAAATGCCCTAATTCATGCGCAAGGATTGCCTCCACTTCTTGATCATCCATGCCGTCAAGCAACGTGTCAAAAAACACAATACGCTTATTTTTGCCAATGCCAGTAAAATAGGCATTGCCGTGTGATGAGCGCTTAGAGCCATCCATTACAAACACACCGTCACTTTTAAAGCCGGTACGAGCAAGTAAGTTATCAATCTTGTCTTTTAGTTCAAGATTGTCCAATGGTTTAAATTTGTTAAATATTGGCGCAATATAGCTTGGATAAGCCCAAAACATCAATAGTGAAAAACTGGTTAATACCAGCCAAACATAAGCCCACCAATACTCACCCATCGCACCCATTAAATACAAAATAGCATAAATTAGCGGCAGGCCAATAATCAGCATCAAGATAAATTCTTTAAATAAGTCATTAATAAAAGTGCTAGCCGTCATTTTATTAAAGCCAAATTTTTGCTCTAAAACAAAACTGCGATAAATACTAAAAGGTAAATCAATCACACTGGCGATGATCATCAAACTCATAATAAAGCCTACCCCTGGGTAGAGTGCATTATCAGTAATGCCCATCCACACATGATCCAGCCAATTAAGCCCGCCGCCGAGCGTCCAAGCAAGTAGCACTAACGTTGAAAAAATCACCTCAAAATGATTAACTAACAGTTTGGCTTGAGTATATTCAGCTGCTTTTTGATGCTGCTCTAACGTAATTTTTTCACTAAATTCGGCAGGCACACTTGTAAATGAATTGGCTACCGCTTTATCTTGGCGCAAATTTAGCCAAAGCAGAGTGATAACGTAAGCTAGCGTTGCTATTAAAAACACTAACGTAAAAATATTAAATTCCATGACTCTCCCAAGAATCGATTATTGAATGGCTTTATTTTACTATTATTTGTCTATATTTTTATAAACATCACCACGACTGTCAATTAATAGAATTTTGAGCAGGTCATCTTCAAGGTTAAATAATAGTCGATAAGTTGAAACTCTTAATCGATAAATAGGTGGCGTGCGCTTTCCAGATAAACGTTTAATATCGCCTTTGGGAATATTGACAATGGCACCATAAACTTTCTTTTGGAGTTTTGAATCAAGCTTAGAAAATTTCTTTACAAACTTTTTAGCATAAACAATTTTCACAAATCAAATTGTTTTTTAAAATCAACGTCAGCAATAAACTCATCTTTTGACAAAATTTCCAAAATTTCTTGCTCGTCATCTGCAGCCAATACTAATTCCGCTTGTTGTTTAGTTTTGCTGTCATTATTTAAGTATTCGCTTAAGCTTTCACGCATAATTTGCGAAATAGATTTTTTTGAAACAAAGCTATGCGTTCGAGCTTGTTCGTAAAGCGATTCATCGATGGTTAAATTAACTCTATGCATGGGTTTCTCCAATGTGATGTATTGATGTAGTTACATTATAACATCATTTCATTATTTTCTATAATTTTTGTGTGTGGTGCTTAAAAGGTATTATAGGCAAGGCCTATAATACCTTTTAAGGTTATTTGAAAATTTCCAATATTTTTTTATAGGTAAGACCTATAACAATAAAAGTCTGAAAATAGTTGATGTAAAAGGAAAATGCAAAAAAAAAAAAACAATTGCAGAGAAAAAGTGACAATTTGTATCAGAACGACATAATATTGTTGACAATATGGTTATTATAGGTATATTAAAGCACTTTATAAATACTCTATGGGGGAGTCAGTATGAAGCGAATCGCTTTATCGGTTGCGGTTGCAGCCAGTCTTGTAGCAGGTGCTGCAACAGCCACAGTATCAAAAGATCTAGCCTATAAATCTAGCGGGTTATCTGCTAATGATGTTGCTAATCAAAACTACTTTGTTAATCATTTTTATTCATTTGACAATTATGGTATTGGCTCAAAAGGTGAAGAGATCACTGCGCTTATTCTTCGAGCTAAAGACTCAAATCCTCTAACATTAACACTAGAGCGTATGCTCAACAACAGCCCGACGGCCGACGGAGTTAATGCACAAGATCTAGCAATTTTCCGTTCAGGTAAGCTAAAAGGCACAGGAATGCTAATTACGGATTTTTCTGATCAAGCAAAATCACAATCATATGAAATCTTCATTCCATCAATTCGCAAAGTTCGTCGTTTCGCCGAGCCTGCGCGTGACGATGCTTGGGGTGGATCAGACTTTACCTTTGGTGATGTAACACTACGTAAGCCAAAGCATGAATCTCACGAGCTATTAGGCAAAGCAACATTTTCTGGCTGTTTAGGCATTATGAAAGATGTTGAGCGTAATAAATACACACAAAATGCTAAGATTGAAGCAGATTGCTCTGTAGATGGTAAAGAAGTTTACAAGCTTAAATCAACTGCTAATGATGCAAACTGGTGGTACGACAACCGCGTAAGCTACATCGATGCCAAAACATTTGCTGACTACCGCACTGAGTACTTCAAAGGCGGCAAGCAAGTTAAAACCATTGATAGATCTTGGGTGTCTGCAGGTATCGACGATCCACGTGGCAGCTACTGGGGCTACTGGTATGGTACAACGCTAGCAACTGGTCATGAAACTATGGCTTTCATTCCAAGAAGCGTCACCAAGGTAAATCATAAATATAAAGCAAAAAATTTATGGTCAACCCGTACGTTAAAGAAGATGCCTAGAAATATCAAATAAATTTAAAAAACGTCATAGGCAATGCTTATGACTTTTTTTTGTAATACAGTAAGTAACTTTTTAAAAATAAGAGGAAAAAATGAAAAAACAAAACTTAATATTATCAGCTGCACTAGCAGCGGTATTCTCTACTTCGGCAGTATTTGCCGAAGCTGAGGTAACGGGTAAGATCGTACACGAATCTGCCAAATTTACTACATCTGGTATTGGCATTGGTGCAGCAACAACAGCAACGCAAACTGCCGATTCGCACGGTAAAGATGTGTTTAAAACGGAAACATCTGCACGCATCTATATTGATGGCGAAGCGGATCAATTGCAAGAAGGTGCAACCTATCACGTAGAGCTAAATCTTATGCGTGATTCTAAGGGTGTTGGTAAATACGATGGCAATGAGTCATATACACAACGTGACGCACTTCGTGAAGCTTATGTTGATGCTGAAACCAACGGCTACTCAATTCGTGCTGGTAAGCAGCAAGTAGTTTGGGGTACAGCTGACGGCATGAAATTACTAGACACAATCAATCCGACAGATTATTCTGAAATGGCACAAAATCAAATGGAAGATTCACGCATGCCAGTATGGATGGTAAATGCTGAAACAGATACTGAAGATGGTGGATCATGGCAGTTTATTGTATCTGAGGCAAAGGGTAATAAAATTGCAGGTATGGGTACAGCAAGTTCTGCGGCGTTAACCCATGCAAATGGTGATGCTGGAAATGCATTTATCATGAAAGGTGCGGACACCTTA
>JACNGB010000038.1 GCA_014384345.1 Candidatus Thioglobus pontius
GACGGGTGTTGATGCTCGTCAATTGGGAGTTGTGCACTTATGAGTCGAATCCGCCACCTTTAGCTTTATAAGTGGATAAAATGAAGCACATGATGATTCAATTTACAAAAATGCATGGGCTTGGCAATGACTTTATGGTGATTGATAATACTCGTGGCGATATTCAACTAACTACCGAGCAAATTGTTAGCTGGTCGGATCGACATTTTGGTGTTGGTTTCGATCAACTACTTATGGTTGAATCAAGTAGCTCTTCTGGGGTAGATTTTCGCTATATTATTTATAATGCTGATGGTTCAGAAGTTGAGCAATGTGGTAACGGTGCACGCTGTTTTGCGCGCTTTGTACGAGAAAAAGGCTTAAGTGCCAACAATCCAATTGTCGTTGAAACGCGCACCGGATTAATCACCCTAACCATTAATCCGGATAATTCGGTAAAAATTGATATGGGTGCGCCACATTTTGACCCAAATAGCATTCCCTTATTAGTGTCTGAAGCGCAATCCACTTATCAAATTAAAGGCTTTGAAATGGGCGTTGTGTCAATGGGTAACCCACATTGTGTCATGATCGTTGATGATGTGACCAATATGGAGATTGAAACAACTGCTTTAGCTATACAAGCAAGTGATTTATTGCCTAATCAGGCAAATGTTGGCTTTATGCAGATTCTCAATCAATCAGAGATTAAATTACGCGTGTATGAGCGGGGCGCTGGCGAAACGCTGGCTTGCGGTAGTGGCGCTTGCGCTGCTGTTGTGCATGGTGTTGAACAAGGCTTACTAGGCTCAGCTGTGACTACACATCTAACAGGTGGTGATGCTTTGGTTGAGTATCAGAGCGGTGAGTCTGTGTTTTTATCAGGCCCAGCTGAATTTGTTTTTGAAGGTCAAGTAGAAGGCTAACAACTCACTGAAAACACTTGCTTATCTGATAGTCTGATTGCACTCAACATTCCACCCCAAACACACCCATGATCCATTGGATAAATATGCGGGTGATGAACATTTTTTAAAGTTGACCAATGTCCAAAGAAAATATCAGTATCTTTTAATGCACGATCTTTGTGCTCAAACCAAGCTTTAAATCCAGTTGGAGGATGCTCAGCATCAAGCTTATGTTCAAACTCCAATGTAGCGTCGGCTTGGCAAAAGCGCATACGCATTAACGCGTTAATCGTGTAGCGACATTGTTCAATTTCATTTAATGCTTCATGCCAAGTGTAGGGGTGGTTGTGATACATTTGCTTTAAAAAATTTCCTAAATTTCCTAAATTTTCAGATTGAAGCTGTTGATGCACTTGTTGTGCTTGAGTGGTTAGCGTGTCCAAATCCCAATTTGGTGGAATACCTGCGTGCACCAACAATGCATCATTGTGGTTAATTAATAATGGCTGCTGTATGAGAAACTCGAACAATGGAGAGCTGTCTTTAGCTGTCAGAATGTCTGTGAATGTATCTTTTTTATTGGGATTAATATCAGCAAACGCACAGGCCAATAGATGAAAATCATGATTTCCTAATACCATTGATGTATTGTCAGTATGCTCATGAATAAATCGTAGTGTATCAAGCGATTTATCCCCACGATTAACCACATCACCCAGAAAAAATAACTGATCTTTATCTAGTGAAAAGTTAATTTTTTTTAATAGCAGCTGTAAGGAGTCGTAACACCCTTGCACATCCCCAATTAAATAATCAGCCATTAATGCAGTGTGTAAGGTTCGCTTAAAATAAACTCAGCAATTTCAGCTTCAAAACGTTCGCCATCATCATTAATCATGCCGTAAGCGCCTTTCATGGTGCCTGTTGCAGTTTTAATCACAGAGCCTGAGGTGTACTGATAAGATTCTCCAGGATGCAGGTGTGGCTGTTGGCCAACAACACCTTCGCCAATCACTTCTTCCAGATGGCCTGTTTCGTCTTGAATCAGCCAACGTCTGGTTAACAATTGAGCACCGATAGAGCCGTTGTTAGTTATGGTAATCGTATAGCTAAAAGTAAACTGATGATGTTCAGGATGAGATTGATCCTTAATAAATCTCACATCGACATTAATATTAATGTTGTTTTTCATAATCTTTGGCAAGGGTAATGAAGGTGTCCACATCAAGCATCTCGGCGCGCTGAGATAGGTCAATTTGAGTCTGCTCTTGAGTTAATAATGATTTTAAACAATTTCTAAGGGTTTTTCTTCGGTGCGCAAAAGCAGCCTTAACTACTTTTTCAAAAATAGCGATATTAGCAACTTTGCATTGTTTAAGTGGTGTCAGATAAACGATTGCTGAATCAACTTTAGGCGCAGGATCGAACGATTCTGGTGGTACGATAAAGATCATTTCAACATTAAAAAACGCCTGCATCATTACACTAAGACGACCATAAATTTTAGAGTTGTGTTTGGCCACCATCCTTTCAACTACTTCTTTTTGTAGCATGAAAGTCATGTCAATAATCTTATCTCGATTCTCTAATAAGTGAAACAAAATGGGCGATGATATATTATAAGGCAAGTTACCGACTACTCGAATCGGCGGATTAAACTGATTTAAATCAAAATTAAGTGCATCACCCTCGTTAATGATTAGATTTGGTTTATTGTAGCTGGTTAAAATCTGAATCAAATCTCGATCAATTTCAATTACATTTAAACACTCAACCTTTTCCAATAGTGGCAGCGTCATTGCCCCTTGGCCAGGGCCAATTTCCAATAAATTATCATCAACCTTAGGTGCAATGGTTGCAATGATTCGATCAATAATCTTTTCATCGGTTAAAAAGTTTTGACCAAAGCGTTTACGTGCCTTATGGGCGGTGGATGTGGGCATTAATTAGCTGATTGATTAATAAAATGTTGAGCATATTCTAACGCAGTATTTAAACTACCAAGACTAATATTGCCAGAACCAGCTAATGGCAGGGCGGTTCCATGATCAACCGAAGTGCGAATAAAAGGCAGTCCTAGGGTGATATTAACTGCCTTTTTAAAGCCTAATGTTTTTAAAACTGGCAAACCCTGATCGTGATACATACTTAATACGCAATCAACACCCTGAAGTGCCTCGGGCGTGAAAGCAGTATCAGCAGGCACGCTACCAACAAGATTTAACCCTTGGGCGTTTAATTGTTTGATCAAAGGATTAATAATCTCAATCTCCTCCATGCCCAAATAGCCATCTTCTCCAGCGTGCGGATTAAGCCCACAAACAACAATTTTAGGACGCCTAACCCCATACATCTCAAGAGATTGATGAATAATGCGAATCACTCGCTCTAGTGATTGATGGGTGATATTAGCAGCCACTTGAGAAAGGGGCAGGTGTGTTGTAGCTAACGCTACTCTAAGACCTTTTGTAGCCAACATCATTACTGTTTTATCTACTCGCGATCGTGCTGCCAAATATTCAGTATGCCCTGTAAAGCCAGGGTTAATATGGTTAATAACCCCTTTATGAATTGGGCCAGTAACCAAAGCATCACAATGTTGATTTAAGCAATAATCAGTTGCCATATCTAAGGTGTTTAAGACATACTGTGCATTCTCAGTATTTAATACGCCTGTTTCAACTTTGCCTGGTGCCTTAATTGGATAAACGCATAATTGTTGCGTATTATTTGTTTGCTCAGATTCAACAATTTTAAGTGGCAGATTTAGTTGTTTTGCACGCGCTAATAAAATATCTGGATCAGCAAAAATCAATAAATTATCTGTTGATTTTTTTTGAGCATGAATAATGGCTAAATCAGGGCCAATTCCAGTAGGTTCTCCAGGGGTAAATGCAATCGTCATTAGGGATTGAAAGTTTTGTAAAAATATCATATATTATAGTGCCAATATATAATAAATATTTTATATAGTTAAATAAAAATAATATTTTAATTTATGATTAAAAATCAAAGGGTTGCAAATCAATAAAAAAGATAGTTTGTTATTTAAAATAAATACTAAACATAAGTCAAATGAATCATATAAAATTCCGATTAATAATATATTTTTAACATCTAAAAACAGGTTAACTATGAGCTCTACACTTACCCCTTTAGTCGCATCCGTTTTACTCGCATTTTCTCTACCATCTCAAGCTCAAATACTCAATCAAAATTCCAATAGCTTTGAGTCGGTTTATAACATTCAAACTGTCAGTGGCATGTCGCTTGATAAGCGTGCTTTATTGGGTGGCTCAGTCATCTCTTCATCTCAAGTTAATTTATCTGCTCAAGTTTCGGGTGATGTCTTAAGCGTAGCTGGTAAAGAAGGTGACATGTTTAAAACAGGCTCAATTTTAGTTACTTTGGAGCAAGACTCCATTCAAGCGCAGCGCGACTCAGCCTATGCTGAAATCGCTTCTGCTAATGAAGCGCTTAGAAATGCTGGCGTTCAATATTCACAATCGATTGTTTCTCCAAATGGCGGCGGTATGTTAGGTGGTGTGCCAGGCATGTTCTCCATGTTTACTGACCCGATGCTGAAGATGAGTGGTCAAGGCAACCCTGAATTTGACAAATTTGCCAATAGAACCTCAAGATATACCGCCTATCAACAGGCTAAAAACAAACTAACACAAGCTGAAAACAACCTTAAACAAATTGAATCGCGCTTAAAAGATGCAAACGTTACCGCACCATTTGACGGTGTTATTGTTGGCAAAGAAATTAATGAGGGTGATATTGTTCAGCCGGGGCAGACGCTACTAAGATTTGCCAACATTAAAGATCTTCAGGTTGAGGTTAACATCCCATCAAGATTAGTAAGAAGTTTAAAACTTGATACAGATTATCGCATTAAGCTTGATATTGCCAACATTGTGGTTGAGGCTAAATTATCTCAAATCTATCCTATTGCTGATAACGCTAAACACAGTGTTAAAGTGAAATTTGACTTACCCGCTAATGTGCCAGTACTACCAGGTGCTTATGCAGAAGTTGAAATTTTTGAAACCGATTCAGGTGTATTAACGCCAATTGTGCCGGAATCTGCCATTATGTGGCGTTCATCACTGCCAAGTGTATTTGTTATTAACCCATTAACGAATAAAACTGAGTTGCGCTTTGTGCGCCTAGGCGAGCAGGTGGGCAAAAACAAAAAGAGTGTTTTATCAGGGTTGAAAATTGGCGAAAAAATTGTCGCCAATCCAAACATCTTAATGATTTCAGGAATGAGCATCTAATTTATCAATTATGTCAAATAACAACACCACATCAAACGACGAGGTTGATTTAGGAATAGCCGGTAAGTTAACTAAGGCCTTTATCACTTCACCGCTTTCGATTATTATCTTCTTCGCCATGTTGGGCGCCGGAATCATTGGACTGATTTCCACCCCTCGACAAGAAGACCCACAAATTTCAGTACCACTGATTGATCTATTTGTTGAGTATCCAGGCGCTTCTTCTGAAGAGGTTTCCAATATTGTGGTTAAGCCATTAGAGCGCTTAATGTCGCAAATCTTGGGTGTGAAGCACGTTTATTCAGTTAGCGACAAGGGCCAAGGTATTGTGACGGTTGAATTTGATGTTGGTCAGGATATGAATGCATCCATCATTAAAGTACGTGACAAAATGCTGGCCAACCTGGACTTTATGCCGCCAGGCGCTAGACAGCCACTAATTAAGCCAAAAGAAATTGATGACGTACCGATTATTAACTTGACGCTTTGGTCAAAATCATTGGATGATGGTCAATTGCGCTCACTGGGTTTAGAATTAATCCAGCAACTAGAAAAAGTTAAAGACACCAATAACGGCTTTATTGTTGGCGGTCGAAAAGAAATATTTCACATTGATGCGTACCCAGGTAGATTAGCAGGGTATGGCGTTTCTATTCAGCAAATTGCTGGCACTATTGGCAATGCTAACGTTCGTGAGCATACCGGTAATATCGAGCTTAATGGTTTTAAAATGGAAGTCTATTCGGGTGACTTCTTTAGCAAAGTTGAAGATATTGAAAACTTAGTAGTGGCAGTTCACGATGGCAAGCCTATTTATGTGCGCGATGTTGCTGATGTGTACTATGCGCCAGAAGAAACAGAGCATATGGTTAGTTACTACACTGGTAAAGCCAATAAAACTGGTAAAAAAGCCACAGCTGAACAAGCAGTTACTATCGCTATTGCAAAGAAATTTGGTACCAACGGTGTTGCGGTAGCTGAAAATATTCTTGCCAAAGTAGAAGAGTTAAAAGGTCGAATTATTCCAGATAACGTTGAAGTAGCAGTAACCCGAAATTATGGAAAATCTGCCAAAGATAAAGTTAACGCCTTAATTAAAAAGCTATTTATTGCAACCGGTGCGGTAACGCTACTAGTATGGTTTGCACTAGGTGTTCGTCCTGCCATCGTGGTTACCCTGGTTATTCCAGTGGTGTTATTGATGACCATATTCTCAGCCTGGATTTTGGGTATGACCATTGACCGAGTTAGTCTTTTCGCACTAATTTTCTCTATTGGTATTTTAGTAGACGACGCTATTGTTGTCACTGAAAACATATATCGACGCTGGCTAATTGACAATAAGATTACTATTGGCACAGCAATTGATGCAGTGCGAGAAGTGGGCAATCCAACCATTCTAGCCACCTTTACGGTTGTGGCTGCACTAGTGCCAATGGCCGCAGTAAGTGGCATGATGGGTCCTTACATGGCGCCAATTCCAGTATTAGGTTCAGTGGCTATGATGTTCTCGTTGTTTGCAGCTTTTGTCTTTACACCGTACTTCATTATGAAATTTGTGCCGCCACTTAATGTGTTGCACAAAATGCATGAAAAAGAAGAAAAAGAAGCTAAGGTAATGTATGCCTTTTATCACTCAACCATTACCGCATTGTTCAATAAAGCAACTTATGGCTGGGGCTTTTTAATCGGTCTAGTAATTACCTTCTTTATGGCTATGTCGATGTTCTACACGACTTCAGTGCCAGTTAAAATGCTACCACTTGATAATAAATCAGAGTTTGGTGTGATGCTTGATATGCCTGATGGCACTTCATTATCAGACACAGCATCAACACTTCATTTAATGGCGCAAACGCTACGTAATGTTGAAGAAGTGATTGATATTCAAGCTTATTCTGGCACTGCAAAACCATTTGACTTTAATGGCTTGGTGCGCCATTCATATCTGCGCCAATCATCATCTGTGGGTGAGCTACAAATTCAATTAACTGAAAAAGCAGATCGCTCTCGATCTAGCCATGAGATCGCCTTAGAGGCGCGTGAGCTAATCAAGAGTATTGCTGAAGAAGCAGGTGCTGATTACGCCGTTGTAGAGATGCCACCAGGTCCGCCAGTATTAAGACCGGTTGTTGCAGAGGTTTATGGCCCAGACAAGCAAACACGACGCCAACTAGCCAACGACTTAACTGAGTTGTTTATTGAGTCTGGTACTATGACTGATATTGACAACCTAATGCGTGATGAATATCCTGTTATTGATTTCCAGGTTGACACGGCAAAAGCTTCAAGATTTGGCGTAAGTGTAATGACAGTTAAAGAAACACTAGCCATGGCAATGAGCAGCTTTAACGTGGGTACAATTCGACTGAAAAACGCCCTTGAGCCATCACGTATTTGCTTGCAAGTGCCACTGACTAAGCGCTCACAATTGTCTTACCTTACTCAGCTGCCTGTACCGTCACAACATGGCGGCATGATTCCAATTTCTGAACTGGGTTCATTTAGCTATAAAAAACAAGACGACCTCATCTATCATAAAGATTTAGCTGACGTTGAATACGTATTGGGTGAGCCAATTGGTCGACTAAGCGCGCCAATCTATGCCATGTTTGCAGTTGACGATTTACTACTTCGCCACCAAACATTAGACGGTTCTCAATTGCAAGGTGAATACCTAGGTCCGCCTAAAAATCAAAACATCCCAGGCTTTGAATGGGGTGGTGAGTGGACGGTTACTTACGAAACCTTCCGTGATATGGGTATGGCCTTTGGCGTTGCATTGGTGGTAATCTACATGTTGGTTGTCTGGCAGTTTGGTAACTTTATTATTCCAGCAGTTATCATGGCGCCAATTCCATTAACCTTATTAGGCATCGTTCCAGGTCATTGGTTGCTGGGTGCAGAGTTTACTGCAACTTCCATGATTGGCTGGATTGCACTAGCTGGTATTATTGTTCGAAATTCAATCTTATTGGTTGATTTCACTGTGCAAGAATATGCCAAAGGAAAGCCGTTCTTTGATGCAGTTATTAACTCATGTGCATCTCGTACACGTCCAATTATGATCACTGCATTCGCACTAGTGGGCGGATCCAGTGTAATTCTATCTGATCCTATTTTCCAAGGAATGGCTATTTCATTGTTATTCGGTGTATTGGTTTCAACAGTGCTTACGTTGATTGTAATTCCTTTGGGCACGCTATCAGCTGGAGAAGAGTCTTGTCGTAATATTGCTGTTAATATGGGCTTGTTACCAGGTGATGCGGACGCAGATGCAAAGTACAACGTGCAAAAAGAGCCTAAGCCTACAGCAGACAAAAAAACCACTGATCCAAAAAATTGGATCAAATCAGCACTGTCTAAAAAGAATAAGGCAAATGCTGATGGCCAAGATGATTCAGCAGAAAAGATCGATACTAATGGATTGCTAAAAAAGGAAGATAAAAACGATCTGTAGTTAGCTCTTAAGAAAACAAAAAAAATACCGAACCTTAAGTGTTCGGTATTTTTTTGTTCTTCATTAGTTAGCCTAACTGATTGATTTTCCAGCTGCTTGAAGATCCGCATGATAAGAAGATCTGACCATAGGTCCGCTAGCCACTTGCGTAAAACCCAGCTCAGTTGCAATAGCTTTGTATCGTTCAAACTGATCAGGGTGAATGTAGGCCTCAACCGCCAAGTGATGCTTGCTAGGTTGGAGGTATTGACCCAAAGTTAGCATATCCACCTGATGGGCGCGTAAATCTTTTAAAACATCAATAACTTGGTTTTCACTTTCACCAACACCGAGCATGAGTCCAGATTTGGTGGTGACACTCGGATGTTGTTGTTTAAAGGCTTGTAATAATTCAAGCGAATGCTCGTAGCTTGCCCCTGGGCGTACTTTTGGATATAAGCTTGGCACTGTTTCAAGATTATGATTAAACACATCAGGTGGGCAAGATTTAAACACTTCTAGCGCCTGATCAATCCTACCTCTAAAGTCAGGTGTTAATATTTCGATTTTTACCTCAGGGGTAGTTTTGTTAATTTGATCAATACATTGTTTAAAATGCTGCGCACCACCATCACGCAAATCATCACGATCAACCGAAGTAATAACAACATACTTAAGTTGCATTTTTTCAATGGTATCAGCTAAATGATTTGGCTCATTAACATCCAAAGGTTTTGGCTTACCGTGCGCCACATCACAAAATGGGCAACGCCGAGTACAAATTTGGCCCATGATCATAAATGTGGCAGTGCCATGATTAAAGCATTCACCCAAATTAGGGCATTGTGCCTCTTCACAAACGGTAAACAGTTTTTGATCTCTTAAGGTATCTTTAAGTTGATCCACTTTTGAGCCGCCCGGGTGTTTAATACGTATCCAGCTGGGCTTACGCAACACAGGGCGCTCAGCATCAGGTTTAATTTTAAGCCGAGACACTTTTGACTCACCCTTAAGTGCTTTAATTTCAATGTCTTGAGTGTTTATTTTATTGCTCATAATGCTCAATTGTGTTGATTAATAACGCTGCCAATTGCATTGCAATCTTAGTCGTAGGGGGTGTATTATCCGCTAAGTTACTTAATTGTGTGACCGCCAATCCTTGGTAACCACAAGGGTTAATTTGCTCAAAGGGGGTTAAGTCCATGTCAATATTAACACTTAAGCCGTGATAAGTTTTGCCATGCTTAACTTTTAGCCCGAGTGCAGCGATTTTTGCATGATCTACATACACGCCAGGTGCACCTTTCTGAAGATGTGCATTAATACCATAATGACTTAACAACTCAATGACTGACCGCTCTAAAGCGCTAACCATTTGCTTTACACCCAAGCCTAGACGTCTTAAATCAACCAAACAATAAATCACCAATTGTCCCGGTCCATGATAAGTAATTTGCCCGCCACGATCAGTTTTTACAACGGGGATTTGCTTAACATTAAGCTCGTGTTCAGCCTTGCCGGCAATGCCTTGGGTAAAGACACTGGGGTGCTCGACAATCCACAATTCGTCTTCAGTGGTAGGGGTTCGAGCATCAGTAAAATCTTTCATTGCTTGCCAGGTGTCAGAGTAGTCTTTTAGACCCAGCTTAACAATGTTCATAAAAAATTATAAAACGTAGGCAACCAGTTTACAATCTTGTAAATCTTGATTGATACAATCTAATTGCACTCTGCTAGTGGCAATAATTTTAAGGGTGATGGATACGTAGCCACCTTTTGAACTTTGCTTAATGGTAATACTATCCGGGTGAATTTTATCGGTGTGCTGTTCAACAATCGTGCAAACCGTTGTGTGCAATTCATCACAAGTCTTGCCAAACACTTTAACGGAATAATCACAAGGAAAATTCCATAGTTCATCAGTAGAGGTAATATTGGTAGTCATAGTCAGGGGATTTTATCTTCTATTACGGTAGAATATGGCCAGTTTTCATTTTTTCAAGTTATTATGCGTCCAGAACAAGTTAGTAAAATCCTTACTCAAGAGTTTGAATCGGTATTTGAAGGTCATCACACGCCTGTTATGTTGTGGGGTGCGCCTGGAATTGGCAAGTCGCAAATTATTGCTCAAGTGGCTGAAGCACATCAGGTTAAAATGATTGATATTCGCTTGTCGCAAATGGAGCCAAGTGATCTTCGAGGCATCCCTTTTAAAAATGGCGAATTGGTTGACTGGTCTATTCCTTCATTATTACCTGATGAAAAGCGCCATGGCAAACAGGGGGTTTTATTTTTAGATGAAATCACCTCAGCGCCACCAACTGTTTCTGCTGCTGCTTATCAGTTAATCTTAGATAGACGTTTAGGTGATTACAAAGTGCCTGATGGTTGGGTTATTTTTGCCGCTGGTAACCGCCAGGGTGATCGAGGCGTAACTTATTCTATGCCAGCGCCACTTGCTAATCGATTTTCACATTATGAATTGGACGTTAATCTCGATGATTGGGTAGCCTGGGCTTATAAAAATAACATCGATGAACGTATTATTGGTTTTTTGCGTTATCGTCCCGAGCACTTATTTGAATTTGATCCAGCACACAATCCTGTAGCATTCCCTTCGCCAAGAACTTGGGAGTTTGTACACCGTGCTTTAAATAAGTTCGACGATAATCTAGTCTTATTTAGACAAGCTGCCAACGCTTGTGTGGGTGAAGTAGCAGGGGTAGAAATCACCACGTTTGTTGAGCACATGGCTGATCTTCCTGATTTGGACGCCATTATCAATGGCGAGTCTGTTAGCATCCCTAAAGCACTAGATCTTCAGTATGCCATTTGTAGCGCCTTAGCAGGGCGTGCAATTGCTGCAAAAGATAGTGATAACGCGCACCAAGTCTGGGGAAATATTTTAAATTTTGCCAAAGATTTCCCGCAAAAAGAATTGGGTGTAATGCTGGTATCAGACATGCAAAGAGCTATTGGCGCCGAATTGTTTACTATTGCTGAATTTAGCGACTGGGCAGGGAAAATTGCTGATACCTTGTTTGACTAACAATTATGATAAATTTAAACCAAAATGCTGAGTACACAACCAAGCCTATTTTAAGATTAGGTTTCAGGCCTTTTTTCTTTGCCTCAGGTGTGATTGCAGTTTTGGCCATGCTGATGTGGATGGTATTCTACCCTTCATTAATTTTAATCAACAACGCCAATCCAATTGATTGGCATGCACATGAGATGATCTTTGCTTATGCCTCAGCAGTTAGTGTTGGGTTTTTACTCACAGCCAGTAAAAACTGGACTGGCGTGCAAACCATCTACAACAAGCCGTTACTAGCCTTGTTAACTGTGTGGATTGCGGGGCGCTTTCTACCTTTTATTGCCAATGAGTATTTAATTTATCAAGCAATCATAGATACCAGTTTTTTAATTCTATCAACCCTTGCTGTTGCTTGGCCAATCATTAAAGCTAAAAACTGGAACAATGTTAGTATTGTCGCTAAATTAATACTACTCGCTGCCGCTCATGTTGTATTTTATTTAGGTTTGTTAGGGGTGGTTTCACAAGGGGTTTACATCGGTGTTTACTTAGGGTTTTATCTAATCATTAGTCTGCTATTTATGATGTCTAGACGTTTATTGCCTTTTTTCATTGAGCGTGGATTAGGCTTACAAACTGAACTTAAAAATTCTAAATTACTTGATCTAAGCTCTTTATTTTTATTTTTAGCCTTTATGATTGTTGAGGTGTTTTTTCAAAGCCTTATCTCAACTGCACTTGCCGGCATATTGTTTGTTATTCATGCAATCAGAATGGTGAATTGGTATCACCCTAAAATTTGGACAAAATCACTACTATGGAGCATCTACCTGGCTTACGGGTTATTAACCTTAGGGTTTGCACTGCATGTGGCTGCTTATTTTTTCAACATGATGCCCAACATTGCCACCCATAGTTTTGCCTTTGGTATGGCGCTGATGACCCTTAGCATGATGGCGCGCGTGTCACTTGGACATACAGGGCGCAATGTATTCCAACCGCCTAAACAATTGCATTTTATGTTTGGCCTATTAACACTAGCATTTGTTAGTCGAGTGCTACTAGTTTCAGCTTTTCCTCAGCACTATGCTAACTTGATTTTCATTTCACAACTATTATGGATTTCAGCCTTTAGTTGGTTTGTGCTAATTTATGCGCCGATGTTTTTTAAAGCAAGAGTTGACGGGCAATTTGGCTAATGAAAATAGCAGACGAATTACTCACCCTAACCCGAGAGCATCACATAGCATTATCCTTGGGCAACAAATGCGTGAATGCGCTCAAAGCTCAAGATGCTAATTTGATTAGTGAATTATGCTCAAAAATTTCGCAAAATTTCAAAATGGATTTTCATCAGCATTTTGAGACTGAAGAAGCGACAATTTTTGCCTTTTTAAGTGAAAAATCAGCTGATTTAGCTCAATTATGCGCCAAATTAACCCACGAACATCAACAATTGTATGATTTGGCCAATCATTTAGTCAAAAATCCGCAAACCTTAGAAAAATTTGGCAAATTATTAAAATCACACGCTAGATTGGAAGATCGACAATTATTTCCCAATATTAATCTACTGTCAGCCGCTGAACGACAGATTATTTTAGAGTCTAGCCTTAAACATTCGTCATGAGTGATTCCGACTATCCTTATTGGCAAGACTCTTCTCTAACACCTGAGACAAAAATCGAGGTGATTGGCGAAGACGTTATTATTGATAACAATGAGGATGATGTTGATTTAGAAGCGGTTGAAGCCAAATTAACCAAAGCACGAACACAGCTTATTTTGGACAAGCCTTTTTTGGGAAATTTGGTTTTAAGGCTACCCTTAAAAGCAGCAGGATCATGGTGTCAGACCAGTGCGACTGACGCTAAAAGCTTTTATTACAACCCCAGTTTTATTGATCAATTAGACAATCATCAAACCAAATTTGTTTTAATTCATGAGGCATTGCACTGTGCACTCACACACTTTGCTCGCCGCGGTACTCGTGATAAGCACAAGTGGGATTTGGCCTGTGATTTTGCCATTAATCCATTGTTGGTCAAAGAAGGTTTTAGGCCGCCACTGGATGTGCCAATTTTTAATAAATACGACAGCATGATTGCGGAAGAAATCTACCCTATGATTGATGATAGTATCGACACTGAGCCGATGGATCAGCATCTGTATGATGACAACCCTAAAGATGATGCCAATGAATCAGATGGTGGCATGCGTGAAGATGCTTTGGATGGTCGAGAAGATCAGTCAAAATCCGCTAGTGGTAAAAATAACCCTACTCAAGGAAACACTGACTCCGGTGATTTAGCACAGAAACCGTCGCCATTAACGCCGGATGAAATGCAGAATTTAAGTGCAGAGTGGCAAAAAAATCTCGCTTCATCAGCGCAATTAGCCCAACAAGCAGGAAAATTAGATGGAGAATTTGCCAAATTAATTGATTTCTTCTTACAGCCTCAGCTGTCTTGGCAATCATTATTGGCACAATATATGTCAAGCTTAGCCAGAGATGATTTTTCCTATGCGCGACCCTCGAGAAGAAGTGGTGCGGCAATTCTACCCTCACTCAGATCAAGTCAAATTGACATCACCGTGGCTATTGATACCTCAGGCTCTATTTCTCAAGAGGAGATTAATGAGTTTGTTTCGGAAATTAACGCCATTAAAAGCAATATGCGTGCCTCAATTACTTTAATCGCTTGCGATGAAAAGATCAGTCCTGAGTTAATCTGGCGTTTTGAGGCCTGGGATGAATTACAATTTCCGGCTTCACTAGGTGGCGGCAAAGGCACTAACTTTAATCCGGTGTTTGATTACCTAGAGCAGCAAGACTCTAATTCTAGCGTGCTCATTTACTTTACCGACGCCAAGGGCAAGTTTCCTGAGTTTGAGCCTAGTTACCCAGTTATGTGGCTGGTTAAAGGCAAAGAACCCATTCCTTGGGGTTCAAGAATCCAATTAAATTAACCATGCAAGATTTAACCCCAATAGCGCTTCAGGCCCATCTAAAAAATCATTCTCCGCTATTATTAGATGTAAGAGAACAGTGGGAATGGGATAAATGCCATTTTGATGCAGCGCGATTACTACCCATGGGGCAAATTATGGCAAATGTCGATAGTCTTGATAAATCAGCAGAAGTAGTGATTATTTGTCACCACGGCATTCGATCCATGCAAGTCGCTCGTTATTTTGAAATGCTAGGGTTTGAAAAAGTGATTAATTTAAAAGGTGGTATTGATGCTTGGGCCAAAACTATTGACGACTCAATGGCCTTATACTAACCGCTGACGACTAGCCTCAAATAAACTAATACCCGTGGCAACCGATACATTTAAGCTTTCCACATTGCCTTGCATAGGAATCAGTGCTAATTGATCACAAGATTGCTTAGTTAACTTGCGTAAACCCTTGCCTTCAGTACCCATAATCAGTGCAGTAGGTGTAGTTAGATCGATTTGGTAAATTGAGGTTTGGGTGGACCCATCTAAACCAACCACCCAAATATCTTCTTGCTGCAAGGCTTTAATAGCTCTAGCCAAGTTAGTTACCTGAAATATTTTTAGCTGATTCAGTGCGCCTGCTGAGGTTTTATGCACTAAGGCGTTAATCGGTGCTGAGCCATCTTTATTAATCACCACACAATCCACGCCAGCAGCATTAGCACTACGCAAACAAGCGCCTAAGTTTCTAGGGTCTTGAATAGAATCTAAAATCAAAATAAGCCCTGAATGATCCAGTTTGGAAACAAAGGTAATCAACTCATCTTGATTGGGCAGGGTGGGTAATAGTATTTCTGCCGCCACACCCTGGTGAGTCTGGTTTTTAGTTAACTTATCAAGTTGCTGCTTGTTGGATTTCTCCACTCGAATACCCAGTTGGTTTAACTGTGCGTTAATTTGCCCAACACGCTTATCATTACGATTATCAAGCACCAAAACCTTTACAAAACCTTCAGGCGCTGCCTCAAGCTGAGCTTGTATGGCGTGAAAGCCAAAGATAGTAATGGTTTTAGACATAATTAAAGCTTATGATCAAAGATCTCAATATAAGCATCTTGTCTAAGTTTTTTTGTCCAATTGTTAAAGTAAGTGTTTTCTTTTTGACGCATTAAAGCCGATTTAATATTGCGCAAATGCTGATCCACTTCTCGTTGTTCAATAACTTTAATCAAGCGCCAACCATTACCCACCTTAAACGGCTTAGAAATTTCATGGGGTGTCAACTCATTAATAACATTGGTAAATTCTTTAGGAAGGCGCTTGCTAACTAACCAACCCGACTCGCCACCATTTTTGTAAGATTCGTCTTGAGAGTGTAATTTGGCCATCGCAGAGAATGACTCACCTTGTTTGATTTTATCAGCTAAATCAGTTAAAAAATCTTTGATTAATTCATCTTCAGATTGTAACAAAGAGTCAGCTTTATCAATGGTGCTAATGGCAATTTGCGCAATGCGAATTTGCTTAACCAAGTCGTTAGCGCCAGCTGGATTGTCTTTTAAAGCTTGATCAATTTCAGCCTGAGTGACTAATAATTTCGCCTTACTATTAATTAATTTTTTTAGTCCGTTTAATGATAGCTTTTGCTTAATATCTTTCATCACACGGCCAAAGGCTGAACTAGCCTGAAGCTGTTTAAGGCTTAATGAATTTTGCTGAGCAACACGCGCCAACATATTATTAACAGCTAAAGGATTTGGTTCAATGCCCAGTTGCACTACCTTATCCATTTGCAATAGTGTATCTATTTGATGGTTAACCGCTGCTAATTTTGCCGCCTTAGCGTTAGACGTAATGGTGATTGCATCATAAGTAATCAGCTCATCATTCACAATGGCAACAATGCTATTGGGCGCTGCCACAACATTTAAACAAGTGGCCAGTGCCAATAAAGGGAGTTTTTTCATATTATAAATTGTCTAAATCTGCTAAATAATTTGGCACTTCGTCTTCAAGACGTCTGGCCAAGCTTGGTGATGTGGTTGCCAAACCTTTAAGTACCAGCTCAAAGTTAGTGACGTAATCATAGTCGTTGTTACCCATGTACTTTTTAAAGTGCGCTAGGCGTAGCGCCCAGCAGCAAGATTCATAAGCAATACCGGTGGTTTCTTTATTGGTAATCGAATCGGTAATAGATCGATTAATACCAGCAAATACATGCACATTTTGTGTAACAGGGTAAGTACCATATAATTCAGCAGTTTTGTTGGTTCCATCATAATGATGCGCCAAGGTTAAGAATTTTCTTGGATTAAGAATGTAGCTTATTGAGCTGTCACGTTTGTCAATTTTGTTGGTTTCCGGGTCGTACTCTAGAGAATTGTCAAAGGTAAAGCTATCAAAGCTTGCATTGGCCGATAGGGCGATATCGGAATACTTTCTTGTGCCACCGTTAGTGGTTATAGCATCACCGTAAAAAGTTTGTGCAGATTTTAAACTTAAGTAAGTTTCACCGGTTTCTTCATCAATAAAATCTGACTCCAAACCAGCAGTTAAATCATTGGCTTTTCCAATTCGATCAACACCGGTATATTTCTTGCCTGAGAATAAACCTTCATACGAATTACTTTTACTTTCAGAATCGAAGTTAACACTTGGATCGGCTTTACTTGGCGTGTAATTGTAAGCCAACCTTGGGGTTAAGGTTTGAATTAAATCAGTGCCGAATAAATTAACTTCTCGCTCTAAAAACAATTTAGAGTCTACGCCAACACTATAAATTGAACGCGACTCATCAGCAGCATTATCTAGCGCATAATCCGTTGTTGATAAGCTTAGCTTAGGCGTTAGTGAATAAGCATTGGTAGCAATAGACCGGCTAAAATCAGCCTGTGCATGAGTTCTAACGCCTGTTTTTTTGTCAGATGTGTTGCCGTCTTTATGCTCAAACTTAGTACTTACCAATGATAAATCCATTTGGCGACCATCTAACCCTGCAAAGCCTTTTGAAATTGATAGTTCAGGCGCTCTAGTGTACTTGGCGCTACCACTATTAATTAATTGCTCGCTTTCAGCAAATACAGCAGCACTCAAATTATTTTCATCGTCGTTATAAGTTAAATCAATGTGTGAATTAAGCGCCGAGGCTGACGTATTAGTATGCGCAATATCTTTAAAATAATTTTGATCGGAAACACGTTTGGTGGAAATACTCAATTCAGTATTGCTATTCAACGTAAGGTCAACTTGTGAATTTAACAACCAGCGCTTATTATTAGTAATATCATCCTCATTTAAGTAGTGACCTTCAATTTCAAAACGACCTTCATCGGTATATTGATTGGCAGCGATTAGTTGACGATACTTACCCTCTACAACACTACCACGGCTAGACAACTGATTAAGCGTTAACAAGAAATCACGATCTGGGGCAATATTAAAATAATAAGGAATTCTAACTTGATAATTATCATTTTCGCCAGCAACTGATTCATCATAACTACCAAACCCAGGCGCTAAAAAGCCCGATCCACGACCTTCAAGCACCCATTCGTGATGAGGCGAATAAAACACTGGAACACCTAAAAACTCAACCACAACATCGCTAGCAACACCTCGATTAGTATCAGAATTAAGCGTAATTTGATCTGCTTTCATTTGCCAGTCAGTATTGCCTAGTGGACATAAAGAATACTCTACAGAGTCGAATACTTGTTGTGTGCCATCATTGGTAACTTGCCCAGCTTGGCCGTTTATTTTACTCTCAGGGTAATGAAACTGAACCTGCTCTAACGTTGTGTAAGTTCTATCGCCTTGCTTTTTAACGACTGCACGATCACCTACAAACATTAACTCATGATCTTGATAGCTCACCTGACCTTTAGCTGTAGAAGTTTTATCAGATTTTTTAATAACCACTTCATCGGCCGCTAAATAATAATCACGCGAATTAAGGGATACATTGCCTGTTAGCAAGTAAGTATCACTTTTGGTGATCTCGCTACGATCAGCCAAGACGTCTAATGCATCAGAATTACTTAAGACTTGCTTGGGAAAGAGTAGGCTGGAATCTTGGCAATTAACCCCATAACCTTGTGCGCTGGCTAAGCCAGATAGTAGAGCAAATGAGCAAAAAGCAAGTGACTTTTTCATACGAGTTAATTGGTTTTTCAAATTCATTTATTTTAACACCAACCAATGAACAAATAGCCAACATATATTAGTTACATAACACTGTGTTTATTTGGGTAAAATAACTCAGGTTTTAATAATAATGGAAGCATATAAATGGCTTGGAACGACAACAATAACAATCAAAATCCTTGGGGTGGCAATAACCAAACACCACCTGAATTAGACGAGGTGATTAAAGAATTTAAAAATAAATTTAACGGTGCATTCGGCTCAAAGAAATCTGGCGATAACACCACCCCGCAAGCACCCAAGGGAAGTGTTAAATTTATTGTACTGGTTGCCGTGCTGGTTTGGATGTTATCAGGCATCTATATTATCGATCCAGCCGAAAAAGGTATTGTGTTGCGCTTTGGTGCGTTTCAAGAAGAAACTGGTCAAGGTCCTCATTGGCACCTGCCGTTTCCGATTGAAACCGTTAATCGCATTAACGTAGAGCAAATTAGAACCGCTGAAATTGGCTATCGTAATGTAGTCAAAGGTAGTAGTCGTATGGGTGGCAATGTTTCTTCGGAATCAATCATGCTAACCAAAGACGAAAACATGATTGATGCAAAATTTGCAGTTCAATATAAAGTCAATGATGCACAAGCCTATTTATTTAATGTAGCCAACCCAGACACAACACTTCGCCAGGTGGCTGAAAGTGCGATTCGCCAGGTTGTTGGTAAAAATACCATGGATTACATTCTAACTGAAGGTCGTATTAATATCGCTGACGGCATTAAAGAACACTCTCAAGAGTTACTTGATTTATACAAAACTGGCTTATTTATTACCACCGTTAACATGCAGGATGCACAACCACCTGAGCAGGTACAAGCAGCATTTTCTGATGCAGTTAAGGCGCGTGAAGACAAGCAGCGCTTAATCAATGAAGCGCAAACTTATGCGAACGATATTTTGCCAAAATCTCGTGGTTTGGCAGCAAGACTATTAGAAGAATCTAGAGCTTACAAATCAGAAGTTGTGTCAAAATCTGAAGGTGAGTCAGCTCGATTCAATCAAATCTTAGCAGAATATGAAAAAGCACCAGAGGTTACTAGAGAACGCCTATATCGTGAAACCATGGAAGGTGTGTTAGCTGCTACCAGCAAAGTAGTGGTTGATTCAAAAGCCAATTCAATGATGTATTTACCCATTGATAAACTAATTAGTGCTAAACAATCTAGCGCTCAAATTACCATTCAAGAGTCAGCTGAACAAGCAGAAGACCCGAATAATGTTAGAAATGTTTTCCGTAACAGAGGAGTAAGATAATGCAAAAATTAGGATTAATTATTGTTGCGGCAGCGTTCTTTGTTTTAAGTTCAGCGCTTTATACCGTAGATGAAACTCAAACAGCCATCAAATTGCGCCTAGGTGAAATTGTTAGTGTTGAAAAAGAACCGGGTCTTAAATTTAAAATGCCATTTGTTAATAACGTAGTTAAGTTTGATGATCGTGTACAAACATTAGATGCGCCTTCAGAGCGTTTTTTAACCGGCGAAAAGAAAAACGTTATTGTTGACTCGTATGTCAAATGGCGCATTGTTGATGCAGAGCAGTTTTATAAGTCAACCGGTGGTAACTTAGCTCGTACTAACAATCGTCTAGCTCAGATCATTAAAACCGGCCTTAAGAGTGAGTTTTCAAAGCGTACCATTGCTGATGTTGTCTCTGGCGAGCGTAGCGAAATCATGAGTAACATCGCCACACTAGCTAAAAAAGACATTGGTGAGTTTGGTATTGAAATTATTGATGTACGTATTAAACGTATTGACTTATCTCAAGAAGTATCAAACTCTGTTTATCGTCGTATGCAAGCAGAACGACAGCGTGTTGCTAAAGAATTCAGATCAAAAGGTGCGGAAGAGGCCGAAGTTATTCGTGCGGCAGCCGACAAAGAAAGAACCATTATTCTAGCGGATGCTTATCGAGATTCAGAGATTATTCGAGGTGAGGGTGACGCAATGTCAGCAAGCAATTACGCTAAAGCGTACAGTAAAAATGCTGATTTTTATTCATTCCACCGCTCACTAGAATCGTACAAAAAATCATTTGCTAATCAAAGTGATGTTATGGTGCTAAATCCAAATACAGAGTTTTTTCGTCACTTTAATCCGGTCGTTAAATAAAGTATTATGAACACCTGGCAACTGCCTGAGGGTATTGATGAGCTGACGCATGATCAAGCATTAACGTTTGAGCTATTGCGCCGCTCATTGATTGATTTATATACTGAAAAAGGTTATGGATTGGTTATTCCACCAATGGTGGAGCATGTTGATTCATTGCTATTAACCAGCGATGCGGTCAATGAAAAAACTTTTAAATTTTTAGATCCTGCTAGTGGCAAAATGCTAGGCGTGCATGCGGACATCACCCCGCAAATTGCTAGAATTGATGCAAAGCGTGCTAGCGATAATATTGAGAAATATTGCTATATCAATGCCATTTTGCAAACTAGTGCAACGGATTTTTACGATTCGCGCTCGCCAATTCAGGCGGGTGCAGAGTTGTACGGCTCGCACGATATTAGTGCCGATGTTGAAGTGATTAGCTTAATGCTTGAAAGCTTAAAGTTATTGTCAATTGGTTCGGTTGTTATTAGTCTGGGTAATGTTGCTATTTTTGATGCCTTAATTGAGAGTGAAAATGTTTCGGAATCACAAGCTGGCGAATTGCGACAGATTTTTGCACATCGTTCAACACCTGATTTGGACGTCTTTATTGCTAATACAACCTTAGTCAATGCTGATTTATTCAAAGCGCTAATGACACTTGAAGGTGATGCTGATGTGCTTGATCAAGCGATGGATTTATTTAACGCTTTTCCAGCAGCTCAAACAGCGATTAAAGACTTGCAAGCCATTGATCAACAACTTCAAAATCAAAGTATTCAGGTTCATTACGATTTGGCTGAATTGCAAACCTATGAATATCACACTGGCGTGGTATTCTCAGCTTATAACGAGAACTACTCTAAGGCGCTTGCTCAAGGTGGTCGTTATAACGGTATTGGTGAATCATTCGGTCAATCAAGAGCAGCCACAGGATTTTCATTTGATTTGAAATTTTTATCTCAATCAAAATAATCATTATTAAAAACACATTAAATAGTTAGGAATTAGTATGTCAAAAAACGTAGTAATCATCGGCACACAGTGGGGCGATGAAGGAAAAGGAAAAATTGTTGATTTAATTACTGATAAAGTATCAAGCGTTGTACGCTTTCAAGGCGGACATAACGCAGGTCATACTTTGGTAATTGATGGTCAAAAAACAGTACTACATTTAATTCCATCGGGCATCTTGCGTGACAATGTTGAGTGTTTAATTGGACATGGTGTTGTGCTATCTATGTCGGCCTTAATTAAAGAATTAGGCGAACTGGATGAAGCAGGCGTTGACGCACAGTCACGCTTAAAAATCGCCCCAGGCTGTCCACTAATTATGCCGTATCACGTAGCGCTTGACAATGCTCGTGAAGCTAAGCGTGGTAAGGCAGCTATTGGCACAACTGGCAACGGCATTGGACCAGCTTATGAAGATAAAGTTGCACGACGCGGACTACGCGTGGGTGACTTACTTGATCTTGAAGCTTTTGCCGATAAGCTAAAAGATGTGATGGAATATCATAACTTCGCACTAACCAATTACTACAATGCGCCAGCACTTGATTTTGACGCCGTATTAGCTGAAGCTCTAGAACAAGCTAAAACTGTTATTCCAATGATTACCGATGTTACTGAACAAATCCATCAACACATTGCTAATAATGAAAATATTTTATTTGAAGGTGCACAAGGCGCTTTACTAGATATAGACCAAGGCACTTACCCATTTGTAACCTCATCAAACACCACGTCAGGTGGTGCGGTAACAGGCTCAGGTGTGGGTGTCACTGATATCGATTATGTTTGTGGTATCGTTAAGGCCTACACCACTCGTGTTGGTGGTGGCCCATTCCCAACAGAGTTGGTTTATGATGTTGCTATTGACAAAGGTGACGCTATTGGTAAAGTGTTAGGCACGGTAGGTCATGAGTTTGGCGCAACCACGGGGCGTCAACGTCGTTGTGGCTGGTTAGATATGGTTACCCTTAATCGCTCATTAAAACTTAATGCAGTAACAGGTATTTGTTTAACCAAGCTAGACGTGCTTGATTCATTAGATAGCATTAAAATTTGTACTGGCTATACACTAAATGGCAAACTAACCACAACACCGCCATATGATGCGCAAGGTTATGCTGATGCAGAGCCAATTTATATTGAAATGCCAGGCTGGAATGCATCAACCATCGGCACCGATTCTTTTGATTCGCTACCAATTGAAGCACAAAACTACATTCGCAAAATTGAAGAACTCTCAGGCTTGCCAATCGATATTTTATCAACCGGACCAGATCGCAACGAAACTCTGATCCTAAACAATCCATTTGAAGAGTAATTTATGAGTCGCGATCCGCACCAAAAAAGAGAAGCTAAAAAGTACGACAATCCAATCCCATCAAGAGAACACATCCTCTCTTTTTTCAATAAAAATAAATCATTCTCAAAATATGATCTCTTCGACCTTCTAGAAGTTGAAGGCAAACAGAAAAAGCCACTAACTCACCGCCTTAAGGCTATGGTGCGTGACGAACAACTAGATTACAACAAAGACGGTGATTTTGTTATTTTTGATCCAAATGCGGGCATTAAAATTGGTACAGTTGTTGCTAACCCTAAAGGCTTTGGCTTCTTAAAGTTAGAAGAGGGCGGTCGTGATTTGCGCTTAAATTCACGCCAAATGCAGCTGGTATTTCATGGTGACAAGGTCAAGGCTCGCTTAATCAGTAAGCGTGGTGATGCGAAAATTGTTGAAGTGCTAGAAAGTGTTAAAACCGTGGTGGCACGTCTACATATTAATGAAGATGGCGGCGCTTACGCCGTTGTTGATGACAAGCGCATTCGTAACAACATTAACATCCCTAAAATTACTAATGAAAATACTAACGAACAAATTGTTATTGTTGAAATTACCAAATCACCAACATTCAAATCATTAGCAGAAGGCAGAATTATTCAAATCCTTGGCTCGTACATGGATGAAGGCGTTGAAACTGATGCAGCGCTTTATCGCAACGGCATTCCTGTAGATTTTTCAGAAGAAGCGTTAGCACAAACTGCCAAAATCCCTGCCGAAGTTACCGCTGCTGACAAGCAAGGTCGTAAAGATATTACTGACATGAAGCTAGTCACTATCGATGGTGAAGATTCTAAAGACTTTGACGATGCAGTGTTTGCTGAGTCTACAGACAACGGCTGGAGATTAGTAGTAGCCATTGCTGATGTCTCTCATTACGTAGCAGAAGGTACAGCGCTAGATGATGATGCGATTGAACGAGGTAATTCAGTATACTTCCCGCGCCGTGTGGTGCCAATGCTGCCTGAGGCTTTGTCAAATGGCCTATGTTCAATTAATCCGGGTGTTGAGCGCCTATGTATGACCTGTGAAATGAACATCGATACACAGGGAAATTTGCTTGATTACACCTTTTATCCAGCAGTAATGTTTTCACATGCGCGCTTAACTTACACCAAAGTAAGTCAGATCTTAGAGCATGACGATCAAGCTCTAAAAACAGAATATGCGCCAGTACTTGACAACCTTAACGACTTATACGATTTATACAAAGTCTTAAAAGCTGCCAGAACCAAGCGTGGTGTCATGGATTTTGATCGTATCGAATCTCAAATTTTGTTTAACGATAACGGCAAGATTGACAACATCATTGCCCGCTCTAGAAACGATGCACACAAGCTAATTGAAGAATGCATGCTAATGGCTAACCAAGCAACCGCTAAATTTTTAGGTGAAAATAGAGAGGATTTCTTGTACCGAATTCATCCGAAGCCAACGGCTGAAAAAATAGAGGTAACACGTCAGTTCTTAACTGCTGTTGGTTTAACCTTAGAAGGTGGCGATCAGCCAGATTCGAAACACTTTGCTAAAGTATTAGAAGATGCCAAAGGTCGCGATGATGAAAACATCATTAAAACCGTGGTACTTCGCACCATGAAACAAGCGGTATACACGCCAGCTAACGAAGGCCACTTTGGTTTAGCATTTGAAGATTACACACACTTCACTTCACCAATTAGAAGATACCCAGACCTTCTTGTTCATCGCGCCATTAATCGTGTGCTGAATAAGAAAAAGCCATCATTTGTGGGTAAGCTAGTCAACAAGGTATTAGGTGGCAAAGAGAAAAAACCATCTAAGAAAATGATTGAGTTAGGCACAAACTTATCAGTGACCGAGCGTCGTGCTGATGAAGCTTCACGTGACGTTGAACAGTGGCTTAAATGTGAATACATGCGTGATAAAGTCGGTGAGACTTTTAACGGGGTTATCTCGGGCGTTGCCGGCTTTGGTATCTTTATCGAGCTTACCGAGGTATTTGTCGAAGGCATGATTTCCATTCGTGACCTAAAAGACGATTATTACAATTTTGATGATATTCATCATCAACTCAAGGGCGATCGTACCGGTAAAGTGTTCCGCCTTGGTGACACCATTAAAATCCAAATTGCCTCGGTTAATTTAGACGATAGACAAATGGTATTTGTTCCAGCGCCCGAGGAAGAGTAAGCGAATAAACAATGAAAATATGTGCACCGTGGGAAAAATCATTTAAAAAAATCTCCACGCCGTTTGAGCATTTTATTCATGCGCAAACCACCACCGGACTGATTTTAATGATCATGACGGTTGTTGCTTTAATTCTTGCAAACTCACCTTTAGCAGAAGCTTACAGTCATTTTTTTCATATGAATGTTGACTTCAATGTTGGCACATGGAAGTTATCACACAGCATTCATCATTGGATTAATGATGGATTGATGACTCTTTTCTTTTTCATTATTGGTCTTGAGATAAAAAGAGAGATTTTAGTTGGTGAACTTTCTAATGTAAAAGTGGCTATTTTGCCAATCATTGCGGCCATTGGTGGCATGATTTTCCCTGCTTTAATTTACTTTAGTATTAATTCGGCGGGGGTTGGTGCAGATGGCTGGGGCATACCGATGGCAACGGATATTGCTTTTGCCATTAGTGCACTCATTCTACTAGGCAAAAGAGTGCCAACTACCTTAGTGACTTTTTTGGTGGCATTGGCTATTGTTGATGATCTTGGCGCTGTGTTAGTCATTGCCATCTTCTATACCGATCAAATTCACTTAGTGCCACTCATGCTATCTGGTGTGTCATTTTTAATTTTGGTTGTGTTTAATCGCCTTGGCATTCATATGGTTCTGCCTTATTTTATTATTGGTATGTTTATGTGGTTTTTTACACTTGAATCGGGTGTACACGCAACGGTTGCTGGTGTTATCGCTGCTATGGCCATTCCGTCAAAACCTAAACGAGCACCTGTAAGTTTTACCAAAGATTTTCATCACCTATTAGACGAATATGAAAGCTATCCTGCGCTTGAAAACCATTTAATGCATGAGAAGCAAAAGGCTATTTTGATTAACATTCAAGATAGAATTAATGAGGTTGGCACGCCAGCTGCTCGACTAGAGCAAGATCTACACCTGCCAGTTGCACTCATTGTTATTCCGCTTTTTGCCTTGGCTAATGCCGGCATCTCTATAGATGTTAATGCCATTAGTAACACTATCATGCAGCCCATTTCAATGGGTATTATTGCTGGATTGATTTTGGGAAAGGTTATTGGTATTTTTGGTGTATCTTGGCTGGCCATTAAACTTAAAATCGCCAAATTGCCACATAATAGCAGCATGAGCCAGATTTTTGGCGTGTCATTTTTAGGCGCAATCGGCTTCACTATGTCGATATTTGTTGCAGATCTGGCTTTCTTAAATACGCCAGAACTTATCTTTCAGGCAAAAATCGGCATCTTATCCGCCTCTTTGTTTGCTGGTCTATTTGGGTTTTTATGGCTTAAATATGTCGCCAAAGTAAATACAAAAAATTAGACACTCTTGCAATCAGTTAAACATTAAAAAGGAGGCTTTCACCTCCTTTTTAATGTTTAATCCAACTCAGTTCTAAGCATGGCGCCATTACTAGCGTTCCTAACCAGGAGTCGATACTGTTGTAACCATTTGGAGCTTAAGGTTTTTTTAATTGGTTTAAAGTTAGCTTGACGCTCGGCAATCTCTGCATCAGATAAGTTAACACTCAAGATGTATTCGTCCACATCAATATGAATTTCATCACCATCTTTAAGTAGGCCAATCATGCCGCCTTCAGCCGCCTCAGGTGACACATGGCCAATTGAAGCACCACGCGTCGCACCTGAAAAGCGTCCGTCGGTAATAAGTGCGACTTTATCACCCAAACCCATACCCATAATCAGTGAAGTAGGGGCAAGCATCTCTTGCATGCCTGGGCCACCTTTAGGGCCTTCATAGCGAATGACCACCACATTGCCCGCCTCAACCTTGCCAGATTTAATGCCGTCAATCGCATCATCTTGAGAATCAAAGCACACAGCTGTTCCGGTAAAGACTCGATCGCCTGTAATACCTGCTGTTTTAATAACCGCACCTTGCTCTGCTAAATTACCATACAAAATTGCCAAACCGCCTACTTTAGAATACGGGTTGTCAATGGTATGAATAATATTGGTATCTTTAATTTCAGCACCAGCAATTTTTTCATATAAGGTTTCACCACTAATGGTTGGATTGTCAATCAACACCTCGCCACGTTTGTTCATCTCATGCATCACAGCATTCACGCCACCTGCAGTATTAATATCTTCCATGTGTACGGTTGAAAGTGATGGCGAGATCTTGGCAATGTGCGACACCTTTTTGCTAATTTTGTTAATATCACTGAGCTGAAAATCAGAATTAGCTTCTTGTGCAATCGCCAACATGTGTAGCACTGTATTAGAACTACCACCCATCGCCATATCCACCGCAAAAGCATTTCGAACTGCATTATCATTTAAGATATTTTGCATGTTAAATTGATCACGATCTGCTTTGTTTTCCATTAAGGCAATTTCACAAACACGGCGCGCTGCTTGACGATACAACACTTCACGCTCAGGCGTTAGCGCCAAAATAGTGCCATTACCCGGCAGGGCGATGCCCATTGCTTCCATCAGCGTATTCATTGAATTGGCAGTAAACATACCTGAACAACTGCCACCACTTGGGCAAGCGTTACACTCAATATCTTTTAATTCTTCGTCGGAAATTTTTCCAGTTTCGTGCTTACCAACCGCCTCAAAAGCAGTGGCTAAATCAATTGCAGTGCCGTCTTTAGTAAAGCCTTTTTTCATCGGCCCACCCGACACAAATACGGTTGGCACATTAACACGTTGCGCACCCATAATCATGCCAGGAACAATTTTGTCACAATTTGGGATGGCAATCATAGCGTCTAACTTATGCGCATTCATCACTGTTTCAATTGAGTTGGCAATCAACTCTCTTGAAGGCAATGAAAACAACATGCCGTCATGACCCATGGCGATACCATCATCCACACCAATGGTGTTAAATTCAAACGGTACACAACCTGCAGCACGAATCTCATCTTTAATGATAGCTGCCACCTTGTCTAAGAAATAATGCCCTGGAATAATTTCAATAAATGAGTTGGCAACACCGATAAAAGGCTTGTCAAAATCCTCGTCTTTTAGTCCAGTTGCACGCAACAATGAACGGTGTGGTGTTTTGTCATAACCTTTTTTTACTGTATCACTTCTCATTTTCTTGTTTTCAAATAAATAAAATTTAAATTTTAGACTAAAATGGGCGTCTCTCATTAAAGTTTTAAATGCACATATTGTGGATAAGGCCAGTCAAATTCTAACATTAATCCAGCCCTTTGTTGACGAGGGCAAGATTTTGCCTAGAGATAAGCGTGAGATTGAACGACACATTGATGATTTTGTTTTGCTATTTGACAACAATCAACTCATCGCTTGCGCTGGCCTTAAAGATTGTCAAGAAGGCGCTATGGGCGAGATTTATTCACTTGCTGTGGCGCAGAATTTGCAAAATACCGGGCTTTCTAGTCAGTTACTTAGCAAGATACTAGCTCAAGCCAAACAGCGTCAATTTTCAAAAATTTTCGCACTCACTAAGTTTGGCACAGATTGGTTTATCAAACATGGCTTTACTCAAATGCAAATAGCCGATCTTCCAAGCAAACGTCAACAATACTTCAATCATGAGCGCAATTCTTCTATTTTTTTCAAAGAGGTTAACTGATGAAAATTAACGAGCGCATTCGTGGCTATCTACCGGTTGTAATTGATATTGAAACAGCAGGCTTTAATCATCAAACCGACGCTATGCTTGAAATCTGTGCAGTGATTATTGGCATTGACGAAACCGGCAAATTCTTTTCAAAAGAGCCGCAGCATTTTCACATCAATCCGTTTAAGGGTGCCAATCTAGAGTCGTCAGCGTTGAAATTTAATGGTATTGATGTGGACAATCCGCTACGTGGCGCTATTGATGAAAAACTGGCGTTAAACGATATGTTTAAAACCATTCGCAGTGAAATGAAAACGCAAGATTGTACGCGCTCAATTCTAATCGGACACAACGCATTTTTTGATCTAAACTTTTTATACGCAGCCAGCGACAGATCCAAGCTTAAAAATCCCTTTCATCAATTCTCAACCATTGATACGGTTAGTTTATCAGCACTAGCTTATGGTGAAACGGTGCTGGCAAAAGCCATTGCCAAAGCTGGCATTGAGTTTGATAATGCACAAGCACATTCGGCACTTTACGACACAGTTAAAACTGCTGAATTGTTTTGTCAAATTTTTAATAATTATCAGTTTGGCGAAATCTGAAAAAATTGATTAAACTTTAAGCGCTGTTTCTGCGCTTGATGAATGTCCATTAACTCAAACTTAAGTTTTGTCTGTGGCTGTTTTTGTGCAAGCTTCGCTAAGTCTAGTGAAAACACCGTGCCGATCTTAGGATAGCCACCAATGGTTGGCGCATCTTTTAATAAAATAATTGGCAAGCCATTCGTGGCAATTTCTACACTGCCATAACTCATGCCTTCGGAAATCATTTTCTCTTGCTCGAGCGCAATAGGGGCGCCATCTAGTCGGCATCCAGTTCGATCATTAGCATTGGTAATTTGATAACTTTGATTAAAAAACAAAGCCCTTTGAGCCTCGCTAAACTCAGCATACTGATAACTAGGTAATAATCTTAATACAATGTCTTGATTGTAATTCGGAATATATTGAGGCGCAACAAAATGATCTAACTCAAGCGAGGAGCTTTCACAGTCTAAAATGTCATTTTCTGCTAACTTTGAGCCAATATTTTCACGCAGATTAACTGATCTAGAATCAAACAAAATAGGGGTTTTGAACCCGCCTTTAACGGCTAAATAAGTGCGTATGCCACGCTTTGGCAACGCCCAGCTAAGTACATCACCTTGATTCACTTTCACGCTATGCCAAATCAGTGCAGCTTGGTCGTTAATTTTAAAATCAAGATCGGCGCCACACACACTAATCACCGCATCATCAAGTGCCTTAAGCTCAACACCACCAAAGGTTATCTCTAAAACCGCATCATTAAAATCATTCTCAAGCAAGTGATTAGCCCAGCAAAAAGCATGCTCATCCATCACCCCTGATTGACTCATGCCATGCGCACCATGCGTTGTTCGCCCATAATCCTGAATGGTGGTTAAAAACCCTGGTTTAAGCACTTTAAAACTCATAATATGCCACCATACTTAATATATTCATCACGAGTAATAGGGTAGAACTTAACCCGATCACCCATGTTAAATTTGTTCAAGTTATCTGGATTATTAAGCGATAAGTCTAATAAGGTTCGTCCAATAATATTCCAGCCACCTGATGAATCGGTTGGATAGACAGCGGTCTGTGAATCGGCAATACCAACACTACCTGCAGGAATTTTTATTCTTGGTGTGGCCAAACGTGGCGCTTGAATACAAGAATCAACCTCAGCTAAAAAAGCAAACACCGGACTAAAGCCAATCGCATGAACTAAATATTCTTGCGAACTGTGAATGTCTACAAATGCCTCAAGTGTCAACTCTTTTTCAGCTAGTAGTCGCTCTAAATCAAGCCCAGTTTCAAACCCATAATAAACCGGAATATGGATCAGCTCAGAGCGCTCAACAGCACTAGAAAAATCAAATCCACTCAACAAGCGCTCAACATCAGCTGCAAACTTAAGGTAATTGGTTTTACCAAGGTTATAACTCACCAGCAATGAAGTGTAGGCCGGTGTTAAATCAATAATTAACTCAGAAAACTCAGTTTTTAAGGCATTTGCAAAATTTGTGATATTTTTAGGCAAGCGAGCATCGATCTTATCGCCAAAATAAATAAGGATTGAATTTTCGCCTGCTAGGGTGATTTTATGCATGTTTAAGCACCTTTAACGCCTCAACAGAGGCTGGATTGTCACTATGAAAGCAAATTGTATCAATTTTTAGGCTTGTATCAGCTGAAAATCGCTGATATTGCTTAATAATGGCTTTCGGATTATCCAAAACTGCCTCTGGTTCACCTCTAGCAATCATGCGCATACCTTTATAACCCCGATCGGCAAACACTTCGTGCAAAAATCCGTCATTGTTAAAATTTTCAAATTTTTTAAAATGCGCCTCATTGCCTGCTTGCACTATCAAAGCCAAATTTGGATCAGTCTCAGCAATTACACGGCACATCATCTCAAACACCAACTGATTATGCGTCATATCATGATACAAAGCACCATGTGGTTTAATATATTCAAGCTTAGCACCTTGCTGATGACAAAGCGTTTGAAAATAAACCACCTGATCATGAATCAAAATGTACAAATCCTCAGTACTTAAGTCATGACTAATTCGGCCAAAATTTGCCTTATCAGCATAGCTAGGATGAGCGCCAATTTTGACATTGTTTTGTTTCGCAAGTTGGATAGTGTTAACCATACTTTTATCATTACCCGCATGCCCACCACAAGCAATATTCGCCATGTCAATTAGTGGCATTACATCAGTATCAGGGTTAGGTGACAAGCATTCGCCTAAATCACAATTAATCAGCTTTTTATTCACACTCGGTTGTATAATGTTTATCGATAAATTTCGTATTATTATAAGGCTTTATTCATGAATCAAATTAAGCAAATGTTTGAGTTGCAGCAACAACTTAATGATGCCACCAATGGTGAAATATGGACAGAAGGCGCCACCAAAGAAGGGCGTCAGATTTCCTGGTTGCGTTGTATTTACATGGAAGCAGCCGAAGCGATTGACTCCTTTAACTGGAAGCACTGGAAGGATATTGATGCCAAACCTGATCTTGATAATGCCAAAGTAGAGTTGGTTGATATTTGGCATTTTCTAATGTCTGAAGCGATTCATTTTGGTGATGCAAGCTTTGCAGAAAGCTACAACGATATGCAGGCTGAGCGTGATACTGATCCTGAAAAATTAGTGGAAATTTTAGAAAAAATGATTGCCACTGCAGCAAGTGCCAATGTTGACCAATCACAAAATTCTTTATACCAATTATTTGCCTTATTTTTTCAGGCCATTGCACACATGGAAATGGATGTGCCTGAGCTTTACAGGCGTTATGTTGTTAAAAACCAGCTGAATACCTTTAGACAAGATCATGGTTATAAAGAGGGTACTTACGTCAAAATCTGGGATGCAGTTGAAGACAATGTGGTTGCCTTTAATATCATGGATGAACACCCTGACCTTACGCCAGATCAACTATATAAAAAACTAGAAGAAGAATACAAGCAAATCAATTAATTTTTACACTTGTACATTAAACTGTACATGTTATAATGACTCTAATTATTTCGGAGATTAGAGCATGAGAACTGTTAATTTTACTGAGGCTAGAAATCACTTAAAAACTGTATTAGATCAAGTTGTTGAAGATACTGACTACACAGTAATTTCTCGTAGAGACACAGAGGATGCTGTCGTTATGTCGCTTAGTCAATTTAATGGCTGGATGGAGACCATGTATTTATTACGTAGCCCTGCCAATGCTAAACATCTTGCAGAATCTATCGCTCAAGTAGAAGCGGGCAAAGTTAAAGATCATCCGTTAATTGATGATTGATGCGCTTACCTGGTCAGGCACAGCATGGGGTGATTATGTTTATTGGCAAACAAAAGATAAAAAAACTTTAAAACGCATCAATAAACTGATTACAGACACAATGCGACATCCTTTTGATGGTATAGGAAAACCCGAGCCTTTAAAAGGTAACTTATCTGGATTTTGGTCTAGAAGGATTGATGACGCTAATCGCTTGGTTTATAAAGTCAACAACAATCAATTAATTATTATTTCTTGTCGATATCATTATGATTAAATTAACTGAATATAGTCACGGCCAAGGTTGTGGCTGCAAGATTTCACCCAAAGTTTTAGATACAATTCTAGAGTCATCATTGGATGAATTTAAAGATCCAAATTTATTAGTTGGTAACGCCTCACGTGATGATGCCGCTGTGTACGATTTAGGCAATGGTGAGGCGGTCATATCTACCACAGATTTTTTTATGCCAATTGTGGATGATCCATTCACTTTTGGTCGTATTGCTGCCACGAATGCCATTAGTGATATTTACGCCATGGGTGGCTCGCCAATCATGGCTATTGCCATCTTTGGCTGGCCGCTGGATAAACTCCCGCCCGAAGTTGGACAACAGGTTATTGAAGGCGGACGCAGTGTTTGTGCTGATGCTGGCATTGCTTTAGCAGGTGGACACAGTATTGATGCACCAGAGCCGATTTTTGGCTTGGCAGTCACTGGTCGAGTGGCTATTAAACATCTTAAAGAAAACTCTAAGGCGCAAGTGGGGGATAAGATTTATTTAACCAAACCGCTAGGCATTGGTATTCTGACCACGGCGCAAAAACAAAAAAAGATCACCCCTGAAGATGAACAACGCGCGATTGAAACCATGTGTCAGTTAAATGATATTGGCGCTAAATTGGCGACTATTGATGGTGTTAACGCTATTACCGATGTAACGGGTTTTGGCCTGGGCGGACATTTGGTTGAAGTATGCCAAGGCTCAAACGTATCAGCAGCGGTTAATTATTCAGCAGTGCCAACACTGCCAAACATTCAAAGCTATTTAGCCAACGGTTGTTCGCCAGGCGGAGCACAGCGAAATTTTGACAGTTATGGTCAACACCTAAGTAGCATGAGTGACGAAGTTCAGTCTATTATTTGCGACCCACAAACCAGTGGCGGCTTGTTGATTATGGTAAGCAGTGAGGCGCAAGCATCGTTTGAGAAGATGATGCAATCAGCTGGCTTTAACGCAAGTGCCATCGGCGAAATTCTACCATCAAATAACAACACAGCAATTATCACCATCAATGAGTAACCCACTCACTCAAATTGAGGATTTTCGCACGCTAGTTACCAGTGACACGCCAATGTTTGATACGCGTGCACCAGTTGAGTTTGCACAAGGTGCCTTTCCGCATACGCTCAGCTTGCCACTAATGGGCGACAAAGAGCGTGAATTGGTTGGCACGTGTTATAAAGAGCAAGGTCAAGACGAGGCTATTAAATTAGGCCATGAATTAGTCCAAGGAAATATCAAACAATCGCGAATTAAAGCTTGGACTGAATTTGTTAAAAATAACCCAAATGGTGCTTTGTATTGTTTTCGAGGTGGGCTACGCAGTCAAATTACCCAACAGTGGATTTACGAGGCAACCGGCATAGACTATCCACGACTCAAAGGCGGCTATAAAGCGCTACGTCGCTATTTGATTGACGAAACTGATCGCATCATGGAAAGCATCACTCCGATTGTTATTGGCGGACAAACAGGTTGTGGAAAAACCCTGTTATTAGATAGCATCACACCAATGATTGATTTAGAAGGGCTGGCCAACCACCGAGGCTCGGCATTTGGTAACACCACAACGGCGCAACCTACCCAAATCGCCTTTGAAAATGAATTGGCCGTTGAACTTATTAAAAAACAAGACTACAGACATTTAATCTTTGAAGATGAAGGCGCAAACGTGGGTACTGTGCATATTCCTGAGTGCGTTAAACGTAAAACTGCCCAAGCGAACTTGATACTACTAGAAGCCAGCACACAAGAGCGAATCAGTGTCAGCATGGATGCCTATGTGATTAATATGTATGCAGATTTTATCAACCAAGATGCTGAAAATGGCTTTAATAATTTTGCCAATTATTGGCTCAACAGTCTTGAGAAAATCCAAAAAAGACTAGGATTAGAGCGCTACAAAGTTATGAAATTGAGCGTTGAACAAGCCCTAAAAACCCAGCAAACAACAAACAGTTTTGATGGATTTTTGCCGATTGTAGAATCACTGCTGGTTGACTATTACGACCCAATGTATAACTATCAAATTCAAAAGAAGTTGGATCGTGTTGTGTTTAAGGGTAGTCGATCAGAGGTATCAGACTATATTGACGATCTAGCTATTTCTTGAGCCAATTTTAATATCAGTGATCGGCTTAGCTTGACACGCTAAAATCTCGCCCTGAGACAAGGGCACCAAACAATCCTGATGTATCACATCACCTTTTAACAACTGCAATACACAAGAGCCGCAATGGCCTTGACGACATGAATAATTGATCAGCACATTGTGTGCTTCAAGTTCGGTTAGGATTGATTGCTCGCCATACACATATAGCGATTCTGTTTTACCGTTTATATTATCAACTTCAATCCTAAACATGGTGTCAAACTACAGCTTAAACTCTCCAAAGTCTGAATCAGATTCATCCAAGGTGTTGTCAATCGCACTCACCAAATAAGAGGTGATTTCAGTTTCTTGAGGAGCCACTTGAACATTGTCAGAATCTAGCCAATGATTAATCCATGGCAGTGAGTTAGAGCGCTCTTCAAATAACGGCTTAAGGCCGATGGCAGTCATGCGAATGTTGGTGATGTATTCAAGGTATTGTTTAAGAATTTCAGCATTTAGACCAATCATAGAGCCGTCTCTAAACAAGTATTCGGCCCAATTTTTCTCCTGTTCGCAAGCCTCTTTAAACATCTGAATAACCTCTTCTTCGCACTCAGCAGCAATACTAGCCATCTCTGGATCATCCTTGCCATCACGAATAAGATTAATCATATGCTGGGTGCCAGTTAAATGCAACGCCTCATCCCTAGCAATCATCTTAATAATTTTGGCATTACCCTCCATTACCTTGCGCTCAGCAAAGGCGAACGAACAAGCAAATGACACATAAAAACGCACAGCCTCGAGGATGTTGACCGACATAATAGTTAGATATAATTTACGCTTTAAGCACTTAAGATCAATGGTAGTTTGCTCGCCATTCAGGTCATGCGTACCTTCACCATGAAGCAAATAGGCCTGAGAGAATTTGATCAATTCGTCATAGTGCTTAGAAACACTCTCAGCACGCTCAATGATTTGCTCGGTCTTCATAATGTCATCAAACACGGCACCCGGCTCATTCACAATAGCGCGAATAATATGGGTGTACGAGCGCGAATGAATGGTTTCTGAAAAGCTCCAAGTTTCAATCCAGTTTTCTAGCTCTGGTAAAGAGACAATGGGTAAAAAAGCAATGTTAGGGCTACGACCTTGCACCGAATCTAACAAAATCTGATACTGCAGATTTGATAAGAAAATATGCTTTTCATTAGGCAATAGTTTGGCAAAATCCATCTTATCTTTAGAGACATCAATCTCTTCTGGGCGCCAGAAAAACGACAATTGCTTTTCTGTTAATTTCTCAAACATTTCAAATTTTTGCTTGTCGAAACGCGCTACGTTAACCGTATCGCCAAAAAACATTGGCTGAGTTAAGGTATCAACAATTTTTTTACTAAAAATAGAATATGACATAATAACTCCCTATAATTTACAAACGCCGTCAGCACAGGCATTATCATCTTCTTTTTCAAGCATATCGTCACCGCCACCATCACGTGTTGTATGATAATAAAGCGTCTTAACACCGTATTTATAAGCCTTCAATAGATCCATTAAGAACAATTTCATCGGCACTCGATTGCCTTCAAATAATGACGGGTCGTAATGTGTATTGGTACTGATTGACTGATCAACAAACTTTTGCATAATCGCACATAACTGCAAATAGCCGTCATTATCTTTAATATCCCAAAGCAACTCGTACTTATCTTTAAGTTGCTGATAATCAGGCACAATTTGTTTAAGGATGCCGTCTTTTGATTGCTTGATTGACACAAAGCCACGAGGTGGCTCAATACCATTCGTAGAGTTAGATATTTGTGAAGAGCTTTCACAAGGCATCAGTGCCGTTAAGGTAGAATTTCTTAGACCTGTTGTCTTGATATCGCCACGCAACTTTTCCCAATCTAGCTTTAATTCACAACCGCAAAAATCATCTACATCTTTTTTATAGGTGTCAATTGGCAGAATTCCTTGTGCGTATTGAGTTTCGCCAAATGAAGGACAAGCGCCTTTTTCATTCGCCAAAATATTGGAGGCTTTTAATGAGTAATACTGCAAAGCTTCAAAAGTTTGGTGAATAAGCCCATTACCCGAACCATCAGAATATTTAGCGTTATTCTTAGCTAAGTAATAAGCCACGTTAGTTACACCAATACCCAGCGTTCGACGATTCATGCTCGCCAACTCTGCCGCTTTAATAGGGTAGTCTTGATAATCTAATAAAGAATCCAGCGCACGCACAATAATATCAGTCACATCTTCAAGCTCGTCCAAAGAGTCTAGTGCACCAAGATTAACCGCAGACAAGGTACATAGAGCCACCTCACCATTTTCATCCTGGACAGAATGCAGTGGCTTAGTTGGCAGGGTAATTTCCATGCACAAGTTTGATTGTCGAACTGGGGCCACTTTAGGGTCAAAAGCACCATGCGTATTACAATGATCAACATTTTGCAGATAAATACGCCCTGTATTGGCTCGCTCCTGCATAAATTTGGCAAACAAATCTCTAGCTTTAATGGTTTGCTTACGAATCAACTCATCTTGCTCGTATAGCTCGTATAAGCGCTTAAATTCAGCCTGGTCTTCAAAAAATGCATCATACAAGCCAGGCACATCATGAGGGGAAAATAAAGTAATATTGCCATCAGCTAAAAATCGCTGATACATCAAACCATTAAACTGTACGCCATAGTCTAGATGGCGAATTCTATTCTCATCCGTACCGGTGTTATTCTTAAGCACCAATAAGCTTTCCACCTCAAGATGCCATAATGGATAGAACAGGGTGGCTGCACCACCACGAACGCCGCCTTGAGAGCAAGATTTAACCGCCGTATGAAAATGCTTATAAAAAGGAATACAGCCCGTATGCGTAGCCTCACCATTGCGAATAGGACTGCCAATTGCACGAATGCGCCCTGCATTCACACCAATACCAGCGCGCTGCGATACATATTTAACAATGGCGCCAGCCGCTGCACTAATGGAATCAAGATCATCGTCTGCTTCAATTAACACACAAGACGAAAACTGACGAGTTGGTGTACGCACACCCGCCATAATTGGTGTTGGTAATGAAATTTTAAAATTCGACACACCATCATAAAAACGCTTAACAATTGACATACGCGCTTGAGTCTCGTACTCTTGAAATAAGCACATACCCACCAACATGTACAACTGTTGCGGGGATTCATAAATATCGCCAGTGACACGGTTTTGAACCAAATACTTGCCTTCTAATTGCTTAACAGCAGCGTAAGAAAACTTCATATCACGCCAATGATCAATATACCCATCAAGCTCTTCAATTTCAGCTTGTGTGTATTTATCTAAAATATCTTTGTCGTAAATCCCTAAATCGGTAAATTTTTGAATATGCTCAAAAAGCGCAGGGGGTGTAAATGATTTAAAGGCTTTTTTACGCAAATGAAAAATGGCCAAACGCGCTGCCAAATATTGATAATCTGGCGCATCAGTTGAAATTAAATCTGCCGCTGATTTGATAATCGTTTCGTGAATATCTTCGGTCTTAATACCGTCAAAAAAAGCCAATTGTGCATTGATCTCAACTTGAGAAACACTAACCCCTTCTAAGTCTTGAGAAGCCCAGTGCACAACGCGATGAATTTTCTCCATATCAATCGGCTCTTGTTGGCCGTTACGCTTGGTGACTTTAATATTTTGATCCATATCCTCCCCCGAGTGAGAAACACTATATATAGTGTTATTTAATTTAACTGCAACTAAATATAGTGTGTTTCATGGTATTTTGCAAGGGGTGAAAATTCAGAAATTACACCAAAATCGCCACATAGTTTGCTACCAAAGGGATTGCGAGAATGAAAAAAAATTAAAATAATTTAAGGGGTTTTTTAAGCCAAAATATTAGTAATTTATGATGCGATTATATTACTTATTTTTAATAAAAAGCGTAAGGCGCACTGCAACAAGATTTCAGAAAAAATCAATTTAAAATAACCTTAAAAAAAGATTAAATAGGGGAGGCGATTAATTGAGCTTCATCAAGGCCATTTTCAAGCAATAATTCACCTAAATAAATTAACACTTCGGCGGGCGCAGAAATATAGAGCTCAGATTGATTAACCACTTTATGATCTAATGAATCATAAATCTGTTGTGCCACTTTATGGCAGTCATTTTTACTCGATCGATCAAATTCACAAGCGATTGATTGATAATGATACTCATCCATTACCACTTGCCAAGATTTAGCATGATTGTCCAAATAAGGCATAGACTCGGTAACCGGATAAGCCCAATAAAAATAAACAGGATTTGACATTTCTAATGAAAATGCATGCTCAATCAAGCTTCTAATAGGGGCAAAACCACTATCCCAGGCAATGAACACCATAGGCTTGTTAGAGGTTTCTTTCAAAACAAATACACCCTTGGGGCCGGTTAAATCAATTTTTGATTTGGACTTGATGGACTTAGAGAATATCGCTTGTGAAAAATCATCACTCGCTAGCTTTCTAATGTGAAACTCAAGCTCCATACCGTAACAAGGACATGAGGCGATAGGGTAGCGAGCCAAAATTCCTTTGTAGCAAAGCTCAACATCCTGGCCCGCCATAAATTGCAAGGTTTTGGATCTGGGCGTGCGCACACTCACAATAGCCATATCGTCACTCACAAAGCGTATATCTTTAACCTTAATCTGAATTTCTTGAAGTGGTATGGTGCGAACATCGCCAATTAAATCAACCTCCAGCTCAAGATCTGAACTGGGTGCCTGACAACACATTAAAAACACCTTACTAGCTAACTCGTCATCAGACAAAGAAAAATCATGGTGTTTAACTTGCTCAATATTGCCAGTCACAAGTTTGGCTTTACAAGCGCCACAAGTGCCATTGCTGCATTCGTAACGTAGCGCCAAACCATGACGCAAACCACCTTTTAAAATAGAATCTGACTCACTACACTCAAAAGATTTATTTGCAAGCGTGAGTGTAACTTGATGAATATCAGCCATCGACACTAACTATCACTAGAAAAAGAAAGGGTGGCAAAGTTAATAATTTTCTGCTTAAAAAATAAACAATTTAACATAATATAAATTATACGAACAAACTATAAATGTTCTAATAACACACTAGCAAGTGCATCAATATGATCTTGGCGAGTATTTAAAGCAGGAATGTAGCCAAACTCTTTTCCGCCAGCATTGATAAAGTAGCCACGATTTTCATCATCAATCTCTTCCAATGTTTCTAGACAATCAGCAGAAAACCCTGGACACACCACCTGAACACTTTTAACACCAGAACGTGCAAAACTCTCTAATGTGTCTTTGGTGTAGGGCTTCGTCCACTCTTCACGACCGAAAATAGACTGAAAGCTTGCTTGCCACTGATCATCTCTCAATTTAAGCGATTTTGCTAATAAATCAGCCGTTTGTATGCAGTGTTGATAATACACATCGCCATTATCAACATAACGCTGAGGGATGCCGTGGAATGAAATGAGTAATTTATCAGGCGTGCCATTTTTAGCTTGATATTCGCAAATAGAGTTGGTCAATGCTTGAATATAGGCTTTATTCTGGTAATAATGCTCAATAAACACCATTTCAGGCTTGTTGGACCAAGTAGACAGAGTTTGTTCAATAGCATCAAGCGTAGATAGTGTAGTTGTTTTTGAATATTGAGGATATAGTGGCAAAGTAATAATTCTCTCGCAACCTTTATCTTTAAGGTTATTGAGCGCATGATCAATCGAAGGATTGCCATAACGCATACCCATTTCAAACTCATAATCTTGCTCAGAAAGCGTCTTTTTTAGCCCATCTAATTGGGCCTGAGTAATGTTGAGCAGGGGCGATCCAGGGCCGAAACTATCCCAAATTTTGGCGTAATTTAATGCAGATTTTTTAGGTCTGATATTTAAAATAACTAGATTTAATGCTAGCCACCAAATTAATTTATTGGGCGGATCGACCACGCGTGGATCAGACAAAAATTCAGACAAATAACGCCTCAAAGCAGACTTGGTTGGCTCATCAGGCGTGCCTAAATTAGTCAGTAAAATACCTGTTTTCATCAGCGTTTATCTAGATTATTTTCGATAAAATCACGAACAAAATTAGGCGTTTGAGCTGAATGAAAACGATCTACCTCTTCGCCATTAATAAACGCAATAACCGTTGGAAATCCACGCACACCATAGCGTCCAGCGATTTTCATATTTTCATCTTCTGCTTCAATCTTGGTTAAAACAAATTCAGACGCGTTAAATTCTTGCGCAACTGAGGTGATAACCGGCTCTAAAATTCTGCAAGGGCCGCACCATTCTGCAGAAATATCTAAAACGACCAGTCGCTCGTGTGATTGCTCAATAACCAACTCGTCAAAAGTATCAATATTTACCTCTAAAGCAGCCATGACTTATTAGCGTCTCAAGGTGCCCAAATCAAAATGACGACGCTTATTTCTATTATAAATAGAGAAAAATAACAGCACAACTATGCCAAATGCACCAGCAGCAGCAGCATAAACCCAATTCATATTGAACGGGGTGGTTGTAACACCTTTAGCAAGATTAGCTTCGTTATTTGCGATAGCTGGTGCATTATTATTAGCGGACTTGGGTTTTTGTTTAACCTTCTTCTCTTGAGAAATCTTTACTTTTTTAGCTTCAGATTTTATTTTTAAAAGGTGCTTATTTTCAAGTGTTAGAGCCTCTAAATCAGTAGTTAATTTAGTAATCGTATTATTGGATTTTTCATAAGAAGCCTGAAGGTCTTTGAGCTTTTGATCTGCCTCTAAAAGCTTGTCAGAAAGGTCTTTAGCCTTCTTTTTGTAGTGGCCAAGCTCTTTTAAAAGGGCATCATTGTTGGTATTTTTTTCTAATTTATTGGGCGCCACATCAGTTAAAACAGCAGATGGAATCCAGCCGTTAATATCGTCAATTTCAACTAAAGACCAACCAGAATAATGCATGGTTGAACGTTGCAATTGCTGGTCTTTGCTGATAACTTTTAAAATATTATTTGAATTTTCCTCAGATTTACTAGAGCGAATAGCCGTATTATCTTCCAGCACAAAAACAGTGGAATTAGCCCAAACTCCAACACTCAACAATAGTGAAAAAACAAACAAAAATCTAGCTTTCATGCCAATAGCCAAAAATAAAGAAAAAGTAGTCATAGTATAAGCTGAAAACCATAAAAATCGATAAAATAAGTCAAAAAATTAATAAAATCATTAAAAATCAAAGGGTTACACTTAAAATATAAATACACCCATATTTGAACGATTAGAGAGCTAGTTAAACGTTGGTATATTTTTTGCGGAAAAACGCCTTAAATCTAAAATTTAGGATTTTTTAGTAAAAAATTGCCAAAAACATTATTTTAGGTCAGTAATTTAGAAAAAATTACAACACTTATAGATTGGCGCGAACAAATTTACTGGTTACTCGGTATTTTTGCTTTGGGCTTTTTGGCTTTTCTGGAATGGTCCGTTCAAAAAAATCACATTCCAACAAAGGATTCAAAATATCATTTTTAAATCGTGTCTTGTGGGTGCGATTTAGAATTTTCATTAGATCATCCGCACTACTTTCAACTTGGCATTTTCTTAAAATTTGAACTTGGTCCGAGCTTATTTTTTCTAAATTACAACTTAGTCCCTGCTTAGTACTCGATGTATCCTTATATACTGATACATCAATGTTTTCTGTAAAATCAAACCCTTGCTGTTCAGCAGAATTTACACCCGAATTATTACGCTTAAAATCCTTACTCCAATCCTTTGCTTGGTCAGCAGACTCTTGTTTTTTTGAACGCTTGCTTTTTCCGAACCAACCCATGATAGCTAAAATTTCATATTAAGTAAGCGTGAGTTTACCAAAAAAACCAAAAATTTGAGCAACGTTACCAAAGATCGGGATGAAAAATTCACTCCAACCCTAAAAAATAGACTTTATTGGGTTAATATTTGATCTAAGAACGTCTTTAATCGTTCAGATTCAGGACTTTCGAAGAATTTATCCGGTGTATTTTCTTCAATAATTTGCCCTTCATCCATGAAAATAATACGATCAGCTACTTTTTTAGCAAAGCCCATCTCATGAGTGACACAAACCATGGTAATGCCTTCCTTGGCAAGCTCAACCATCACATCTAGCACCTCTGAGATCATTTCAGGATCGAGCGCTGAAGTTGGCTCATCAAACAGCATGATTTTAGGCGATGTACACAGTGCTCTTGCGATAGCTACACGTTGCTGTTGGCCACCAGAAAGCTGATTTGGATATTTTTCAGCTTGGTCCTTAATGCCTACTCTATCTAATAGCTTTAAGGCTTTTTGTCTTGCCTCTCGTTTGGTTTCGTTATGTACCCAAATTGGTGCCAAAGTTAAGTTGTCAATAATACTTAAGTGTGGAAACAAGTTAAAGTGTTGAAATACCATAGACACTTCAGATCGTACCTGTCTAATTTGTTTAACATCGTCGGTTAACTCCGTCCCATCGACAACAATAGAGCCCTCTTGAAACTTTTCAAGAAAATTAACACAGCGAATCATGGTTGATTTACCACTGCCAGATGGGCCACAAACCACGATGATTTCACCTTCTTTAACGCTTAAATTAATGTTTTTAAGGGCATGAAATTCCCCATACCACTTACTTAATCCACTGATTTCAATAATACTCATATTGCTTACCTTTTAATTTTTATGCTCTGTACTAAAACGCACTTCAAGTTTCTTAGAATATCGACTCATTGAGTAAAGAATAACCCACATCACCATAGTGACAAAGACGTAACCTTCTGTTTCTCTACCTAGCCAATTCTCGTCACTGGTGGTTAAATGCACCATAGATAAAATATCAAACAAGCCGATAATCAATACTAGGGTTGTGTCCTTAAATAAAGCAATAAACGAACCAACTATATTTGGAATAGATATTTTTAATGCTTGAGGTAGAATAATTAATGTGGTCTTTTGAAAAAAGCTTAAGCCCATTGCATCTGCTGCCTCATACTGCCCCTCTGGAATCGCCTGCAGGCCACCTCTAATAACCTCTGCAATATAGGCAGTTTGAAACATGGTGATGCCAATTAATGCACGCAACAGCTTATCGACATCCATACCAGCACTGAAAAATAGTGGCAACACAACCGACGCCATAAATAAAATGGTGATTAGTGGCACGCCGCGAATAAACTCAATATAAACAACCGATAAAAATTTAATAATTTTCATTTCTGATTGTCTTCCTAAAGCCAGCAAAATGCCAATTGGAAACGAAGCAACAATACCTACTGCAGCCACCACTATAGTGAGCATTAAGCCACCCCATTTATGCGTTTCAACAACCTCTAAGCCAAAACCACCATATAGCAACACAAAAGCAATAACTGGATAGCTAACAATCAACCCTGCAATAACTTTAACCTTGTAGACTGATTTTTTAAGATTTTTCGCTATTAAAACAAAAACAATTGCTAAGGCTAATACCAGCTGTGGACGCCAGTATTCTTCTGTTGGGTAAAAACCATAAGTAAATAAATTGATTTTTTCAAATACGTAACTCCAACAAGCGCCTTCACGACCACATTGATCATTAGATACTTCGGCAAAGGTTGCATCAAAAAACATCCAATCTGCCAACGGTGGCACTGACAAATAGATTAAATATAGCGCAGTAAGTGTTAAGAAGCCGTTAGTGATGCTAGAGAATAAATTCTCTCTTAGCCAATGAATCATGCCAACCTCTGAAGTTGGCGGCTGTTTGGTTACTTGTTGTTCAAATATAGCCATGCTAGCGCCCCTTGATACTCATTTTATGATTAACAATATTTAGGATTAATGAAATCACCAACGAAATGGTTAAATATACTGCCATGGTCATTAGAATAATTTCAACTGCCTGACCCACCTGATTAAGCACCGTGCCAGCAAAGGTGGAAACCAATTCAGAATAGCCGATAGCAGCTGCTAACGAGGAATTCTTGGTCAAGTTCAAATACTGATTAATAATCGGCGGAATGGCTACTCTGAGCGCTTGTGGTAAGACAACCAGCTTAAGCGATTGCTTTTGAGTTAGCCCCATCGCAGCTGCCGCCTCTTTTTGCCCCTTAGTCACAGACTCAATGCCTGATCTGATTGCCTCTGCAATATAAGTCGCTGTGTAAATACTCAGAGCAAAGGCTAGTGACAAAAACTCAGGCGACAAACTCATACCACCTTTAAAGTTAAAACCTTTTAGCATAGGGTAGTCAAAATGTAGCGGCGACCCTAATGCCAAATAAACCACTGCCGGAAGACCAATAATAAGCGCCAAAGAATAAGCCAAAGTATTGGTTTCAACGCCAGTTTCATCATGTTTTTTATTAAAGTGACGCTTAACCAACACTTTCAAAACAAAACCGACAATCAGTGCGATGACAATCCATACAAAACCCTCTTCTGCTATAGGCTTAGGCATATAGATACCACGAAGATTAACAAAGATAGAATCAAAGAATTCAAAGCTTCGCTTCGGATGTGGAAAACTAGCTAGTGCAATGTTGTACCAAAACAAAATTTGCAACAAAATAGGAATGTTGCGAAATAACTCAATATAACCACCAGCCAATTTAGCAATCAGCCAGTTGTTAGATAAGCGAGCAATGCCAATGATTAAACCAATAACAGAAGCTAAAACAATACCAACAACAGACACCACAATGGTGTTAATTAAACCAACATAAAAAACTGTAAGGTTGCTAGAAGTAGATGAATAATCGATTAAATATTCAGCAATATCAAAGCCTGATTCAGCCTCCAAAAAGCCAAAACCTGTTTGAATGCCACGACTTTCAATATTGGCAAACATGTTGTCAACTGCTGCATAGAAAAAATACACAATAGCCAATAGGGTTAGCAATTGAAATAGAAAAGCCCTGACTTCATTATTATAAAGAAAAGAAAAAATCGACTTGAATTTGCTCATGTGGTTAAGGTGCTTTATGTAAAGGCTAGCGATTGGCTATTTTCTTATTACTTAATGCAGCAAGCAATAAGAAAATAGCCAGCTTGACTCATCAGGCTGGCTATATTATCTAACTAGATAATGGCTTATCTAAATGGCGGAGAGTATAAAAGACCACCTTTACTCCAAAGCTCGTTTTGACCTCTAGAGATGTTTAATGGTGTACTCTTACCAATATTTCTCTCGAAACTTTGACCGTAGTTACCTACTTGAGAAACAATGTTAAAGCCCCATTTTTTATCTAGGCCTAGGTAGTCATTTAACTTACCAGATTGACCCAATAAACGCGCTACTTCAGGGTTTTTAAACTTCGAGTGAACGTTATGCGAATTAACACCTAACTCTTCAGCTGTCACCATGGCATTTAAAGACCACTTAACAATGTTAAACCACTTGTCGTCGCCTTGACGAACCACAGGACCTAAAGGCTCTTTAGAGATAACACCATCAAGAACGATCGCAGATGAAGGATCTTTTAGTGTTGTTCTTAAAGCGTATAACTGTGATTGGTCAGAAGTTAGCGCATCACAACGACCTGTTTCAAAGCCATTCTTAGACTGTGCAGACGTATCAGACAAAGATGAGTTGTAACTCATGCCGTTTGATCTAAAGTAATCTGCCAAGTTAAGCTCAGTAGTTGTACCTGCTTGTAAGCAGAACGTTGCACCATCAAGATCTTTAGCGTTTGTCACGCCTAAAGATTTCTTAACCATAAAACCTTGACCGTCGTAATAGTTAACGCCAGCAAAGTTAAGACCTAGAGAAGCATCACGTGTTAATGTCCACGTTGTGTTTCTAGATAACATGTCAATTTCGCCAGACTGTAGCGCGGTAAAACGCTCTTTAGCCGTTAACGGTACAAATTTAACTTTATTGGCATCGCCCAACGTTGCAGCAGCCACAGCGCGACAAACATCAACATCAAGGCCTTTCCAGTTACCGGCAGAATCTGCAGATGAAAAACCAACCAAACCTGTAGAAACACCACAGCTCAAGCTCCCCTTAGCTTGTACATCGCTTAACGTATCTGCGTTTGCGCTTAAGCCAGTAACAGCTAATAAAGACGCAGCAGAAAGTTGTAACAATTTATTCATAAAACTTCTCCTCATGAGATTAAAAAAACGCAGAAATTAATTAACCACTGCGAGTAGAAAGTTTATCAAAAAAAAAACCGCTTGAGTGGCGGTTAATTGAAAAAAAGTTTAAGTGTGTTTCTGATGAAGTGCAACAAGCCCTAAAAGTATTGTCACCGTCATAATAATACTTAAGCCTTTAGAATCGACAATAGGTGAATAACTACTATAAGCCGAGGCTAGGGTTGTGCTGGCCAATAAAGACACTGATAAAGCCAATATTGGCTTAATAAAAACAGATAATTTCATCCGCTTAGTGAATTAATGTCACGCTTAGTGACATAATAACTGCTGCAGATGAATAGATGATTGTATGTAATGCTAGATTCATTTTTTTCTCCCTGAAAAAATAGTAATAAAAGTTAATTAGTGAACAGTTGTGCCAATTAACTGGTTAATAATTGATTGAGTTGAACTTGAGTTTTTTAGTGTTGCTCTGGCGTACCATTTGTCAGCCAATTGTTTATTAGCCGATGTTCCTTCGCCAGTTAAATAAGCATACCAAACATTAAATTGTGCTGGCAAGTTACCCTGTTGAGCCGCTCTTTGGTACCAGTAAAAAGCATGCGCTGAGTTCTTAGCAACGCCCTTACCTTTTTGGAAAATATCAGCCAACTTATATTGCGAATCAGCGTCGCCTAAATAGGCTTGTTGTTGGATCTTAACAGTGTCAATTTTTAGCTCAGATTCTGCCAATAAATGTGCATGCATTTGATTCATGATATCTTCCTCTTTTTGTTGTTAAGTTGATCGAAATATACCGTGCTTTATGAGCCTTGTAAAGGGTTTTTTTATTAAAAATTAAATATATTTTTATTTATTAAAAATCAATAAGTTATATGGTTTTTATGGTGGTTTTACCACTAGTGGTATTTTTTAACTAATTTAACTTCATTACACTAGTGGTAAAAATTAACTATAATAGGTAAAAAATTCAAGTATAAAATCACAAAATACCATGGCCAATAAAACCAAAGATTATCTTGCTAAAGTCCGCAAAAAGACTGGCTTTTCAGACTACAAAATTTCCCAAGAATATGGCATTAACCAATCTAATTTAAGTAAATATAAATCTGGAAAATCCACCCTTTCAGAAACACACGCTTGGTTGTTTGCTGATATTTTGAACATCAACCCTGCCGAAGTCGTGGCTTATACCAAACTTGAGGCGGCAAAAATCAAGGGTGATAAATCGAAGGCCATATTTTGGCAGGAACAGTTAGAAAACCTTTCTCAGAGCTCAGAGTCTATCAAAATCGATATCGCGCAAATTAACCCTGTTGTTGGCGATTTGGATAACAACGCCCAACAAATTATTGATTTAAGTATTGAAGCGGCTAAAAATGGATCTGACCTATTGGTATTTCCAGAATTGGCTTTAGTTGGCTATCTTCCAGAAGATCTATTATTGCGCCATGGCTTTATGCAACAAGTGGAGCAAAAGGTTACATTTATTAAAAGCAAAATTCCTGACAATATTTCGATTATTTTCGGTGCACCCTGCAAGCAAAACAACACTTTATACAACTCTGCTTACCTTATTCAGAATGGTGAAATTAAAATTTACCATAAACAACAACTACCCAACTACAGTGTCTTTGATGAAAAACGCTACTTTACACCAGGCAATCAAACTTGTGTTTTTACCATTAACAACCAACGCATTGGACTATTGATCTGTGAAGACATCTGGGATGCTGATACCGTTAAGGAAACGGCCAAATACGGCGTACAAACCTTGATTGCTATTAACGCCTCACCTTTTCATGTTGACAAACATCAACAACGCTTAGCAGAGGCAAAAAAACGCGTCATGGAAAATAATATTGACCTGGTGTATGTCAATCTAGTGGGTGGCCAAGATGAGATTGTTTTTGATGGTGGGTCATTCATAATGAACAATAAAGCGCAAATCACCCAACAACTCCCCTTCTTTAAATCCACCAGCACTCTACTTGAGCCGGCTCATAGCACCACAGCAACTATCAGCGTTGAACAAACCATCTATGATGCTTTAGTGCTTGCCACCCAAGATTACATTAATAAAAATGGTGTATTTGATGGGGTGGTTATTGGTTTATCGGGTGGTATTGATTCTGCACTTACCCTGGCCATTGCTGCTGATGCCGTGGGCAGTGAGAAAGTTAAAGCTATTATGATGCCTTACACTTACACCTCAAACATGAGTCTTGAAGACGCCAAAGCGCAAGCCAGCATCATGAATATTGATTATGATGAAATCAGCATTCACACGATGGTGGATAGCTTTAACGCTCAACTTAATGGTATTTTTAGCGGCATGGAAGCCGACACCACTGAAGAAAATCTACAAGCGCGCGTACGTGGCACACTGCTGATGGCCATTTCTAACAAACTAGGCAGTATCGTACTAACCACAGGCAACAAATCTGAAATGGCTGTGGGTTATGCAACGCTTTACGGCGATATGTCTGGTGGTTTCGCCCCATTAAAAGATATTTCTAAAACCATGGTCTATCGATTGGCTAACTATCGCAATAGCCAATCCTATATTATTCCAGGGCGTGTCATTGATCGCGAACCTTCGGCGGAGCTTGCACCCGATCAGGTCGATCAAGATTCATTACCACCGTATGACGAGCTAGACGACATCCTAGAGCTATTCATTGAGCAAAGGCTTTCTATTGCTGAGATTGTTCAACGTGGCCACAATCAACAAACAGTTGATCGCATTAGCAAGTTGGTGCTTAACAACGAATACAAGCGCAGACAAAGCGCGCCTGGACCTAAAATAAGTAAAAACGCTTTTGGTAAAGAGCGTCGTTACCCAATGACTTCAAAGTTCAAGCCTTGAGAACACCTCTAAGAAAAAACCTTAAGAATGCCTTGTGCCTTATGCGTCGTTTCTTCTAATTCACGAGCTGGCTTTGAATCAAACACAATGCCAGCACCTGCTCTAAAACTTAACGTTTGGTTTTGCTTGATCATGGTTCGAATCAGAATGTTTAAATCCATTTTACCATTATTGCTAATATAACCTAACGAGCCCGTATAAGCCTCACGAGCGCCTTGCTCTAATTCGGCAATAATCTCCATGCAACGAATCTTAGGACAGCCAGTAATCGTGCCGCCCGGAAACAAAGCTCGGATTAGCTGATCTACGTGCGTATCAGGCTTTAACGTACCCTTGATATTAGACACAATATGATGCACATAAGGGTAGGTTTCAAGTGTCATGACTTCATTAACATTAATACTGCCATATTCACACACCCTGCCCAAATCATTACGTTCTAAATCCAACAACATAATGTGTTCCGCTTGCTCCTTAGGGTGGCTAATCAGCCGCTGCTTAAGCTCCTCATCCTCTTCACCTTGGCCACGCGGATGAGTGCCTGCAATGGGGCGCGTTTCAATTGTATCACCATTCACACTAAACAAGCGCTCTGGCGAGGATGAAATAATACTAAATTGTTCGAATTGTGCCAACGCAGAAAATGGTGCTGGATTGGATTTTTTTAAGCGACTATAAAGCTGAGCGGCAGAACAATCCTCTTGCAAAGCGTAGCGCCAAGCACGAGATAAATTCACCTGAAAAACATCGCCAGCTTTAATATATTTTTTAATCGCCTCAACGCCTGATAGAAACTTTTTGTCCGCCTCACAGGTCAGATTTCCTGAAAAATCAGCCGTTTCAATTGTTTTTACAGCGCCTATGTCTTTTAGTATTAGCGCCATTCTATCTTCATCACCCTGCTCATCCAGCAAAAAGGTTTTGTCCAATTGGTGATCAATAATAATAGCACTTGGAATCTTAACCGCGATGGCAATAGGCAAGCTACTGTCATACATCTTGCTTAATAAGGTTGGCTCAATTTGTCCAATTAACTCATAAGCCAAATACACAAACCAACCACCGGTAAACGGCAAATCTTGGCGCTGCTGATCACTAGGCTTAATCTGGCTGGCTAACTCATCTAAAAAATCAAACTCTGTTAAATGGTTAAGCTGTATGGTTTGCTGAGGATGGGCGAACAAAATAGAATAGCGGTTATTACTATTATGATTAACGCTTTCCAGTAAAAATGGATAACGCTTAGCGTTTAATTGGCACAAGCCATCCAAGTCAACGCTTGGAATCTCTATCACCTTCATGCTAATTAGCTTGGCTAGGCTCGCTGACAGTTGACTCTTTTGGGCTAATCTTACTGAGCAATTGTTTGGCTCGATTAATAGTGTGATGCGCTGGAAATTTACTAATCATACTATTAAGTAATGTTTGCGCCTTTTGAGTTTGCTTCAGCTCAACATAAACTCGAGCCAATTCAAACAAAGAATTTGAAAACTTATGGTGCAAAGGACTGCCTTGCTGAAAAGCCACAAAGGTGTTTTTAGCTTGCTGATAATCACCCTTAGCTAAATAAGCTTTAGCCAGCCAATACTGCGCATCCGAGGCATGATTATTGTCAGGATAAATATCTAAATATTGCTTAAATAAAATAATGGCTTGATCGTATTGATCAGTCACCAACAAGGATCGCGCACTGGTATAGATCTTTTTAGCTTTTTTGTTATGCTCACGCACACGCATCATGGTTTGCTCAACCACCACACTGGATTTTTTGTACTCCATCAAATTAAACAATTCAGCAATTTTTTTACTACTTTGCTGCTGTTGTTGCTCTAATTGTTCAATTTTACCTTTAAGGGTTCGGTTCTTTTTAACCAGGCGTTTAATTTTCTTATTGTGATCCATGATCACTTTGTCGGTATTAATACCCGCAAAAGTTGGCTGACCAACAAAAGCAGCCATAAGAACAATTAAAGAAAGACGCTTCACAATAGGCTACTGATAAACAAACTCAACACGTCTGTTTTTCTGCCAAGCGCTCTCATCATGTGCTTGTGCTAATGGACTTTCTTCACCAAAACTAATCACCTCAACTCTAGAGCTAAGATCGTACAGCCCTAGCACTTCTTTAACTGCCAAGGCTCGATTCTCACCCAGAGCTAAGTTATACTCACGAGTGCCGCGCTCATCTGCATGCCCTTCTAAGCGTAAATTAAGCGCAGGATTGTCACGCATAAAATTAGCATGTTTAATAATTTCCTGGGTGGCCGACTCGCTAATTTCACTACCATCATAATCAAAATACAATACAAATTGAGTACCGGTATTTTTAAGCTCAGCGGACGCTAACTGGGCCGCTGTTACTTGGGTGTTTGAGCGTTTATAGTTACCCGCATATTCGGTTGATTGAAAACTAGAGGTATCTTGAGCAACAACATGCTCTTGAGTATCATCCTGTGCAACAACACTAGGTCTTGGCGCTACTTTTTGGTACAACTCTTCAACCGTGGTAGAGCAAGATGACAACAACGCAGTGGCTGTTAATAATGCAGTGATTTTTAACATAATAAACTCCTCGAATTATTTAGAATAATGTGACCAATTAGGCTCTCGAACCTCACCCGCTTTACTGGCCAGCTCAAAAGTTTGCTGACCCAAAATTGAAACAACAGATAGTACGCCGGTATCACCTTTGTTGGTTGCATAAATAATCATACTACCATTGGGTGAAAAGAATGGAGATTCGTCCAACTTATTACTGGTCATAATGGTCAGATCTTGTGTGGCAATATCAAGCATGGCGATACGATAATCTCGATCTAAACGATGTACCAAAGCTAAACTTTTACCGTCAGGTGAGAATACCGCTTTGGCATTGTAACTGCCGTCAAACGTAGCGCGCTTAATTTTGCCTGATGCTAGGTGTTTAATATAAACCTGAACTTGGCCTGAACGATTAGAGGTAAAGGCGATGCGCTCACCATCAGGCGAAAAGCTCGCCTCAGTGTCAATACCAACATCTTGAGTCAGACGGGTTAATTTTTTATCAGTTAAGTGATAAGCGTAAATGTCTTTATTACCATCTTTTGATAATGTTAATACAATGCTTTCACCATTAGGGTGCCAGGCTGGGGCTGAGGCAATGCCGTCAAAATAAGGTAATTTTTGTGTTTTTCTGCGCATAAATGGATACTGAATAAACACCTCAGATCGGCCATTTTTAAACGAAACATACGCAATTTTATTTTGATCTGGCGACCAAGCAGGTGACAAAATTGGACTAGCCGCTCTAAAAATAGTTTGTGGATTTTGCGCATCAGAATCAGAAATTTCTAAACGATACTCACGCTTACCTTGGCCTTTGTTAGCCACTGTCACATAAGCAAGGCGAGTGTCAAACGAACCCTTAATGCCCAATAGAGCAAAATAAATTTGATCGGATAAATAATGCGCGATTCGTCTGATACCGCTGTTATGAACAGCAAACTTCTTAGCATATAAAGTTTTCTTAGAATAAGTGTCAATCAGTTCAATTTCAACGTTGAAAATTTTCTGACTAACCTGGTCAAGCTTTCCAATAACAATCGCCTCAATTTTTTTAGCTTGCCATTGTTTAAAATTAATTTGATCATCAATAATTTGATTAGCACTTGAGGCATTAAACTCACCCGAGCGATTAAAATTATCACGCATGATATGCGCGATCGCCTCACCCTGTTTGGCATCACCTGTAACGGAAAATGGAGAAATAACAATTGGAAAAGCGTCTTCATCTGTTTTTAAAACAGTCACCTCTAAAACAGCAAACGCTGATGAAGCGTAAAGTGCAAAGCAAGCAGCTATTAGTTTAATCATTCTTTTTCTTCAATCCAATTCATTTGAATAGCTTCAAGAATTTTTTCACCTGATTTCTCAGGGTCGTCGTCAAACTCTTCTAATGCCATCACCTTATCTCTTAATTCTACAAAGCCTATGCTCAGTGGATCTGTATCCGGATAGGTTTCATCTAGCGCAATCGCAATGTCTAAAGAATCGGTCCAATTCATATCAAATACCTAAAAAAAATAATGCTTTAATTTTAACCAAATCATCAGGTGTTATGCAGTATTCTCGATGTGAAAAATCAACTAATAACGGGACACACCTTGAACAAATTCTAGCGCTCTAAGCGCATCACTGACAGCTTTCAAATGATCAATATCTGTAACGCTGACCGCCAGTTCTAATGACTTAATAGAATTATCTTTTTCACGAATCTCAATATGTTCAATATTACATTCGAGCTTAGCCGCCGTATTAGCAATAGCAGCTAGCGTACCTCGCTGATTAGCCACATCAACCACAATCTTAACTTCAAAACTATCTTGCTTATCCGCCTCCCAATCAATCGCTAGCCACTGTGCATGTTTGGCTTTTAATCGTATTAGATTTGTACAGTCAGATCGGTGCATAACCATGCCTTTGGATGTGGTTAAAATCCCTGCAACCTTATCCCCAGGAATTGGATAACAACAGTGTGCAAAACTAATGGCCTTATCACGCGTGGTATTAATTTTAATCTGCTGTATTTTTTGTTGATCATCACCATACTGTAGTTTATTCAACACCACAGAAACTAATATTTCACTCAAACCAATACGCAAGTGCAGCTCATCTAACGAATCACAACCCAACTCATCAAGACATACTTGCCAGCGTTCAGCCTCAATATTGGCCATATTGACATTTTGATAATCAAGTGCATTTGACAGCAAATATTCACCAAGGCGTATTAATTCTGAGGCAGATTGCGATTTAAGATAACTCTTAATAGCTGATTTAGCCTTGGCAGTAACCACCATTTGCAACCAAGATGGATGTGGTTTAGCCTGCTTACTAGTGACAATTTCAACGGTTTGTCCGGAGCGAAGCTGAGTTGAAATAGAGGCGCCAACTTGGTCAATTTTAGCCTTAACCGCACCATGACCGATGTTAGTATGCACCATATAGGCAAAATCGAGCGCTGTGGCTCGGTAAGGCAGTTGCATAATCTCACCTTGCGGTGTAAAGACAAACACCTCAGATGGAAATAGATCGTTTTTTGTTTCTTCCAAAAACTCAACTGACGTGCCAGAATTTTGCTGAATATCTAGCAAAGAGCCCAGCCAGTTACTAGCTAACTCTGAATCATCATCTGCATCACTTTTATAATGCCAATGAGCAGCAATACCGTATTCAGATACAAAATGCATGTCTTCAGAGCGAATTTGAACCTCAATAAAGATTTTGTTTGGGCCAAATAAAATCGTATGCAAAGATTGGTAGCCGTTAGATTTTGGCAAGGCCACATAATCTTTAAATTTACCGGGCAAAGGCTTGTACAAGTTATGAATAACGCCTAACGTTTGATAGCACTGTGCCACGTCTTTAACAATCACCCTAAATGCATACATGTCCAGCACTTGAGAAAATTTCAACCCTTTGTTTTTCATCTTTTTGTAGATGCTACAAGGTTGTTTTCTTCGACCACTGATCTCAACATCAGGCAAGCCTTCTTGCTGTAATCGATCATTAAGCTGTTGCTGAATATGAGTAATAACTTTGGTACGATTACCACACTGCTTTTTAATTTGGCTGACCAACACCTGATGACGAAACGGATGAATAATCGCAAAACACAAGTTATCCAACTCCACTCTAATGCTATTAAGGCCTAATCTTCTGGCAATTGGCGCATGAATTTCGACCGTTTCCTTGGCGATTCTAAGCTGCTTATCACGCCTCATTGAGCCTAACGTGCGCATATTGTGCAAACGATCAGCCAGCTTAATAACCATCACTCGCATGTCATCACTCATGGCTAAAAACAGCTTGCGGAAATTTTGCGCTTGCTTGTCTGCATTGGTATGAAATTCAAGCCCGGTTAACTTAGAAACACCTTCTACAATATGGGCAATTTCATAGCCAAAATCATATTTTATTTCTTCATAAGTAACACTCGTATCTTCAATGCAATCATGCAGTAAAGCAGCCACAATACAGTAATAATCCAGCTGAAGCTCAGCCAAAATCATGGCCACGGAAATCGGGTGAAACACATAAGCTTCGCCCGATTTGCGATACTGGCCATCATGTGCAGTAGCGGCAATAATATAGGCTTGATAAACCCCTTCTACTTGCGACTTAGACATGTACTCTCCAATCACTTCACATAAGTCACTAATTAGAATTCTTGGATTGTTTTTTGACATGTAATTTGAACTGAATCTTGAATTAAGTTTTGCCATTATAATACTTATGCG
>JACNGB010000041.1 GCA_014384345.1 Candidatus Thioglobus pontius
ATTGTCATGACGGTACTTTAACAGGTTTTTATTCATGCTTAAGTTGTCTTGACCCATTTTTTAATATATTAATTGAATTTTAACAAAATCTCTTGAATATAGTCACTTTACAAGTATTAATAAAAAGTAGACTTAATAATTGTGAAAAACACCCAAGTAGTATAAAATACGTGGTTCCCTTGCTTGATCACATGGTGTGGCAGGCTATTTTAATAACCATAAGGAGATACAACTCATGAGACATTATGAGATTACACTTATTGTGCACCCTGACCAATCGGCTCAGGTAAGTACAATGATGGATAACTACAAAGAAATCATCACAACAGGTGGTGGACAAATTCATAGAGAAGAAGACTGGGGCCGTAAGCACCTAGCTTACCCGATTGACAAAATTTACAAAGCGCACTACTTATCAATGAATATTGAGTGCGATCAAGATACACTTGATAAGCTTAACTATAACTTCCGTTTTAACGATGCAATCCTTAGAAACTTAATCCTTTCTGAAGATAAAGCGATCACTGAGCCTTCAATTATGATGACTGCTAAAGACGAAGATAAAAAACCAGTTAGACAATAGGAGAATATTATGGCTAAGCAACAAAAGAGAAAACGCAGACCTCAAATTAAAGTAAATACTTTTTGTCGTTTTACGGCAGCAGGTGTTGAAAAGATCGACTATAAAGATGTTGACACTTTGTTAAAGAATATTGATGAAAGTGGCAAGATCACTCCATCAAGAATGACAGGTACGAGCGCTAAATTTCAGCGTCAGTTAACGACTGCCATTAAGAGAGCTAGATTTTTAGCTCTTATTCCTTACACTGATAAGCACAAGAAATAGGAGACCTGATCATGCAAGTAATTTTATTAGAAACAATTCAAAAATTAGGCACTTTAGGCCAGCTAGCTAACGTTAAAGCAGGTTATGCACGTAATTTTTTAATCCCTCAAGGTAAGGCTAAGCCAGCAACAAAAGCTAACTTAGCTGAATTTGAAGTATTAAAAGCAGGTTTAGAAGCTAAAGAAGCAGCAGCACTTAAAGCGGCTCAGGCGATTGAAACTAAGATGACTGGTACAGTTTGTACAATCTTGGCTAATGCTGGCGACGAAGGCAAGTTATTCGGTTCTATCTCAACAGCAGATATTTCTGCTAGCCTTGCTAGCGCAGGTTTTGAAGTTGAAAAACGCTCAATTAACATGTCTGAAGCGATTCGCCATACGGGCGAGTACGACGTCAGCGTTACTCTACATTCTTCAATTTCAGTTGCTATTAAGGTAGTTGTTGAAGGACAAGAAGAAGAGTAAAAATTTAGCTTAAAACAAAGGAAGTCTCTAGCAACCATAATGAAATTTTGCAAGTCAATTAAACGTCTTAACAAGGCATAATTTATTTAGCGATAGTTATTCATATTGCCAATAAATTTAACACAGTTAAGATACTTAATTGACTTGCCCTACGGGACTTAGGAAAATTCCCATAAGTTTGATAAAATTACTTGACATATGAATAACTATGCCAGCATAATTTTATCTTTCCTATGTAAATTTTCCGTTGTCAAAAATTATCAGGGTTGCTTGAGACTTCCTTAGGTTAAAATTAAGAACCCTCGCAAGAGGGTTTTTTATTCTTTAGACAAACCTATGAACATCGAAAACATAAAAATTCCACCTAACTCACTCGATTCAGAACAGGCTGTTTTAGGCGGACTACTGCTGCATAATGATGCCTGGGACCAGGTTGCCGACATTTTAACTGAGGTTGATTTCTACAATGCCTCTCATCGAATTATCTTTGAGGCTATCTCCACCCTACTTCATCATGATCGTCCAGCAGACATTCTTACGGTTAAAGAGCATGTTAAAAAAACAGGCAATGAGGAAACCATTGGTGGTTTTGTTTACCTAGCTCAAATTGCTGAAAACACACCGAGTATTTCCAACATTGAGGCCTACGCCAAACATGTTCGTGAACTTAGTGTTTATCGTCAACTTATTGTTGCCAGTCATGAAATTGCAGATACGGCTTACAATCCAAAAGAAATGGAAGTTCAGCAACTTATTGATCTTTCTGAAAAGAAAATTTTTGAAATTGCTGAGCAAGTAACTCGCGGTAAAAAAGATATTGTTAACGTTAAAGATATCATCAAGGATGTTGTTAATCGCGTTCATGAAATGCAAGAAACTGAAGGTGTTACCGGTTTGGAAACTGGCTTTAGCGAGCTAGATAAAATCACCTCTGGCTTGCAAAATGGTGATTTGGTTATTGTTGCTGGACGCCCTTCTATGGGTAAAACAGCTTTTTCAATGAATATTATTGAACATGTTGCTATTACCGCTAAAGAGCCCAAGCCAGTTGCTGTATTCAGTTTAGAGATGCCGACCGAATCTTTAGTGATGCGTATGATTTCATCATTTGGCCATATTAAAGGTGAAAATCTTAAAGACACCATGACAGAAACAGATTGGAATAGTTTTAATCATGCAGTTTTGGCCCTTGAAAAATCAACCGTACTCATTGATGAAACGCCGTCTATCACACCAACAGAAATTCGCGCAAAATGTCGTCGATTAAAACGACAATATCCTGACTTATCACTCATCATGGTGGATTATCTGCAACTCATGGTGGTTCATGGCAAGAGTGATAACCGTGTTCAAGAAATTTCTGAAATTTCACGCTCACTAAAAGCATTAGCTAAGGAAATTAACGTGCCTGTTATTGCTCTCTCTCAGCTTAATCGTGGTGTTGAATCACGTCCTAAAGCGGGCAAAGGCCGCATGCCGCAAATGTCAGACTTGCGTGAATCAGGCTCGATTGAGCAAGATGCAGACATTATTGCCTTTATTTATCGTGACCAACAATATCATGATGATTCTTACTCAAACCCTGAAGAAATTGGTAAAGCAGATCTACAAATTGCAAAACACAGAAATGGTTCAACTGGCAGACTCAAACTTGCCTTTATTGGTGAGTATGCACGCTTTGAAAACTTAGCCAATGAAGATCAGTTCCAAGGCATGCCTGACGAGCAAATGGATGCAGCTTACATTAACAACGTGGCCAACTTTGACCAAGAACCCTTTTAAAATTTTATGCATGCTGTAGCGGCAATTTCACAATCTGCCTTGGCGCATAATTTATCGATTGTTCGCGCTCAAGCGCCTCATTCAAAAATTGTAAGTATGGTTAAAGCTAATGCTTATGGTCACCATCTGGCAAATAGTAAACCACTACTCCAAGCTGATTTACTAGGTGTTAGTGAGTTGAGTGAGGCGCGTCAATTGCGTCAACTATGCGATCAGCCCATCTTGGTACTATCCGGCGTTTATAGCGCAACAGATCTTAATGAAGTAGTTGAATTGGGCTGTCATGTGGTTATACACCACCCAAGCCAAATTACCACCATTGCCAACACCACTCAAGCGCTCAATGTTTGGCTTAAAGTTGATACAGGCATGCACCGACTAGGATTATCTGCAGATGAATTAAATTCATGCATTCAGCAGCTTGCAAAAAACCCGAACATTCACATTGAGGCAGTAATGAGTCATTTTGCTTGTGCAGATGAGCCAAGCAATGCAAAAAATCTGCAACAAATCTCACACTTTAGCCAACTTGATATAGCCAGATTTAATCGATCAATGGCCAACTCTGCTGCTATTTTAAGCAGGCCAAGTGCGCACTTTGATTATGTTCGACCAGGTGTTATGCTGTATGGTGTTTCGCCTTTTGGCAAACCTGATGAATCACTCCAGCCAGTTATGCAGCTTTCTGCACCTGTGCTCAGTATTAAAAAAATCAATGCGGGTGACCAGGTGGGCTATGGCGCCACTTGGCAAGCTGAAGAAGATACTATCATTGCAATTATTGGTATTGGGTACGCAGATGGCTATCCCAGACATGCTAAAAACGGCACGCCAGTCTTAATTAACAATAAACTTTATCCATTAGCTGGTCGCGTTTCTATGGATTTAATTTGCGTTGATATTGGCGATGCACTGGTTAATATTGGTGATAAGGCCATTTTGTGGGGGCATCCTAAACTGCGAGTTGAAACAATCGCCCAATATAGTGACACAATAGGCTATGAACTCTTAACCCATGTTAGCAGTCGAGTAAATTTTATTCAATCATGATAAAACTTATTCAAATTAGTGATTGTCATATTGATGATGACAAATTGACCATGGGCGCTGATACTCAACTCAATCTCGAAAAGATTATTGCCGAAATTGCCAAGCTATCGTTTGACGCACTACTTATTACTGGCGATCTAACTCATAATGGCACCTTAAGTGCCTACCAGCGCCTAAAAGAACTACTAACCCCCATCAAACAACCTATCTATGTTTTTGGTGGCAACCATGATCAGGTTGAGCATTTATCCGATGTATTTGCAGACAATTTGTTTAGCACTATCAGTTTGGACAATTGGACTGTTGTCAATATAGATTCTGTGCAACCAAACAAAACCAGTGGCCGAGTCACCCAAGCGGCACTTAATACACTTGATAAGCAACTTGGCAATATTAAATCTGAGCATGTAATGCTGGCACTTCACCATCCTGTGGTGCCGATGAATAGTAGTTGGGACGATTCTTTGTCGCTAGAAAACCCCCAAAAACTTTTCCAAACCTTGGGCAAACATTCTAAAATACGCAGCATTATCTTTGGCCATGCGCATGAGGCGGCTGAATTTACGCGTGATAAGCTTGATATTATTTCATGCCCTTCTACCGCCTTACAATTTACCAATGAACCAAGAATAGGATTTAATATCTACAATCTTCATACAAATGGAATGCTAGACTGGCAGACACAATGGATCTGAATACACAATATCTGCACGCCCTGTATAACACTCGAGCGTCAAAAACCTATAGTGATGTAAGTGCTTTGTTTGAATCAAATTATCTGAAAATACTTAAACTTATTCCCCTGTTAAAACAAACAGTGCATGCCAGTATCATCCATCATCCTCAACTAGCTGATTTACACCTAGAAGTTGATCAACGCTTTACCCACACTGGCATTTACACACTAACTCACATTCTAGATGGCAACGTGCGCAAGCCAGATATTAAGTTTAAAGTGTATTTTGATGTGCAATTATTAGAGGTTGTTTCAGTTTGCAACGAAACCACATTAAATACCGAACACCCATATTTAACACAATGTAGTGATATGAATATACAATGGGAGCTTAACTTATTCATTGAACGTTGGCTGGACTATTGTTTGGATAAATATCAAGGAAAATCATGGCAGACGCAGTAGACCCAAAAGCAAAAGACAAATTGGTGGTAGCAATCTCTTCTAGAGCATTGTTTGACTTGGATGAATCACATCAAATCTTTAAACAACAAGGGGTTGATGCTTATGCCAAACACCAAGAAGAAAATGAAGAAGTTATTCTTCCGCCCGGCGTAGGCTTTACCTTGGTTAAAAAACTCCTCTCACTTAATACCAAAAAAAATCCCATTGATGTTATTTTACTTTCAAGAAATAGCGCAGACACCGGCTTAAGGATTTTTAACTCAATTGAACACTATGGATTAAATATATCACGCGCTGCATTTACCAGAGGCGAAAGCACCCATAGCTTAGTTGGTGCTTTTGAGGCGGATTTGTTTTTATCAAGCAACTATCAAGATGTACAAAAAGCTTTAGAATCAGGTTTTGCAGCAGCTTCTATTGTTGGAAAAAGCGCTAAAGACTCTCATGAAACTCAACTACGTATTGCCTTTGACGGCGATGCAGTGATATTTTCTGATGAAGCTGAAAAAATCTATCAAGAAAAAGGCATGGAAGCATTCGAAGAAAATGAGAAAAATTCTGCCAATGTTGAACTTAAAGCCGGGCCTTTTAAGTGCTTTTTAAAATCTCTACATAAAATTCAATCTGCCTTTCCTGTAGAAAACAACCCTATTCGCACCGCACTAGTAACGGCACGCTCCGCCCCTTCGCACAAACGCGTTATTCACACCATGCGTGAATGGGGTATTCGTATTGATGAATCGTTCTTTTTGGGTGGGCTAGATAAAGGCATTTTCCTAAAGGAGTTTGGCGCTGATATCTTCTTTGATGATCAACACTCTCATTGTGAATCTGCCTCTCAGTATGTACCAACCGGTCATGTGCCTAATGGCATATCTAACGAATGACCTTTGACACTCGAGCATTTGTCACTAGCTGCCTGTCAACTGCCAAAGTTATTTTATTCACCGTTATTCCTTATTTTTTATTGGCCGAGCTACTGGTTTATTTTGAAATAATGCCGCTTATTGCGCAATTTTTCACCCCATTTACCACACTACTTAACCTGCCACCAGAGGCGGCTTTGGCATTGGCATCTGGTGTTTTTCTTAATCTGTATGCAGCTATTGCATTTGCCGCCCCATTAGGATTAAGTGTTTATGATTGGACAATATTAGGGTTGTTTTTAGGTGTGCTGCATTCCATTCCAGTTGAGTCAGCCATTATGAAAAAGCTTGGCATTGACTGGATTAAATCAATTTCATTTCGCCTGGTGATGGCTTTTGTTGTTTTGATTCCGCTACTTGTCATTCCAGCTGAAGTTTTATTTGACAATCCGAACAAGGTAGCCAATGCCCTGTATCAAGTTAGCAGCACAACGCCTACTAATTTTGTTGATTTTTTAGAATTGAAACTCTATGAATCAATTTTATTATCAATCGAAATCATTCTGTTAGTTAGCTTGGTTATTCTGGTTGTCACCCTAATTAAGGGTTTACAGATTTTGCAAAAATTTGACCATCATCTAGGCACAATCATGGCACTAATTACTGGGGTTTTGATCGGCATCACCTATGGTGCAGGTGTACTGCTAAAAGAAGCCAAATATATGACCAAGCAACAAATTGCTTCTGTGTGCTATTTCCTCATGGTGGCGCATGCAATTATCGAGGACACACTGCTGTTTGTCTTTTTTGGTGCGGATATTGTTTTGTTAATTAGTATTCGTCTATTTTTTGCCACACTGGTGTTTCTTGGCCTGACCTTATATTACAAAACCCAGTCAACTTAATACGAGTTAAAGCCTTGTAATTATTGGTAAAATATCGGCTTTAACTTGACCAAAAACTTAAGTAAATGAGTAAAAAAATCCAAGCCATTCGCGGCATGAACGACCTACTACCCAAAGATTCTGATCTTTGGATGTTTGTGGAGCGCACCATTGCTGATTTATTCAGCAGCTATGGCTACAAAAATATTCGCACGCCTGTGGTTGAGTCAACCGATACGTTTTGTCGTGCAATTGGTCAAGCAACAGACATTGTTGAAAAGGAAATGTATAGCTGGACTGAGTCCAATGGTGACTCTCTTAGCCTGCGCCCCGAGGGTACCGCTGGTTGTGTGCGCATGATGATTGAGCACAACTTACCCCGAGAAGGCATTCAGAAAGTATTTTATCAAGGTGCTATGTTTAGACATGAGCGCCCGCAAAAAGGTAGATACCGACAATTCCACCAAGTTGGCTTGGAAGTATTTGGCGCTTCTGATGCCAAAATTGATGCTGAACTCATGCAAATAACGCACAGTCTTTGGCAAAAGCTTGGTCTTGAGAATGTCACATTAGAAATCAATACATTAGGCTCTAGTGAAGCTCGTGCTAGCTATCGTCAGATTTTGGTCGATTATTTCAGCGTCAATAAAGATCAACTAGACGAAGACAGCCTTAGACGCTTAGAGTCTAATCCATTGCGTATTCTTGATAGTAAAAATGAGTCCATGCAAGGGTTGATCAATAATGCGCCAAAATTAATGGACCATTTGGATGAAGAGTCCGCTATTCATTTTGAACAATTTAAGGCCTACTTAACTTGCCTAGGTATTGATTTTGTTATCAACACTCGCCTAGTTCGAGGACTTGATTATTACAACCGAACTGTGTTTGAATGGACCACCACTGACCTTGGTGCTCAAGGCACTATTTGTGCTGGTGGACGCTATGATAGTCTGGTTGAAAAAATGGGTGGCAAGCCAACAACTGCTGTTGGACTCGCTATCGGCCTGGAGCGTCTGATTTTATTATTAGCCGAGCAAAAAGTTGAAATTGCCACCAAACAATTGGCTATTTATGTGGTGGTATTGGGCGATGATGCTCAACTTAAATCCATGCAAATTACTGGTGAATTACACAATCAATTGCCTAATATTACAATTTATAACGACATTACCTTGGGTAGTTTTAAAAGTCAGTTCAAAAAAGCTGACAAGGCCAATGCGGACTTTGCATTAATTCTAGGTGAAGAGGAATTAAATAACAACCAAGTTAGCATTAAACCGTTAAAATCTCAAGACAAACAACAAAGCCTAAGCTTAGCTGAAGCAATTGAATATTTTAAGGATTACAAATGAAGAATTTTATTGAAGTTGGCCACACTGAAGACGAACAAGAGCAGCAAATAAAAAATTGGTTAAAGCAAAATGGTGCTCAAATTATTGCTGGCATCGTACTAGGCTTAGGTGGCATTTGGGGGTTTGATGCTTATAATGCTTATCAACAGCAACAGTCTATTGAAGCTAGAGCGCTTTACTTAAGTGCCAATACAAACACACTAGAGCAACTGAGCGCTGATCATGGTGACAGTGGCTATGTGCAGCAGTCAACTTTGCTACAAGCCAAAATTGCTGTTAAAAATAAAAACTATGAACTAGCCTTGCAACATCTAGGTAGCTTAACTAACGATGAGAACACACTAATTGCCAATGTAGCTGCCTTTAGAATGGCTAGTATCTATTTAGAAATGGGTAATTATGATGCGGCTATTTCAACATTAGATGCAACGCCATCTGGTAGTTTTAATGGTTTATTTAATCAACTTAAAGGCGACATATATGTGGCAAATAATCAAGTTGAGCTAGCTCAAAAGCATTACAAATTAGCGTTAACACAAATTTCAAAAGACTCTGAATTGCAAAGTTTAATCAGCATTAAATTAGCTGACCTTAACTAGAAAAAAACATTATGGGCCTACCTACCATCTCACTCGTTGGACGCCCTAATGTCGGCAAATCAACCCTGTTTAATCGTCTTAGTAATTCACGGCAAGCGCTTGTTTCTGATTTTGAAGGTTTAACGCGTGATCGTCAATACGCTGAAGTTTTGCTAGATGATGATACACAAACCTTTGCCACCATTATTGACACGGGTGGATTAACCAATGAAGATAATATTGTTGATAGCGGCATTCAAGGTCAAGTGTTAAGTGCCCTAGAAGAATCTGATGTTATTTACTTTATTGTTAGTAGTCGTGATGGGGTTATTGGTCTTGATTTAGAAATTGCCGCGCAACTCAGACGCCTGAAAAAAGATATTTTATTGGTATGCAACAAGGCTGAAGGTTTAGACGAGACTGCCGCTGCAGAATTTTACGAACTTGGCCTGGGTGAGCCAAAACTCATCTCTGCAGAACACGGCCAAGGTATCGCTGATTTAATTGATGACACCCTACCCTTATTACCCAACCTTGAACACATTGAAGATGAAGAAGAAGTAGAAGGCATTGCAGTTGCCGTTTTAGGGCGACCAAATGTGGGTAAATCTACGCTAATTAACCGTATTTTAGGTGAAGAGCGCGTATTGGCGATTGATTTGCCCGGCACTACTCGAGATAGCATTTACATCCCCTTTGAGCGCGAAGGGCAACAATACACTTTAATTGATACTGCAGGTATTCGCCGCAAGCGCTCCACGCATGAAAAAATTGAGATTTTTTCCATTATTAAAGCCATTGATGCATTAGATAGATCTCATGTTGTTATTCTCGTATTAGATGCCCATGAAGGCGTCACTGAACAAGACGCCACCCTGCTTGGTATGATCGCTGACAAAGGTAGAGCCTTACTTATTGTTATCAATAAATGGGATGGTTTGGATGACTACCAAAAGTCCGAAGTTAAGCGTAAATTAGACGTTAAATTGTCTTTTGTTAATTACGCTAGCGTGCATTACATCTCTGCCTTGCATGGCTCTGGTGTAGGTAAGTTGTTTGCACCGATTATCAAATCTTACAAAAATGCCGGCACCCAGCACCCAACCTCGACACTTAACAAAATTTTAGAAAGTGCCAATGCAGGACATCAGCCGCCGCCAGTTAAAGGTAGACGCTTAAAGATTAAATACGTTAATCAAACAGATGTGTTTCCGCCAACACTAACTTTCCACGGAAACCATCTTCAAAGTGTGCCGAATGCTTATGATCGCTACTTAAAGAATTTCTTTATCGAAGCCCTAAAGTTAACCAATACACCACTTAGAATTGAATATAAGAGCGGTGAAAATCCATTTAAAGACACTAAGAACGAACTTAGCGCTCGTCAAGTAACCAAAAAACGTCGCTTAATGCAGTTTATTAAAAAGCGCAAGAAGCGAAAGTAGTTTTCGCATCAGCCCTATTAATTTCAACCGTCAATTCGCAGTAATTATTCTCAAGCATGATAGCCAGGGACGGATCATCACTACAGGCACAACCAGATAGAATTTCACAGAAAAAAACCCCGATTTTTAAATGAATGGTTTGCGCATCTGAACGACTAGACAGCAGTCTCAAACTGATGCTATCTGGATCAATTACCCCGCTGTACTTACAACAAGTAAATAAAGGTAGCTCATCTAGGTTTAATTGTGCGAACGCTTGCTGAAAATACTGAAAAAAATCATCCTCTTCCCAGTGGTTTAAAGCTTGCTCAAACATCTATGAAGATAGAATTAAATTATGCGCCTCGTTAGCAGCTTTAATAAAACTTTCAAATAGTAGATGGCCATCGCGCGGCGTTGAAGTAAATTCCGGATGGAACTGACAAGCCACAAACCAAGGGTGATCTTCAACCTCAACCATTTCAACTAGCGTACCGTCAATGGATTTTCCAGAAACAACCAAGCCTGCAGCCTGCACTTGATCAATTAAAGTATTGTTTACCTCATAACGATGGCGATGACGCTCAGTAATAACACCCGCACCATACACCTCTTTGGCTAACGTGCCATCTACCAATGCGCACTCTTGACCGCCAAGACGCATAGTGCCGCCTAAATCAGAATCTTGATCACGAGTTTGCAAGCTGCCATCTTCATCTTGCCATTCGGTAATAAGACCAACCACTGGATAAGGTGTATTTTCATTAAATTCAGTACTATTGGCTTCTTTCATTCCAGCTACGTTTCGTGCGTATTCGATAACCGCAACTTGCATACCTAAACAAATCCCTAAATAAGGAATTTTGTTTTCACGAGCATATTTAGCTGTTGCAATCTTACCTTCAACACCTCGATTACCGAAGCCACCTGGCACTAATATAGCGCTCATCTCACTTAAACAGCCGGTACCATTTTCTTCAATTTCTTCAGAATCAAAATAATGAATACATACTTTTGTATTGGTATTAATACCTGCGTGCAATAATGCCTCAGAAAGAGATTTATACGCCTCTGTTAGATCGGTATATTTACCTACCATGGCAATATCAACACTAGATTTAGGTGCGTTTAGTTTTTCAATAACGCTATCCCATTCGCTAAGGTCAGTTGGCTTGCAATCAATCTGTAATTTTTTAACCACTATCTCGTCTAAACCTTGCTCATGCAAAGCTCTAGGAACTTTATAAATCGTGTCAACATCTAAAGAAGTAAATACCGAATCAGCTGGCACATTGGTAAAGAGTGCAATTTTTTCACGCTCTGCATCAGGGAGTGGATACTCTGAACGACAAATTAGAATATCAGGCTGAATACCAATTCCACGCAATTCTTTAACTGAGTGCTGAGTTGGTTTAGTTTTCAACTCACCTGCTACTTTAATATAAGGTAATAAGGTTAAATGAATAAACAACGTATTTTCACGGCCCAACTCAAGGCTCATTTGTCTAATAGCCTCCAAGAAAGGTAGTGATTCAATATCACCTGCAGTACCACCAATTTCAACAAGAGCTACATCAGCATCTTGAGCGCCTGCTTGAGCTAAGGCTTTTATTTCGTTGGTTATATGTGGAATAATTTGAACAGTAGCGCCTAGGTAATCACCACGGCGTTCACGCTCAATTACATTTTGATAAACGCGCCCTGCAGTAAAGTTGTTTTTCTTACCTAGCTGTTGACGAATAAAACGCTCATAATGACCTAAGTCAAGGTCAGTTTCAGCGCCATCATTGGTAACAAAAACCTCGCCATGTTGAAACGGACTCATGGTGCCAGGGTCTACATTAATATAAGGATCAAGTTTGAGCATGGTCACATTCAGACCACGAGACTCTAAGATAGAAGCTAATGAAGCTGACGCAATTCCCTTACCTAAAGAAGAGACCACACCGCCAGTAATAAAGATGTATTTTGTTGCCATTGAAAAGTAGCAAAGTTGAAATGCTTATGATACCTTACTTAACGCGTTATAATGTTGAACATCAAAATACAAAGTAATTGCACCATGCAGTACAAACAGTTTGTCTCACGCTTATTTACCTATCTAAAGCCACATATTGGCAAGCTTATCTTTGTTTCTATGATGATGATGCTTGCAACTGCCTTGGAGAGTGCCATTCCGGAAATAACTGGGCGTATTGTTGATGATTTATTCGCCACAGATCGCAGCGCTCAAACTGCATTTACCTATGCACTAGCGCTATTTGGCGTCATTACTTTAAGTTCTATTTTTGCGCTCACCTCAACCGCTGCCAGCTCTTGGGTATCAAATAAAGTTATCATGGATTTGCGCGTTGATATGTTTGCCAAACTCCTTAAACTACCAAAATCTTATTTTGACCAACACCCTACGGGAAAAACACTTTCCAAGCTCACCTTTGATGTTGAGCAAATTGCTGCTGCTGCCTCCACCATTTGGCTAGATTTTATTAAATCATCGATGACAGTAATTATTCTAACTGGCTATCTATTTTATAAAAATTGGCAATTAAGCCTATCCCTAATCATTTTACTGCCTTTGGTGTATTTGGCTGTAAAACTCTCTTCTAAGCGCATGCGTAGCTCGAGTAATAAAGTACAAAATTCCATGGGCAACATGACTCATTTGTTAGATGAAAACATCTCAGGCAATTCATTGGTTAAAATTTATCATGCACAAGAACAAGAAAGCACTAAGTTTAATGATTTAATTAAAAACATTCGTCAGCAGCGCTTTAAAGTTGACATGACCGGCGCTTTTAATACGGGGTTTGTTAATGTATTAATCGGTCTATCACTCGGCAGTGTGGTGTATTTTTCTTCCACCTCGCTGCAAATGACTGCGGGTGAATTTTTATCCTTTTTTACCGCTATGGGTATGCTGGTCAAACCAGCTAAAAACTTAGTTAATATCAATAAACCCTTGCAGGTTGCTATGGCTGCAGCTGAAAGCGTCTTTGGCTTGCTTGACGAGGCTGAGGAGAAAAATCAAGGCACTAAACAACTTAACAAAACCCAAGGTGCAATCAAATTTAACAACGTGTCTTTTGGTTACTCTGATGATACAACGGTATTAAACAACATCAACCTTGATATTAAATCAGGCGAAACTATCGCCCTAGTTGGCTCAACGGGTAGTGGTAAAACCACCATCATTCAACTCATCACGCGTTTTTATTCGCCAACAAAAGGTTCTATCACCATTGACGGGATTGATATTAGTGAGTTAGAAATGGACTCACTGCGCTCCCAGATTTCATTTGTTGATCAAAATGTGCGCCTGTTTAATGACACAGTTAAAGGTAATATCGCCCTAGGCCAAACTAATACTATGGCTGATAAAACTATTAAGCATGCTGCAAAAGTCGCGAATGCTACTGATTTTATTGAAAATATGGATCAGCAATTCGATACTGAAGTTGGCGAAGATGGCACTAAGCTTTCCGGCGGTCAACGACAGCGCCTAGCGATTGCTAGAGCCATTGCCAAAGACAGCCCTATTTTGATTTTAGATGAAGCTACATCAGCGCTTGATTCGGCCACTGAAAAGCAAGTACAAGCAGCAATTGACGAGATGCAAAAAGACCGAACCACCATTATTATTGCTCATCGTCTATCAACCATTCAACAAGCCGATCGCATTATTGTTTTGCGTCAGGGTGATATTATTGAGCAAGGTTCACACCAGGAATTACTTGACGCTAAAGGTGAATACGCTGGATTATACAATCACCAGTTTAAGAATTAAGTTATAGGCAAGGCCTATAATACCTTGCCTTAGTAGAAGGATATTTATCCTTGGGTCAAGACAACTTAAGCGACTCTTTTCTAAAAATTCCAAGCAAAATTTTGTAA
>JACNGB010000047.1 GCA_014384345.1 Candidatus Thioglobus pontius
GTCATGACGGTACTTTAACAGGTTTTTATTCATGCTTAAGTTGTCTTGACCCAATAGTTTTAAATTGCAACACATTGAATACTTATTTCTTTATGCAAAAAAAATACATGTATGTTAACAATTAGGAATGTTTAATTAAAAATGACTGACTTTCGCCATATGCATGGAGCTGTTTATATTTTTGAAAATATAAAAGCACAACGTATAAAAATAGGCATGACTATTAACTCAACAAGCAAAATTAAAGATCGCTTGAAAGATGTCAACAATATATGGACAGGATACAAAGGCATGTGTCAAATATGTGGCACAAGGCGATTTATCAACGAAAAAGAGCTAATGCCAAAACACATGGTCAATGGTAAGAACTGCACAGGCGAAAATTCGCTGCCCATTGAGAGAGATACAACATTATCTGAGTCTCACCTAGCAGAAATAAAAGAATTCTACTGTAGCCTCTCAGGCAGCGAAAAAGGCTCATTAACACGAATTATTAACAATCTTGAGAATCGTATAAAAAAATACCGTAAAAAAATCATTCCTATCGGTACATGGACATTAAGTGTTGTTTATTACACTGATTGTGCTGAAGAGGTTGAACTACTGTCACATAAATTACTAAACAAAAGACTTGATCGCGGGGCGCCACTAGGTGAAATTTTTAATTGTTCAGTGTCAACTGCAAGTTTGACTGTTGAAACTGTTTTGAAGCAACAAGGATTATTAGACATGGCAAGCAAGAAAATTTATAGCTAATAATTGACCAAGATTAATTTCCAAACTTAAAAAATACAATAAAAAATTTACGCACTTTTCTGGCCTATGGTCAGTCACTCATCTTAGCGTAGGTTTTTTCAATTTCCTGCTCCAAGGCAAGCAATGAAAAACCGCGCACCTCTTCAATAAATTTTTGCCCCATAAAAAATACTTGCACTACGGGTAGTGAAAACACGCCGTGTTGTGCGCAAATCTCTTGTAATTGCTCACAATCAATATAAACCATTTCCAGATCTGGAAATTTGGCTGAAAAATTATCAAAAATCTGAGGTTTAATGGTTTGACACACGCCACAATTTGCACCGCCAAACAAAATTAACACTGCGTCTTTTTCACGCTTTAATGTATCTAATTGCTCTTGATTTTCTAACTGCTTCATAGTTGCTCTCCTAGTTGAGTAAAAAACACTTCAAAATCAGGCAATACCAACTGAGACTCTCGTTGTTTTTTACCCCACATCGGCTCAGGAAAATAACTATCTTGTTCAAAGCGTGCCATCACATGCCAATGAACGTGCGGCAATAGGTTTCCAAATGAGGCGATATTGATCTTATCTGCCTTAAAATAACTCAACATTAACTTTTCTGTTATATCGATAATTCTAAAAATTTCTGTTTTTTCTTCCAACGTGCATTCACTAAATTCTTTAATTTTTCGCTGAGTAAAAATTTTAACCCAGGGGATTTCGCTTTTTTCAATTTCAACAAATACTAAATCATTTTCATAAATCATACTCACACTCACACTCATCTCTTTACAGAAATGTTATAGGTCTTGCCTATAACATTTTATTATTTGTTAATAACATCGCATCACCGTAGGAAAAAAAACGATAGTTGTTCTTAATGGCATGCTGATAAATTTCCATCATTCGCTCTCGACCAATAAAGGCGCTGACCAGCATGAGCAATGAAGATTTTGGCAAATGGAAATTGGTAATCATCATATCCACCACTTTAAATTCATAGCCAGGATAGATAAAAATATCGGTCTCCTCTTGCGCTGCAGATAGTGTGCCACTTTTGGCAGCCGACTCCATTGAGCGAACTGCGGTTGTTCCTACGGCAACAATACGTCCACCTTTGGCTTTGGTATCATTAATCTTATCAACCGTTGCTTGATCAATTTCATAATACTCGCTATGCATATGATGCTCAGTAATTTTTTCAGCTTTAACTGGCTGAAAGGTGCCAGCGCCAACATGTAACGTTACAAAGGCTGAATCAACACCTTGTTGTTTTAGATCAGCCAACAAATCATCATCAAAATGCAAGCCTGCCGTTGGTGCAGCTACTGCACCCTCTCGCTCGGCAAATACTGTCTGATAGCGCTCTAAATCGGCTTTCTCATCACTACGTTCAATATAGGGTGGCAAGGGCATATGCCCCACATGATTAAGCAAATCAAGCAGAGAATCGGTAGCAAAATCAAGCGTATAAAAGCCTTTTTCTTTGGCTATTATTTGCGCCTTATCGCCATTTTCCAAAGTAACAAAACTATCTATTTTAGGTGCACGCGAGGCTTTAATCATAGCCAACACTTGTGTATCACTTAACAGACGCTCAATCATAATTTCCACTTTACCACCTGAGGCTTTGTGACCAAACAAGCGCGCTGGAATCACTCGAGTATTGTTCATTACTAACAAATCACCTGGGCGTAGAAATTGGCCAATTTGATGAAAATTTGTATCTGTAATCAGATCCGATTGTGGCACTAATAGGCGTGAATCTGTTCTATTTTCAGGTGGATTTTGCGCAATTAACTGCTTGGGCAAATCAAAATCAAAATCGGCTAACAACATACGACCTACTTAATCAAGCCTTGCTCACCCACCAGCAATAACAACTGATAACTGGCGGTAACAATTGCCCTTGGCGTGATAGTTGCACCGGTAAAGCTGTCAAAAACACCACCGTCACGTTTTACCTTCCAATTATCTTTTGATGGATTAGATAGTGACAGTCCACTAAATTGTTCGATCCAATTAGACTTTCGAGTTTCAATTTTATCACCCAAACCTGGGGTTTCTTTATGGGTGATAGCGCGCACGCCTAATAATTGATGATCTACACTCACGCCTGTCAATAAACGAATATTGCCACTATAGCCATTAGGATAGGTATGCTCAATCAAGTGTGCAAATACTTGCCCGTCTTTCTTGGCAGGATAGATATTGATGGTCTGCATAACACCATGAAGTTTTAAAGTTTTACTGTATTTATCTTGCAAGATATTGTTATCGTAACCACTAACCAGCTCACCCAAGCGCTTAATAAGCAATTGCTCTTCATTGTGAGTAATTTGCGCTTTGGTTGTGTTTTGTGTCCAGCTAACAAAGAAAATACTAATCAAAGTAAACACAAACAATAATAACCCTGATTTTAAAATACGTTTAATCATGATTGTCCAAACGCCTTGGGCTGAGTGTAATAGTCAATCAATGGCACCATCATGTTCATCAGCAGCACCGCAAAAGCAACCCCATCTGGATAACCACCATAAGCCCTAATAATAATAATCAACACACCAATTAAGAATCCATAAACCAGCCTTCCTTTTGGCGTCGTGCTAGCAGACACTGGATCGGTGGCAATAAAAAATGCACCCAACATTGTGCCGCCCAACATCAAATGATTTTGAATCGGCAAATGTTGCTGAGTATCAAAAACTGAAATCAATATTGCCATAATTAGTATTCCAGATAAAAACGCTACCGGAATATGCCAAGCAATAATTTTACGTGCCAATAAATAGACTCCTCCTAACAAGAATCCAGCATTAATCCACGCTTGAGAAGTGGAATGTATTTGTAAAGCAGCAAGATCCTTACCCAAAGATAAGCCGGTTTTAACATCATCTAGTCGTGTCGCGCCACTTATGCCATCAAAATTGGCCAGATTAAACACTTCGTCTACTGCTTGGCTAAAGCTCAAAAAATCAACCGGCCAGGTAGTCATTTGTAGTGGGTACGAGATCAATAAAAATCCGTAGCCTAGCATAGCTGGATTAAAAGGATTGTTGCCCAGGCCACCATACAACTGCTTGCCAAAAATAATAGCAAATGCAACACCTACAACCACCAACCACCACGGAGCAATTGATGGAATGGAAATGGCCAGCAAAATACCTGTTAAGATGGCAGAGCCATCACTTAATGATTCTAGCGCATTGCGCCCACGTAGCGCGACAAAAATCGCTTCAACCAAAACTGCCGAAATCACGCCCAATACAATTTGCAGTAAGATACCCCAGCCAAAAAATAGTGTTGATGCGCCAACACCTAAAACTAATGCGTAGATCACTTGACGCATTATTTGATTCGTATTTAACCCAGTACTATGCATTATTTCTTAGCTTCCTTTGCTTGTTCAACACGCGCCATTGCTTGAGCAATTTTATCTTTTTGTGCCTGATCTTTTTCTTTATCTTTGGCCATTTTTTCTTTAAGTGCTTTTTTCTTGGCCGCCATCATCTCTGCACGCTCTTGCTTATTGCGCGCTAATCTGAATTCTTTAAATTCAAACCGCCCTCTCGATTGATTAGCTAGCGCTTCTGCACGCTTGAGTTTTCTATCTAGCGCCTTGGCAAAAGAAAAATATTGCGCCAAAGGAATATTGCTTGGACAAACATAATTACAACTACCGCACTCAATACAGTCCATTAGCTGATAATCAAGGGCTTTTTCAATATTCTCACTCTTGGCATGCCAATATAATTGTTGCGGTAATAAATTAACCGGGCATACCCCAACACAGGCCGAACAACGAATACATTCTTTAACTACTGGCTTAGGCTTCGGGTTATTGACAAATATGCAATTGGTAATCTTGCAAATAGAATAATGCGTATTAGGAATGTCAACACCCATCATCATGCCACCCATTCTAATATGGTGAGCTTGATTGCTAGGCTTGGAGCTTTCCACCACTTGCGCAAACGATGTGCCCAATCGCGCTTCATAATTCCTAGGTGTTTCAACTCCTGAGCCTGTGACAGTTACAACTCGAGAAATGAGCGGCTTGTTGTCAACCACTGCATCATAGATCGCCTTTACCGTGCCAACATTTTGACACAATACACCATGCTCAGATGCATATCCACCTGATGGAATCTCTATATCTAATAGCGATTTAATTAGTAATTTTTCAGCGCCCGAGGTGTATTTTGTCGGAATTTGCTCAATACTAATTCGATCATTAAAGTTATACATTAACAATGAGTTAAGTGCTTCTGGCTTGTCATCTTCAATAGCAATAATTGCTTTTTTTGCACTGCAAGCATGCATTAACACCTCAATGCCGCGAATAATTTCTCGCGGATATTCTTGCATTAACGAATCATCACACATAATGCCGGGTTCGCACTCTGTAGCATTAACAATCAATGTGTGTGCACCTTGTGCATTGGTGATTTTTGCGTGTGTTGGAAATCCAGCACCACCCATGCCAACAATACCGGCTTCACGAATTCGTTGAAGCACTTGATCAGGCGTGCAATTTAGAAACTCTTTGTCACACTTTTCTATTTTAATCCACTCATCTTTGCCATCCGAATCAATCACAATACATTTGGCATCAATGCCCGATGGATGAGGAATTGGACGCATTTCAATCGCAGAAATTATGCCTGAGATTGAAGCGTGCACATTGGTAGGGAGTTTTCCTGTTGTTTGAGCAATAACTTGGCCCGTTAGCACTCGATCACCAATCTCGACACATGGCTCTGCCTCACCACCAACGCGCTGTTGTAACAATAATACAGCCTGTTTTGGCGGTGGCACTTGTCTAATTTCTGGCTTTTCTACTGGATAAGGATTGGGAATATGCACGCCACCTTTAAATGCAAATTTAGCCATGAGCAATCTCCTGCAAATCTGGCACATAAGTCCCCAAGGTTGGCGTTAACTCTCTGACATAAATACAATCTACCGGGCAAACAGGAATGCACAAATCGCAACCCGTACATTCTCTGGCAATGACTGTTGTCATCACCTTAGAAGAACCAACAAAGGCATCCACAGGGCATGCTTGAATACACAAAGTGCAGCCAATACACAGCTTTTCATCAACATAAACCACATGATCAGGTTTGGTTTCACCATGCTCGGCATTTAATTCAAGTGGCTCCACATCTAACAACTCCGCTAACGCATCAGCACCCTCTTGACCGCCTGGCGGACATTGATTAATTTGCGCCTCTCCTTTTGCCAACGCCTCTGCATAAGGACGACACCCAGGAAAATCACATTGACCACATTGAGTTTGCGGCAAAATACTGTCAATTTGGTCTACCAACGGATTGCCATCCACCTTAAAACGAATGGCCGCATAACCTAGCACCAAACCTAAGGCTAGTGTAAGTAACGAGAAAATAACGACTGATTCAACCACTAGGCGAGTCCGATAAAGCCCATAAATGCCATTGACATCAGTCCAGCGGTAATCAACGCAATGGGTGCACCTCTAAAGGCGGCGGGTACATCTGACGCATCAATACGCTCTCTAATAGCAGAGAATAACACCAACACAAACGAAAAGCCAATGGCTGCACCAAAGCCATAAACAGCCGATGCTAAAAATCCATTATCCTGATTGACATTCAACAAGGCCACACCTAATACCGCACAATTTGTTGTGATTAGTGGCAGAAAAACACCCAAGGATTGATGCAGTACAGGCGAGGTTTTGTTAACCACTAATTCGGTAAAACCAACCACGCCCGCAATGGTAACAATAAAAGCAATCGTTCGCAAATATTCCATGTCAAAAGGGATCAGAATATAGGTATTGATTAAATAACTAGAAATACTGGCGAGTGTTAATACAAAAGTGGTGGCAAACCCCATGCCAATGGCAGTTTCAACTTTTTTTGAAACTCCCATAAATGGACACAAACCCAAGAATTTTACCAAGACGAAGTTGTTCACCAAAATCGTGCTGACTAAAATTAAAACATATTCATTCATAGCGCTGATTTTAGCTTAAAAATAGCTTTAATAGGCCAAATGAGCTAATCAGCAACAAGGCACTGCCTACCCACTTTTTAAACAGTTGATCATTTTCAATAATTTTTTGATGTGCCTTAATACCAATAACATGGCCAATGGCCGCAATTGGGATGAGTGCTAAGGAAAACTGCCAGTCAATCATTACACCCATAACAACAAAGGTAATCATCTTAATACTAACTAACAAGAACCAAAGCACAAACAAGGTATTGCGCAGATATTCTTTAGCCACATGGCGCATATACACAGCCACGATTAGTGGCGCACCGGTAAGCGATGTGCCAGCCACATAGCCACCCACAATCAATAAAAATTTATCTACCCAAGGCTTGTGTGAGGTAATTTTATGATTAAAAACCCAGGTAATTGCATAAAAAATCGTGATTGAGTATATAAACACAATCACCACTTTATCGGGCAAACTTAACAATCCAGCCACACCAACAAGTGTTGGTGGAATAATCCATAATAATGAACGCTTTAAATAGTGCCAATCAACCTTTTTAATTGATTTAAATAACGTTAACGAGGAGAAAAACAGAAGGTGTAAGCCGATAATCGGCAACCAATAAACTGGACTGCCACCCAATAACAACATCAAAGGCAAACCAAGTGCTGCGCCACCAAAACCAAGGCCAGTACGAACAAAACCCGCCCATAAGAAAACCAACCCAACCAGCACTAAACTGGTAGTATCAAAACTCATTAACGCAATGTATTTGCCAGCTTTTCAGCGCTCATTTGGGTGGTGTCAGCATCTTTAGCCTCAACCATGACTCGAATCAGCGGCTCAGTGCCAGAGGCGCGAATTAACACTCGCCCTTCATCGCCCAGTTCTGCTTCCACTTCTTTAGTGGCTGTATTTAGCTGCTGATGATTATCAAGATCAATTTTTTCGATGGTTTTAACGTTAATTAAGACTTGGGGGTATTTAATCATTTGCGTCTTTAACACGGCCAAACTTTGTTGACTATTGGCTAATACCGTCAACACCTGAAGTGCGGAGATAATGCCGTCGCCTGACGTTGTTTGATCTAAGCAAATCATATGTCCGGAACCTTCGCCACCTAAAATAGCGCCGTGTTTTTTCATCTGCTCCATTACATAACGATCGCCAACGTCAGCTTCAATAAAAGTAATGCCTAACTCTCTCAATGCATGACGCATGCCTAGATTAGTCATTTTAGTGCCTACCACAATATTATTGGCTAATACGCCTTGCGCCTGCCAAGCTTTTGCCACAATAAAGACCAGCTCATCGCCATCTACTAACTCACCATGCTGATCAACCATCATTAAACGGTCGCCATCACCATCAAAGGCAATACCTAAATCTGCTTTTGCCTCTAACACCACTTGCTGCAAATGTTGAGTGTTTGTTGCGCCACAGTTCTCATTAATATTAAAGCCATCAGGGGTGTTATTGATAATTGTAACGTCCGCACCCAGCTCTGAAAAAACACTCTGGGCAATGTGATAAGTGGCGCCATTGGCACAATCTATAACAATATTCAGCCCGCTCAAACTAACCGATCGATCAAAGGTTGATTTACAAAATTCAATATAACGCCCTAATGGTTGTTCGTGTCTGCGCGCCTTGCCAATATTGCTAGAACTAACACTCACCATAGGCTCATTTAGTTTTTGTTCAATTTTTGCCTGATCCTCATCACTCAGCTTCAACCCTTTGGATGAAAAAAACTTAACACCGTTATCTTGAAAATGATTGTGTGAGGCGCTAATAACAACGCCAGCAGAAGCATTATAAGCTTGAGTTAAATAAGCAATAGCAGGTGTTGGCATCGGCCCCAACAGACCCACATCAACACCTGCAGATAAAAAGCCAGCCTCTAAAGCTGATTCAAACAAATAGCCTGATACGCGAGTATCTTTACCAATAACAACACTAGCCTTGCCTTGCTCAGATAAAACCGAGCCTACAGCCCAGCCCAATTTCAAAAAGAAATCTGCGGTAATTGGCTCAATACCAACCTCTCCTCGAATACCGTCTGTACCAAAATAATTAGCCAATTTTCTCTCCCATTGCTGCCTGCATTACTAATAGTGCATCTTTTGTTTCTAACACATCGTGCACACGCACAATATTTGCCCCATTTTGAACTGCTATTATAGCCCCAATTACACTGCCTGTAACCCTACCATTAACCGCCCTGTCATTCAACATTGAGCCGATCATTGATTTGCGTGACAAGCCTGCCAAGGTTCTTAAGCCAAAATACTTAAATTCATTAAATCTTTGTAAAATTTCAATGTTGTGCTTAAGTGTTTTTCCGAAACCAAAACCCGGATCTAGAATAATATTTTCCTTAGCAATACCTGCCGATAGACAAGCGTCAATTCGTTGTTGAAAAAACTGCTTGATATCTTCTATGACATTATCATACGTTGGATTTTTTTGCATGGTCCTAGGCGAGCCTTGCATATGCATCAAACACACATCAACCCCTAAACTTGCAGCCATCTCCAAAGCGCCATCTGCCTGTAAAGCATTCACATCATTAATCAGACTAGCGCCTGCTGCCACGGCTTGTTTCATCACTTGTGGCTTTGACGTGTCAATTGAAATTGGCGTAGATATTTCAGCTGAAAGCGCCTGAATCACTGGAATCACCCGACTAATCTCATCAGCCTCGCTCACCGCGCAAGCACCTGGGCGAGTTGACTCACCACCCACATCGATTATATCTGCACCTTGATCCACCATACGCTTAGCGCTAGCAACTGCATCATCAAGATCAACATGTTGACCACCATCCGAAAATGAATCTGGAGTGACGTTTAGCACAGCCATGATTAAAGGCTTCGATGGCTGTATAGTCATACTGACTAAAGGTTGGTGTTAGGCGATCTGTGGACTGCCATCGGTTGGCTTGTCATCAGAATCTGATGAATCATCATCAACACTAACGCCCGAACCCAGCTCAGTTGATACCACGTCAGAATCAACAATAACGGCTGCTTCACGTATCGGCTTGCGATCCATTAAATCGTCGATTTGCTCCTTGTCAATGGTCTCAAACTCCATTAAAGCCTTGGTCATTGCATGCAAAATATCGGTATTTTCTTGCAGTATCTTGGTTGCAAGTTGATAGTTTTTATCAATAATTTTTTTAATTTCAGAATCCACATCTTTAAATGTGTCTTCAGAGATATGCTTGTGTTTAGTGACTTGTTTGCCTAGAAATACCTCGCCATCATCTTCACCATAAGCTTGTGGCCCCAACACATCTGACATACCCCACTGTTTCACCATTTTATGGGCCACTTCTGTTGCACGCTCAATGTCATTACTTGCACCAGTGGTAATTGCATCCGCGCCATAGATTAACTCCTCAGCAATGCGGCCACCGTATAGCGCTGCAATTTGCGAGTTAAGCTTGCGCTTAGAAACACTATAGCTGTCTTTTTCTGGCAAAAACATGGTCACACCAAGTGCTCTGCCTCTTGGAATAATACTCACCTTATAAACAGGGTCATGCTCAGGCACTAAACGCCCAACAATCGCGTGTCCTGCTTCATGATAAGCCGTCATCTCTTTCTCTTTTTCATCCATGGCCATAGATTTGCGCTCAGAGCCCATCATAATTTTATCTTTGGCTTTTTCAAATTCTTGCATGCCAACCAGATTTTTATTTTTACTTGCTGTAATTAACGCGGCTTCATTACAAAGGTTCGCCAAATCAGCACCTGAAAATCCTGGTGTACCCTTAGCAATATTAATAGATTTAACATTTTTCGCAATAGGTAGTTTGCGCATATGCACTTGCAAAATAGCATCACGGCCATTAATATCTGGCAGGCCAACCATCACTTGTCGATCAAAACGACCAGGGCGCAATAGCGCAGGATCAAGCACATCTGGTCGGTTGGTGGCAGCAATCACAATAACGCCTTCAGAACCTTCAAAACCATCCATTTCAACCAACATTTGGTTTAGCGTTTGCTCACGCTCATCATGGCCACCACCCATGCCAGCGCCACGTTGACGTCCAACTGCATCAATTTCATCAATAAAAATAATACACGGTGCATTTTTCTTAGCTTGTTCAAACATGTCACGCACACGAGAAGCGCCCACACCCACAAACATTTCTACAAAATCAGAACCAGAAATAAAGAAAAACGGCACGTCTGCTTCACCGGCAATGGCTTTAGCTAATAATGTTTTACCGGTTCCTGGTGGGCCGACTAACAAAACGCCTTTAGGGATCTTTCCGCCTACTTTGGTGAATTTTCCAGGATCAGATAAAAAGTCAACCAATTCAGCAACATCTTCTTTTGCTTCTTCAACACCAGCTACATCATCGAAAGTGACGTTTGACTCATCCTTAGTAATTAACCGTGCTTTGGATTTACCAAAACTCATTGGATTTTTGCCGCCCATGGCGCCACCAGCACCTTTCATGGTGTAGAGAATGACAGCGATTAAGAGTACGATTGGCGCTAATGAAATAATTAGCTGCTTGAAAAAACCATCCTTTTCAGGTGGTTGAGCAACAACGTTAACGCCATTATTTAACAAGTCACCCATCAGCCCAAGATCGCCCGGTGAATAAGTTGAAAAACGCTCACCACCTGCACCAACACCAGTAATGTTGCTGCCTGCAATGGTTACCTCAGAAACATCGCCTTGCTTAACACTTTGGATAAATTCAGAATAAGTCACCTCACTCTTTTTTTCGCTAACTTCAAACTGGCTAAAAATCGAGGTAAGAACACTACCTAATACCAACCATAACAATAAATTCTTAAACATGGGGCTATATTAAAATTATAAAAAAATCAGACGGGTAACTATACCCTATTGCTTCGCTATATATGAACCGATGGCGTTTTTTCAAGGTTTTTTCAACAAATAAAGTTAAATTCTGTCATAATTCGTAACCTACACAAAGCCAAATAATTATTGCCATGTTAAAGACTACCCTGTTACCTCTTATTCTTGCTACAACACTATTAAGCTCATGCGGATTTCATACGCCAGTTAAAAATACCGATTTAAACGCAACCATTGTAAGTGAAAAATCAAATATATTTGCAACTGAACTTAAAACCAGATTTAATCAAGAAGCGGCGAAAAACTTAAGCATTCAAATTGGTGCAGAAGTTAAAAAACAACAAACCGCCTCTTACACAACCAGCAACACCGCCAATAGCTACACGTTAAGTTTGAGTGTGCCGGTTAAAGTGCTTAATACTGATAAAAAACTACTGTTATCACAAGATTTAACTGCCAGCATGCACTTAAATTCTCTAAAACGTGCTGATAATACTATCAATACACAAGCCGATCGCTTGCAAATTGAAGAGTCTTACACTCAATTACGAAATACACTGATCAAGAAATTAATTAGAAGACTTTCAAAACTCAATGCGAATTAAGCCAGAATCGCTTAATTCCCAACTATCTAACAAGCTTGAATCGCTCTACTTTGTTTTTGGTGCAGAGTTTTTATTAATTGAGCAAAGCCTAGACGCCATCTTATCATCTGCGAAAAAAGCCGGCTTTGACGAAAAAGCCAGCTTTGAAATTGATGGTAATTTTGATTGGGGCCTTATCACTGCTGAAATTGCCAATACCTCTTTATTCTCGCCCAAGCGCATTATTGAATGCAAGCTTAAAACAGGAAAGATTGGCGTTAAAGGCTCAAAAGCTTTAACTGCATTGGCCAGTAACATTCCGAGCGATATTCTGTTGGTTATTTCTACTGGAAAACTCGACATGGCACAGCAAAAAAGCAAATGGTTTAAAACCCTTGAGCAATTTGGTGGCGTCGTACAACATTGGGAAGTAACCAGTGATCATTTAGTTGGCTGGATTAGTAACCACATGGCCGGTGTTGGACTAGAGGCTAATAAGGAAGTAGCTCAAAGTATCGCATTTTGTACTGAAGGCAATTTACTAGCCTCGATGCAGGAAATTCAAAAGCTAAAAATCACCTATCCAGATGGTCAAATAAATACACAAGAGTTTCTGGAACAGGCACAAGAACAATCTCAATACACCATTTATGGGCTCATTGATGCAGCCTTATTTGGTAACGCCATTCAAGTTAATAAAATTTATAGTACGTTGCTTAACAACACAGCTATGCCGATCCAATTAAGCAGCTCACTTTATCGAGAAATGAAATCTATTATTAACATGTCAATTGAGATACACCAAGGTAGTGACATTAACTCTATTTTGCAAACTCACCGTATTTGGAATAAAAGAAAACCTGTTATTACCAATATTCTAAAACGCCATCCTTATCAGCGCCTCCAAAAACTATTATTATCACTAGGACGTATTGACCGCTCCATCAAAGGCATGGATAATCTCAATGTAGTGGATGAACTTCACACTCTTTTATTAAATTTAGCTGGGAAAAACCAATGGGCTCAATAGAAAACTTAATTACCACACTAGGTTCAAATGCGCGCATTGCCGCTAAAACCTTGCGCACAGCGAGCACTAAATCAAAAAATAGTGCACTTATCAATATTGCCGAGCAAATTAATCTAAATAGAAAGGATATTCTTAAGGCTAATCAGCTTGATGTAAATGAAGCAAAAAACAATCAACTAGATAATGCCTTGCTTGACAGGCTAATACTCGACGATAAACGTATTGACGACATTATTGAAAGCCTTAACCAGGTTGCTGCATTGGCTGATCCAGTTGGAGAGATTACTGATTTAAAATTCCGCCCAAGTGGCATTCAAGTTGGCAAAATGCGAGTGCCTTTAGGTGTAATGG
>JACNGB010000001.1 GCA_014384345.1 Candidatus Thioglobus pontius
AAAAATAATTATTCTCACTTAGGTAAGAGTTTCCTAGAAAAAAAAGCCCCTGCATGTAGCAGAGGCTTTTTAACTAAACGTTACAAGGGTTTACTTGTGAACGCCTAGCTTGTCTCTCCAACCAGGGAAGATTGCATCAGCATCACCAGGGAACGACTCGAATGCACGAGCAAATTCATTGTGATCTTTAGCAAACTCAATTGGGTCAGCACCAGACTTCCAGCATTCGTACGATTGACGAAGTGACGTTGCACCAGCAGCTGGAGAATCAATGTGACCGTAAGAACCACCACCTGAAGTGTTAATTACATTACCGTGACCAAGGTTTTCAAAGAAACCTGGAAGACGTAGTGCATTCATACCACCAGAAATAATTGGTGTGGTTGGCTTCATGCCGTACCACTCTTGGTGGAAGAAAGGACCATCAGCGCTATCACGCTCAATCATGTATGCGATGTTTCTATCATCAGCACCGCCTTCCATCTTACCGAAGCCCATTGTACCCACGTGGATACCAGACGCACCCATAAGGCGAGAAAGCTTAGAAAGAACAAATGCTGTGTAACCACGAACTGAAGAAGGTGACGTAACCGCACCATGACCAGCTCTATGGTAATGTAAGTATTGTGAAGGGTATTGACGACGAGCCGTTGTAACCATACCTGGACCACCAACATAACCGTCAACTAGGAATGCAACACGAGGTGCATCTGAGCCAAATGCTTCAAGAATGAAATCAGCACGAGCACACATCTCATGGTAATCATCCGCAGTAATATTTGCAGAGAAAATCTTAGCTTCACCAGTTTCGTCTTGTGCACGCTTCATAGCGTCAGCTACTAGAGGGTACACCTTCTTGGCAGGACAGAATACTTGGTTACCTTGAGGCTCATCGTTCTTAATAAAGTCGCCACCTAACCAGAACTGGTATGCAGCTTCTGCAAACGGCTCAGGACGTAAACCTAACTTAGGCTTAATAATTGTACCTGAGATGTAACCACCGTCATTGTAGTCACGACCCAATAGAGACCATAAGTCATTGATTGACTTTGAAGGACCGTCAAATAATTGAAGCATCTTACGTGGAACGTAGAAGTCTTGCATTTGAGCTTGCTTAACATCACCCATACCTTGGTTGTTACCAATAGCAAGTGTTAAGAAAGATACAACCATTGAACGACCATCAGTAATATTACGATCGAATAAGTCAATTGGGTATGCGATCTTCATGGTGCCTTTAGCTTCATCAATTTCGTATACTAGTGCATCTACGCCTTTAGTAAAGTCATCTGTAGTTGATACTTCAACATTAGTACCTGTAGATGATTCAGCTGCAAGGTGAGCAGCTACTTCTAAATAGCCATAACCGTCAGCTGGCGTCATTGTGTACGCAACTAATATGTGGTTATCGCCTTTGATCAAGTCATCTTCATTTAATGACAAGTCGGCATATCTATTCGATTGATCCATTCTTGGACTCCTTTTTAACAAAAAACGCCCATTATAATTAATTCCTTACTTTTGTTAAGTGTTATATATTTCAATTTAACTGATATTGCTACGAAAATGATTGATATATAGTGATTTTTTAAAAAAATATGTTCATAATTTTTTAAAAATTTTTATAAATTTTTGTGATTAAAATGTAGTTTAAAATAATCTTTACTAATTAATTAAGGTATTAATATAAAAACCTTATAAAATAAGGGTTTATATTAATCCTCATTAAAATTGAGGTCAATAATAATTAATAAAACTATAATGAATAACTACTTAATTTAATTGAATAAAAAGTGTATTCAAATACCTGATTAAAAAGGTAAAATAATATTTTTTTAAAAAATGATAATTTTTTTTTATGATTAATTACACACTCAAACAACTGTACAGCTTTGAGGCGGTTGTAAGGCTTAAAAGCTTTACTAAAGCCAGTAAAGAATTGTTTGTTACCCAGCCTGCTGTGTATATGCAGATACAACAACTCACACAAAATATTGGCGCAGACTTAATCAATACCAAGGGTAAAACTGTAACACCAACATACATTGGCAAACAACTTTACCAAACCGCTATAGATGTCATTCACACGCTAGAGCAAAGTAAATCTGAAATTGAACAAACATTAGATCCTGAAGCGGGCCACTTACAAATTGCTGTTGCCACCACCACTAACTCATTTGTCTCCCGAATATTGGCAAAATTTAAGGCTAAATATCCAAAAATGACCTTTCATTTAGAGGTGACCAATCGAAAAATGCTGCTTGAAAAACTCAACAACAACACAGCTGATTTAGTCATTATGGGCGAACCACCATCTGATATGGGGCTAACAACCCAGCCATTTATGGAAAACCCGCTTATTGCTATTGCTCATCCTGATCATCCGCTACTGGGCAAAAACAATAGTATTAAAACACTCAATAAAGAAACCCTAATTACACGTGAAAAAGGCTCGGGAACCCGTATTACCATCGAACGAATTACAGGCATGCAGTTTAACTCCGATATTCAAATTAACTCTAACGAGGCAATTATTGAAGCGGTACAAGCTGGTCTGGGAATTGGCTTTGTATCAAAACACACTGTCAAATTAGAGTTAAAGAACAATATCATTAAACAATTATCAGCAGAAAAATTTCCTATCATGCGCCACTGGTATGTTGTTAATAACAGTAAAAACAAGCTGTCACCTATTGCAGAACGATTCAAAAATTTCATTATTGAAAATAGCAGTC
>JACNGB010000051.1 GCA_014384345.1 Candidatus Thioglobus pontius
AATGGACAAGGTGCTGATATTGGCAATAATTACCGTTCAGCGCTTTATTGGACTACAAAAGACCAAGAGGCAGTTGCACTAAGTACTGGGCAACAATTCCAAAAACTATTAACTGCCAAAGGTTATGGCAAGATTGTGACTGAAATCAAACAATTGGACAAATTTTGGCCGGCAGAAGATTATCATCAAAATTATTTAGCAAAAAACCCAAATGGCTATTGTCCGAATCATTCAACGGGCGTGAAATTTGATCAAGCCATGAAAAAACCAGTAGCGCATGAGTTGATCGAGCCTCTTGCTGGTATGGAAATCTTAGTGATCGAGGCAGAAGATAAGGGCTCGTGTTTGTATTGCTTACAGTTTGAAAAAGAAGTCACCTTAAAATACAAAGGTAGCATTCCCCTTAGGAGCACGCCTGCGAGCGCATTAAAAGGGTTTGATTTAAAAACACCAACTTGGGCAACGCCAACTATTTTCTTTATTAAAGATGGCAAAGAAGTTTGGGCTCAGCAAGGCTATATGTCACCGAGTGAGTTTTACAAGGCATTGGGTGAGTTTAAACTGGGGAAATCATCAGAAGCTTTTGATGTTGCTTTTAATAAAGCTACAGATGGTAGGTTTTGTAAGCAATACGATATTTTTAAAAATACACCTGACGGAGTATTTGTAGATAAATTATCAGGCAGAGCATTGTTTGATACGCGTGATCGTTTTAATTCAAAATCTGGGTGGTTGTCTTTTACCAAGCCAGTTGATGGTGAAACGTATGAAAAAGCTGATAATAGCTTTGGTATGAAACGTACTGAAATTCTCTCAAAAAGCTCAGATATTCATCTAGGTCATGTATTTAATGATGGACCTAATGGTAAACCAAGGTATTGTATTAATGCCACTGTATTAGAGTTTGTGCCAAGAGATTAAATTTAGTTTTAACTTGTAGTCTTTAGAACTTTGTCTATTTGAGTCAACAAAGGGGTGCTATAATTTCCACATTAAGTCAACTAAATAAGGATAGACAATGAATAAATTTTTTATAGGAATATTATTAGCAATTGCTTCTATATCTGCCAATGCAAATTTTGAATCAGCATGGGAGCAAAGTGTTGGCTGGACTATTGAGAGTACGAAAATCATCGATAGTTTTGAGCATGAAGACGGCAGAGTGGAGTCAGCTTTTCAAGGTTGTGAAGTAGGCAGAGAAATTAATTTTCGTGACAATACTTTTGTGACTTGCAATACTAATGGATATCAGTATGCCTATGCACCAACTGCAATACTACTTAGTAAGCAAGTTTCTTATGGAGAAAAACCTGCTAAGATTTGGAGAATGATTGTTAATAACGAGATGTACGGAATACAGTAAATTTTAATAAAATTCAGTTAAAACCATCAAAAACCTAAAAGTGAAGCTCTTAGGTTTTTTTATTTATATTAAAGATCAATACCTTTTTGCGCTTTGATATTTTCTCTAAAAGCGTGTTGAACATCTTTGACTTCACTGATGGTATTAGCAATTTCTATCAGGCCATCTGAAGCAGCTCGACCAGTAATCACCACGTGTTGATTACTGGGGCGATTGTTAAGTGCATCAAGAATTAATTGCTCATCTAAGTACTTATAACTAACCATATAAGTAAGTTCATCTAGCACAACTAAATCGATTGATTCGTCTTCTAAGTAGTTTTGTGCTTTTTGCCAAGTTTCAACCGCCATAGCTGTATCAAACTCTTTATCCTGTGTATCCCAAGTAAAGCCGGTTTTCATACTTACAGTTTGCACATTAGGTTGTTTAGCAAGAAAAGCATCTTCACCCGTGTCTTGCACGCCTTTTAAAAACTTGGCGATACCAATTTTCATATCGTAGCCGAGTGCACGACAAACCATACCTAGAGCAGAAGACGATTTGCCTTTGCCGTTGCCAGTTAGTAGCACGATAATGCCTTTATCAATATTAGCTTGCTCTATGCGAGAATCAATATGCGCTTTTTTGCGCTGCATTCTAGCTTTGTATCGACCGTCTGACACCGATGGTTTTTAGCTTTTTTTAGTTGAAAAGTACGGAATAAATGTATAGCGCTGGTTAAGTGTAAAAACTATTGAGATTGCCACCATCCAGTAAAGCGTAGGTGGAATTTCAACCATTGACCATTGTTGCGCATAAGCCGGAAAGTTGGCCCAACCTGTTTTTGCATAAGTGGCGGTAAAGAAGTAGTAACTTGAGGTGGCTATAAACCATTGAGCGCTTGTTGCCGCGATAATAACTAATGCATTTTTTACAATACTGGTGTCAATAGTTAGACTGCTAATGTATTTACCTGCCCAGAAAATTCCGTAATAAGTTAATGGCAAAATGCTATAAGCAGGGGTGATGCAGTTAGCACTAACACCTTCATGCACAATCGCATAATTGTCAATCGCAACAGCACTAACGATAATCACAAAAGCTACCCAAAATTTGCGTAAGTAAACGCCAGCAATAAATAGAGCGGGAATAGTGAAATCAGGTAAATGCACAATGCTTGAAAGCCAGTTAGAGTGTCCACGTGTGGCAATCATTAAAAGCACCATAATAAATACAGCAAAGATTGTTCTGGTTTTATTGATTTGATCTGTCATTTGAAATCCTGTTTATTCAAAGGTAATGGTTTTATTATAGTCAATGTTATTGCCAATCGGTAAAGACAAAGCCGTCACG
>JACNGB010000035.1 GCA_014384345.1 Candidatus Thioglobus pontius
AATGTTAAATTTTTAACTTCTCTTAAAAAGCAAAGTGAGAAATACTGTCAAGCTGGCACAAGGGCAAGACCTTTCTCACTTTTAACGAAAAAACCCTTAAAAAATAGCTATTTAAAGCCTAAAACAAGGGTTTTTATTGTTATTTATGTGGTGCAGGCCTTGCCTGCACTTTTTTTTAGGGTAAAAAATTACGCAAAAAGTGCGATTTGGATAATTTCCGAAATTTTAAGGCAATTAAACTTTTTTTACAAATTCTGATTTAAGCTTCATAGCGCCATGACCAGGGATTTTACAGTCGATATTATGATCTCCCTCACACAAGCGAATACTCTTAACCTTAGTGCCGACCTTAACAGCATTAGACGTACCTTTGATTTTTAGATCTTTAATCACGGTTACCGTATCACCATCATTCAAAACATTACCATTGGCATCTTTAACCACTGCTTCTTGTTCGGTTAAGTCATCTTGAGAAAACTCATGTGCACATTCAGGGCAAATAAAAAAATTACCATCTTCGTAGATATATTCAGATTGGCATTGTGGACAGTTAGGCAGGCTCATGACTTTCTCTTATACAGTAAACGGATATTTAACCGGATCGTGGTGCTCGTAGCCAACTAATTCAAAATCATCCATGGTTACCCAAGTTTCTAAATCTTCTAAGGTTTTAATAGCTGGATTAATTTTAAGACTTGGTAAGGTCAATGGTTCGCGATCCACTTGTTGGTTTTTAAAAATTTCTACTTGATTTTCATATAAATGCACATTGGATAAATGATGACGCATTTTTTTGGCTTTTTTACCGGTAATTTGCGCGGTAATTAACAGTAAAAATGCCACTTGAAAATGGTTAAATGGCTGACCGAGTGCGTAGTCAGATGAGCGTTGATAACTCTCTAAATACAAATCATCACCCAAAAGATTAAAGTGGTGCGTGTGCATACATGCTGGCAAGCATGCGCGATGGATAAGATTGGGGTGATTAAAGGTCATAATCTCACGACGATCATCCACGCCATTAGATAAATCCGTTACAATCTTTTTATACTGATCGAGCGGTTCGTCGTCTTCAATACCGGGAAATGCACGCCCTATCACGCCATAACACATGCCCATATCATCCTCGCCTTTGCGGTGTGGATTGTCAAGCCAAGCTTGGTTGTCATTAGCATTAGCATTCCAAGTATTACAACCAATTTCTCTAAATTGTGCTGCACTACCATAACCACGAATATAGCCAAGCATTTCAGCGATAGCTGATTTCCAAAAGAGTTTTTTGGTAGTGACTACAGGCACCGTCCCATCACTCAGATCATGTTCAAATGTCGCACCAACAATCGCTAGTGTCTTTTGCCCGGTTCGAGCATTTTCAAGCCACACACCTTCATCTAGAATTCTTTTGCCAATATCAATATATGATTTCATGCCTTCTTGTAAGCTTTGTTTAATAAATAGACGCCAAAGACAACCATCGGCAAACTTAACAATTGCCCCATGGTTAACCAGTTAAACGCCAAGTAGCCTAACTGAACATCAGGCACTCGAACAAACTCAATTATAAATCTAAAGAGCCCATAAAAAATTAAAAATAAAGCCGAGACTGACATTAGCGGTCTTGTCTTGCTACTAAACAACCAAAGAATAATAAATAGCACCAACCCTTCTAAAAATGCCTCGTACAATTGTGATGGATAGCGAGTTAATTCCTGAGTTTGAATATACATACCCAAAGAACTGTCAGTAACCTTACCCCAAAGCTCACCATTAATAAAGTTACCCAATCGACCAAATCCAAGCCCGAGTGGCACGAGTGGCGCGACAAAATCCATGGTAGTAAAGAAGCTTTTGTTGTATTTACGATTAAACAAAATCATGGCCAAAAGTACACCTAAAAAACCGCCATGAAACGACATGCCCCCACCTTGAATAGCAAAAATTGAAAGTGGATCAGATAAAAAATTGGGCAAATTGTAAAACAACATGTAGCCTAATCGACCACCAACAACAACGCCAATAGCGCCGTAAAAGATCATATCTTCTATCTGCTGAGCATTCCAATCATTGGACTTTTTGGCGCGATAATTAGCCAAAAAATAAGCAGCCAAGAATGCCAGAAGATACATCAACCCGTACCAGTAGATTTGAACAAAGCCTAAATCTAATGCAACAGGATTAATAGTTGGATAAATCATCGCTGATTAAAATGGTGTGCTTGAGGTGATTCGAACACCCGACATTTGGCTTCGGAGGCCAACACTCTATCCAGCTGAGCTACAAGCACTTAAACAGAATGGATATAAATAGAATGCTTTATAAATCGTCAGCCGTACAGAAAACCGCTTGCATATTTTCAACCAATTTAAGAATTTTTACATCTTTAACTTTGCATAAAATCTTATTACCATCGCGTCTAGATTCAACAATTTCTTTGGTTCTCAAGATATCAATATGCTGAGAAATATTTGATTGTGAAGATCCTACTTGTTTTACAATCTCTAGTACAGGCAGTTCGTCATTTTTCAATGCACACAAAATCTTTAAACGCAACGGATGCGCCATCGCCTTTAATGCTTTGGTTGCCTTTTCAATATCTTCTTCTTTTTCTAATAAAGTCATGTCACTCATAATTTCTTCTCGTTTTAGTTCTGCGGCTAATTAAAGTCTGCCTAGCATACCGTATACGCCATATCTTCTTAATTTAATTAATACCATTTTTTGATAGTAATTAATCAAACTGTCATTGTTTAGCACGATATCAGCAATCTTCCACTGCTGATCAACGGTTTGATGAAAAACCAAGTCTATGAACATGCCATATGAATAATAACCGTTTACTTTTAACTTCACAGCAATTGTGCCACCAATCATTGGACGAGCCGAGATAAATTGAAAAGAAGTAGATCTAGTTTGGGTTAATCTTGACAATAACGAAGCAACAATATTTTGCTTAATTTTGGTGGCAAAATAAGCTTGCTCTTCTTGACCTAATTGAATATTACTAACCAATAGTACTTCATTGGCAATATGATCAAAATCAAATAAAGGTGCAACTTCGGTTTGAATTAACTGGCCAACTGGCTGTGGAGAGTAAGTTGCAACCGTGGTTAGTTGATTAAGTTTAACAATGGCAGTTTGAATGGTTTTAACAGGGCCTGCAGGCTGTTTAACGGTTGCAGGTTCAGCCGATTCAGTAGTCACTTGATCATTTGATTCTGGCGCAATTTCAGTATTATCTTGCGAGGTGCTTTCAACTGTATCTTGTGCATAGCTCAACATTGATAAAGACAATAAAAACGCTAACAACCCTACATTCAATCTTCTCATTTTTTCTCCATTTAATAAAAACAAAACCAAGTAAAATCTGAAACAATAATTCTTGTTTTCACAGTATTATATTTTAACTTTGTATAAGAAAATAACTATATTATGACTTTCTTCAATTTTTTTAAAAAACCGTTGGCTTTAGCACTCTTTACTGCCTTTTCCAGCCTTTCTTTACAGGTAAATGCAGAGACAGAGGCTGAAAAACAACGATTAGAAGCCTTTTTTAAAGATTTAGAAGCGTTTACGGTTGTATTTAGTGATATTAAGCAACTATATGTTGATGATGTTGAAAATAAGGAATTATTTGATAATGCTATCAAAGGCATGGTTAGTGGACTTGATCCACATTCGGTTTACCTTGAGCCTAAAGAACAAAAAGATTTAATGGAAAGCGCCTCTGGCAAGTTTGGCGGTCTAGGTATTGTTATTAGCAAAAAAGACGATAGTATTCAAGTTATTTCACCCATTGACGATACACCCGCTTACAAGGCTGGCATTCAGGCAGGAGACTTAATTGTAAAAATCGGTGATAAACCCGTACGCGGCATGACGCTTGAAGACGGGGTTGATTTAATGCGTGGTGAGCCAGGCACTAAGATAAAAATTACAGTGCTACGAAAAAAACAACAGCCTTTTGAGGTTGAAATTACACGTGAAATTATCACTATTGTTACCGTTAAAGGTTATTTGCTAGAGGATGACATTGGCTATGTTCGAGTCTCAAGCTTTCAAGGGCCGACTGCCGAACTACTCAAAGAAACAATTGCCAAATTGGTTAAAGAGAACGGAAATTATTTAAAATCATTAATTCTAGACCTTCGCAACAATCCTGGCGGCGTGCTAAATGGTGCGGTTGATGTTTCCAATCTATTTATTGATGAAGCTGGATTGGTGGTATACACAGAAGGCAGAATTCCCAGCTCAAATTTAAAATTCAAAACAGAGCGTGGCGACATATTGCTTGGCTCGCCAATAGTGGTGTTAATCAATGAAGGCTCCGCCTCCGCCTCAGAAATTGTGGCTGGCGCCCTACAAGATCACAAACGCGCCATTGTTATGGGTAGCACCTCTTTTGGCAAAGGCTCGGTGCAAACAATCATCGAGCTTGATGAAGGTTACGGTCTCAAAGTAACCACAGCACGCTATTACACACCAAGTGGTCGATCTATCCAGGCTAAAGGCATTGTTCCTGATATTGAACTTAAAAACATCAGTCTTGAAAATGAAAAAGAAGCCTCTATTGTTGACATCAAAGAAAACGATTTGAATGGTCATTTAGTTGAAGAAGATCCAACCAACATGTCTGAAGACGAGATTATTGAATCACAAGAAAAAAACCAAACCTCACTCGACAAAGAAGCCGTTGAAAAATTAAAAAAAGATTATTTTGTCCATGAGGCAACTAATCTTTTAAAGGCATTAACGGTTTTAGGTAAATAATTAATGGCAACAACGCTGGCAATAGCTAATCAAAAAGGCGGTGTGGGCAAAACCACCACGGCGGTCAATTTGAGCGCAGCACTTAAAGCAATCAAAAAGCGCGTGTTGTTAATCGATATTGACCCACAAGGCAATGCCACTATGGGTTGTGGCGTAGATAAATATATGCTGGATAACTCTATTTGTGAATTGCTGCTAGATGAGTGCAGCATCAACAAGGCTATTGTTCATGTTGATGAATCAGGCATTGATGTGCTTGGTGCCAATACTGATTTGATTGCAGCTGAAGTGGCACTATTACGCGGAAACAACTCTGAATTTAAACTTAAAAAAGCCATTAATTCTGTTGCCAGCCAATATGATTATGTCATTATTGATTGCCCACCTTCACTCAATATGCTGACCATTAATGCCTTTACTGCCGCTGACGGTATTATCATCCCCATGCAATGTGAATATTATGCATTGGAAGGTTTAAGCGCACTCATGCAAACCATCGAAAAAATCAAATCAACTACCAATCCAGAGTTGGAAATAACTGGCCTGGTTAGAACCATGTACGACACGCGCAACAATTTATCTAACGAGGTGTCTATTCAGTTACAGCAATTTTTCTCACACAAAGTGTTTAAAACTATCATACCAAGAAATGTAAAATTAGCTGAAGCACCAAGCTTTGGTCAAGATGCTATTAGCTATGCGCGCTCATCTAAGGGTGCAATTTCTTACATCTCCTTAGCTAGTGAAGTGCTAAGAAAAACATCAATCAACTAAATTATTATGGCAAAAATTTCAAAATTAGGTCGTGGATTAGACATTTTATTAGGCCAAACAGGTGACAGCAGCAACGCACAAAATAGCAACGAAAACATGAAGCTATTAGGCGTTGAAAATCTTCAGCGTGGTAAATTTCAACCCAGGGATGATTTTGATGCAGACTCACTTAACGAGCTAGCCAATTCGATTACCTCTCAAGGTGTTATTCAGCCTTTAGTTGTACGCAAAATCACTTATGATAAATACGAAATTATTGCGGGTGAGCGTCGTTGGCGCGCAGCCCAAATTGCAGGACTTACCGAAGTACCGGTTATCATTCGTGAAATTGACGATCAAGTAGCGCTAGCGATTGGTCTAATTGAAAACATTCAACGTGAATCATTAACCCCACTTGAAGAAGCAAAAGCATTACAACAATTAATTGACGACTTTAAGATGACTCATGAAGAAGTTTCTCATGTCGTGGGCCGCTCAAGATCTAGTGTAACTAACTTGATTCGCCTATTGCAACTGGGTGAAGCCACTAAAGCATTATTAAACCAAGGAAAAATTGAGATGGGCCATGCTCGTGCATTGCTCCCTTTGAGTAATGAAAACCAGCTGATGGTGGCCAATCAGGTTATTGCCAAATCTTTATCAGTGCGACAAACAGAAGAATTGGTCAAACGCGTACAAAATCCAAAAACTAAAGCCACTTCAACCGTTGATCCGCATCTCAGCGAGCTCATGAAATCATTGTCAAAAACTCTAGATTCTAAAACAGAGATTAAAGCAACGGGCGACAAAGGCAAAATCATCATTCATTTTAAATCTGAAGACGAGTTGGCCAATATCTTAAAACATATTAAATAATCACCGTACTAATCAAAACCACCAACACGATCAAGTTTTAATGAATCGTCATAGTGCATCCAAATACCGAAAGCTTTACCAATAATATAGCTTTCTGGCACAAAGCCCCAGAAGCGTGAATCGCTACTACGTGAGCGATTATCACCCATGACAAAGTAATGCCCTTCTGGTACTACTGCCTTTACCCCTCTTGAAGCTTGATTAGGGTCAAGCAAGATATCGTGCGGATTTTCCTTGATCAATTCACGCTTATGCTTGAAACCCGTCATCCCTGCGCCTGACTCAACACCTTGATAATCAGCATAATCTTCATAGCTAATTTTTTCACCATTGATACGCAAGACATCAGCATGATAGATAATCTCATCTCCAGGAACGCCAACAACACGTTTAATAAAATCAGCACCTTGATATTTGCTATTTTTTTCGTAATTTGGGTAGCGAAAAACAACCGCATCACCTCGTTCAGGCTTTTTAAATTCTACAATTTTTTTATTTAAAACAGGGATGCTAATGCCGTAATCAAACTTTGACACTAAAATAAAGTCACCAGTTAATAAAGTTGGCATCATCGAATTTGAGGGAATTCTAAAAGGCTCAACCAAAAAACCTCGAAGCATAAATACTAATAATAACACTGGGAAAAATTCAGCCGACCATTGAACAATTTTTGGTCGATTTAAGTACTTTTCGTTTTTATTAAAACGCAAGAACATTACAAAGTAAACAAACTTAGTAAAACCGGTTTTATCAGGCGTTGAATGCACTGTATTACCAGATTTATTAAAGAATAAATGATCCAAGCTAACAATCACAAAAGCTGTAATTAAAAACAAGGCTAAATACGAGGAAACATCCCAAGCAAAGAACGGTGATGCATTTTCAAGTGTCATAATTCAATATCCATAGAAAAAAAAGGTTCAATAAAACGTTGTTATTATATAATAACTTCTTTTTATAGTTTTTCACATTGGAGGAAATACAATGGCATTAGCAGATTTAGAAAGAGATGGTCACGGTTACTTAGTGGACCTTACACAATGGAATGAAGATATTGCACAAGAGCTTGCAGCTGAAGAAGGCGTTGAGCTAACCGAAGATAGCTTTAAGTTAATTAACTTCCTACGCAATGAGTACATTAACAACAATGCTAACCAGCCAAACGAGCGCAACATGGTTAAAGGCTTAAAATCTGACTGGGAAGGAAAACTAGATACTAAAGTATTATACAAATTATTCCCTAAAGGCCCTGCCAAGCAAGCAGGCAAAGTAGCTGGTCTTCCAGAAACTAGACGTAAGGGTGGTTACTAAGCATTAGCTTATAATCAAAAAAAGGCGCTCATTGAGCGCCTTTTTTAATGCCTATTGTTTTTATACTTCAATAATACTCATACCCGCTGAATTAGCTAATTCAACAAAATTTGGGAAAGAAGTCATCACATTGTCAACACCATTAATTTCAATTGGGTAATCACAGCGTAACGAAGCTATGGCAAATGACATAGAGATACGATGATCATGATGTGACTCAATCATGGCAGTTGGCTGCTTAAATGCACCACCTTGAATTTTAATGCCATCTTCTAGTACTTCATTTTCAATGCCTAGAATGGTTAGTCCATCTGCCATTACTTGAATGCGATCTGATTCCTTAACGCGCAATTCTTTAGCGCCGGTTAATACAGTTTCACCTTTAGCACAGCTCGCCGCAATAAATACCGCAGGGAACTCATCAATCGCTAATGGTACAAATTCCTCTGGGATATTGATACCTTGTAATTCAGAAGACTGAATGCGAATATCAGCTAATAACTCACCACCAATTTCACGCTCATTAGACAGTGTTAAATCTGCACCCATCAACTGCAAAATATTAATTACACCAGTGCGAGTCGGATTAATGTTAACACCTAATAAAGTTACATCTGCTTTTGGCGCAATAGCAGCTGCCACCATAAAAAATGCAGCCGATGAAATATCACTCGGCACTTGAATTTCGGTGGCTGTTAATGACCCGCCTCCGCTCAAACACATTTGATTATTGATAACTCGAACTTCATAACCCAGCCCAGTCAACATGCGCTCAGTATGATCACGCGTTGGCGCTGGCTCCGTGACACAAGTATTACCCTGAGCATACAACCCTGCTAATAAGATGCAAGACTTTACTTGTGCAGAGGCTACCGGCAAATCATAATGAATACCTGTTAATGTTTGGCCACCGGTAATTTTTAGAGGCGGCTTGCCCTCATCACTATCAATCACTGCACCCATATCACGTAAAGGGTTAATCACACGTCCCATTGGGCGTTTTGACAAAGACTCGTCACCAATTAATTCACAATCAAAATCTTGAGCGGCAAGAATGCCTGACATCAATCTAATTGAAGTGCCAGAATTGCCTAAATCTAGCGGCCCTACTGGTTTTTTTAGGCCATTAATACCAACACCATGAATAGTAACTTTATCCCCTTCACGCTCAATTTCAACGCCCATTGCCTGGAAAGCCTTTAAAGTTGATAAAGCATCCTCGCCTTCTAAAAAGCCACTCACCTTAGTAACACCATCACCCAAGGAACCTAACATGATTGAACGGTGAGAGATTGATTTATCTCCTGGAACTTTTAGGTCTCCCGACAACGCTGTTGCCGGACTTGCAATAAATTTACTCATATTTCTCTTAGTCTTTCAACCAATCATCACGTGCAGTTTTCGCTTCAGAAAACAACTGCTCCAACGCCTCTGATTGATTATTTTTAATTAAATTAGATAAGTTTTCCAAACGCGCTTGGTAACCCTCAATGTGCTTAACGATTTGATCTGGATTATTAATACAGATATCGCGCCACATAACAGCATCACTCGAGGCAATGCGTGAAAAATCTTTAAAACCACCCGCTGCATAATGACACGCCTGAGGATTGCTGCTAACCAGGTAATCCATTAACGAAAATGCCAACATGTGAGGCAGATGCGAGGTCATGGCCAATAAATCATCGTGCTTAGTGGTATCCATAATTTCTATCTTGGCGCCAATATTTGCCCATAAGTCGCTGATTGCAGCGATAGATTTGGCATTGGCATTAACCTCTGGCGTAATAATAACGCGTTTGTTGTTAAATAAGTCAGCATCTGCCGCCTCAACACCACTTTGCTCTTTGCCAGCAATTGGGTGTGCTGGAATGAAGTTTTCAGGCATTGTGCCAAACACTTGTTTTGCAATATTAACCACGCTACCTTTGGTACTACCAACATCGCTAATGATCATTTGCTGCGTAACATAAGGCTTAATTAAATTTAACACAGATTCAAAACTGTTAACTGGTGTTGCAATTAACACCATATCAACATCAGCTAATGCTTGAGCAATATCTAACGAATATTCATCAATAACACCTAAATCCTGCGCTTTAATTAGACTTAATTCGTTTCTGCCAAAACCAACAATAGTATTAACTTGATTAGCTTGCTTCAAACCCGCTGCAAAAGATCCGCCAATCAAGCCAACACCGATAATGCAAATTTTATTCATCATAAGACTGACTCTAGCGCATCAAGAAAATCTGAAATCTCTCTAGAAGTGCCAATCGACACTCTCAAATAGTTTTTCATTTCAACCGGTCGAACAATAAAACCAAGTGCCAATAATTGCTGATATAACTTCGGTGCATCCTCCACTTTAACAGCAATAAAATTTGCCGCAGAAGGAATATAACTCAAGCCCAGCTTATCAAAACCAGTGGCCAGTTGCTTTAGACCATTTTTATTCGCAATCACCGAACGAACCAGGTGCGACTGATCATCAAGTGCAGCCACTGCAGCCACTTGAGCCACTTGATTTACATTAAATGGCTGACGAATACGATTAATGTAATCGGCAATCTTGCTACTCGATAATGAATAGCCAACACGCAATCCTGCCAAACCGTAGGCCTTAGAAAAAGTTCGTGTAATAATTAAATTATCAAATTCTTTAAGCCAACCGACAGCTAAATCATCTTGATCTAAATATTCAACATAAGCCTGATCAAGCACCACCGTAATTGAATTTGGCACACGTGACAAAAACCCATGGATTGATTCATCATCCAATAAAGTGCCTGTTGGATTGTTCGGGTTGGCAATAAATATCAGTTTCGTGTTATCAGTAATTGACAATAACATCGCTTCTAAATCATGGCCAAAATCCTTAGATTTTGTAACTACCGCCTTCGCGCCAAGCGCCTGAGTAACTAGCGGATAAACCACAAAAGCAAATTCGGAAAATATTACTTCATCATCACTCTTACAAACATATACTCTAGCAATTAACTCTAAAATGTCATTCGAGCCATTACCCAAAGTAATTAAATCAATAGCCACATCCAAGTGGTTGCTGATCGCTTGCTTAAGCTCAAAACCATTGCCATCAGGATAGCGATCAACCTCTGTAACCGCTTGTTGCATAGCCTCCAGGGTTTTTTGACCAATGCCTAGCGGGTTTTCGTTACTGGCTAGTTTAACCACATGATCAAGCCCCAGTTCACGTTGTAATTCGCTAATTGGCTTGCCACCCTGATAAGGATTCAGGGATTTAATACTATCGCAAACACTCATAATACAGCTACTGGGTATGAGCCTAATACATCGACTTTTAATACTCGTTTTTCAACTTCTGCTAAGGCGTGTTTAACTTTTTCATCATTTTGATGACCTTCAATATCAATTAAGAATAAATATTCCCATTTAACCCCCGGAATTGGATGACGAGCCAATTGCATCATATTAATACCTTGATCTTTAAACGGCTCAAGTAAATCAAACAATGCGCCTGATTCATGCTTGGTAACGACTAAAATTGAGGTTTTATCTTCTCCTGATGGATCAACTGACTCTTTGCTTAATACCAAGAATCGAGTCGTATTGCCCGCTTTATCTTCAATATTTTTTGCAATGCGTTCTAAACCGTACAAACCAAGTGCTGCTTCTGAGGCAATAGCAGCAGCGCCAACTTCATCCTTAACCATACGCGCCGCCAATGCATTAGAAGAAACCGCTTTAAGCTGTGCATTGGGGTAATGATTGGCCAGCCAACGTTGACATTGGTCAAGCGCCTGTTGGTGTGCATAAATAGTTTTAATTTCTACTGATTGATCGGCGCTCATTAACTGATGTTGAATGGAAATCTCTACCTCGCCACACACTTTAAGATCTTGTGAGTAAAGCATATCCACTGTACCACCAATCACCCCATTAGAAGAGTTTTCAATCGGAACCACGCCATAATGAGCATTACCTTTTTCTACCTGATGAAAAATCTCATCAATACTACCACAGTCAAGCGTCGATACCGCATGGCCAAAATGTTTGAGCGCGGCTTCTTGAGTGAATGTCCCTTCTGGGCCTAAATAAGCAATATTAAGTGGCTGTTCTAGAGCGAGACAAGCCGACATAATTTCACGGAAAATATGCGCCATATCTTTGTCTTTTAATTGGCTTTCATTGTGCTCAATAATTGAACGTAATACTTGTGCTTCACGCTCAGGGCGATAAAAAACACTATTGGCATCATCTGCTTTTTTCACTTCGGCAACTTCACCCGCCAAATCGGCACGCTTACCAATTAATGCTTGAACCTCTCTGTCCAGTGCATCAATTTCAACTCGTAACTCTGCTAGTGTTTTTTTACCCATGTTGTTTCTCAAAATCAGCCATAAATTCTATTAATGCATCCACGCCACTCTCAGGCATTGCATTGTAAATACTAGCGCGCATACCACCTACAGACTTATGCCCTTTTAACGCTAATAAGTTAGCATTATAAGACTTTTCCAAGAACATTTTGTCAAGACTATCATCGGCAAGAATAAATGGCACATTCATCCATGAACGATATTTAGAATTAACTGGATTTGAATAAAAATCAGAATCGTCAATTGCTTGATAAAGCTTATTTGCTTTACGTTCATTGGTACTTGCCATGGCGCCAATACCACCTTGGTCTTTTAGCCATTCAAATACACGCCCTGCTGCATACCATGGGAAAGTTGAAGGGGTGTTATACATTGAATCATTATTAGCTTGTGTTGCGTAATCAAACAATATTGGCTGCTTTGGCACAACTTCACCAATTAAGTCTTCACGAACAATAACGATGGTCAACCCTGATGGGCCAATATTTTTTTGCGCACCTGCATAAATCACTCCAAATTTTGACACGTCAATTTCACGTGACAAAATGGTTGACGACATATCAGCCACAATCGGCATATCCACCTCAGGAATAAAATCAAACTCTAAACCAGCAATAGTCTCATTTGGTGTGTAGTGCAAATACGCAGCATCTTGATCAATATTCCAACTAGAAAAATCATCGATATCAGTAAAATTATTTGCACTACTATCCGTGCAAATATTAACCTCTGCATAGCGCTTAGCTTCAGCAATTGCCTTAACTGACCAATGCCCAGTATTGGCGTAATTTACGCTCGTTTTGCCACGCAACAGATTAATCGGCACCATAGAAAATTGCGCCGACGCACCACCTTGTAAAAACAACACTTTGTAATTATTAGGAATATTCATTAACTCGCGCAGATCTTGCTCAGCCTTCTGTGCAACTTGCATAAAATCTACCCCACGATGAGAAATCTCCATCACTGAGGCTTTGGCATTGCCATATTCAATCAATTCACCTTGAATTTGACTAAGTACTTGCTTAGGAAGCATCGCAGGCCCTGCGCTAAAATTATAAATCTCACTCATTAACAATATCCTTTAAATGAATCTCAAAAAATTTCAATTTATTTTACTTTAATATCATTTAGATTTTTGCTTGAAACATGTTTAGCAATATCAGCAAATTCCTT
>JACNGB010000010.1 GCA_014384345.1 Candidatus Thioglobus pontius
AAAATTAATAATGACTTTTAGAGAGTCATGGAAACTCCGCATATTATCTAGGTGTTTATTTTGTAACACGACAAATAAGGTTTATCGAAAAACCAACCCAAATAATAACGAAACTAAGGCGACAAAACGCCTGATTAGCAATTAAATAGTCGGAGGGGGTAGAGTTACTTTTGAAGTAATTGACACATAGGTAGTGTCAATCATAGAGGGAATTAATGTAACCAAAGGTGTGGTAATTTCAGAAGAATCACCTATTTCGCCAATAGCTGCGGAACCCTGAGTGCAATCAGCATGAGTGTGCGTATCCATAGATACATTGTGATCAATGCCACTAACATGTGCACAGTGAGAGCCGATAGTCTCTGTAGTTTTAGAGTCAATACTTGCTACGGCCAATGCCGCAAACACCAGTAATAATAAAGACAGTATGGTTTTCATCAAAAAAATTATATCACAGAAAAATAGCTTGTAAGTCATTTAAAAAATTGTAACCCTTTTCACTTGGCCTTGCATTTTTTTCCTTCATAATTAATAAATCTAGTGCTTGAGCTTTAGCCAAATGCGCCTCAATTTTTTTAATAGATTGCCCAGTTTGACTTTCAAACAAATCAAAATCAAATCCTTTTTTAAGTCTGAGCGCATTCAACATAAATTCAAAGGTTACATTCTCAATGGTTTCAGTGGTTTTTTTGCAATTTTCTATATAGTCTTTAGGGGATTTTGATTTAAGCATTCTAATGACTTTCCAATTTTGAGCAAGTGTGATTTTGCCGTGCGCCCCTGCACCAATACCAATATAGTCACCAAACTCCCAATAATTTAAATTGTGCTTAGAGGGATTTTTGCCAAAGGCTGACACCTCGTAACGCTCAAAACCGTGCTGTTCTAGGGTCTCAACCCCCTGTTTGCCCATTTGCCAAATATCATCATCCTGTGGCAAAGCTGGAGGAAACTTAGAAAATAAGGTGTTGGGCTCAATAGTGAGTTGATAAAAAGAGATATGAGTCGGATTTAAATCAATCGCTTGATGAATGTCGCCCAAACTTTGCGCTAATGTTTGCCCTGACAAGCCATACATCAAGTCAATATTAAAATTATCAAAAATCTTTGCTGCTTCGGTACAAGCCTTGCTTGACTCTTGCGCACTGTGAATGCGACCTAAGGATTTAAGATGATGGTCTTGAAAAGATTGCACGCCAATAGATAGTCGATTAATACCAATGTCTTTAAAGGCTTTGAATTTTTCAACTTCGAATGTACCCGGGTTGGTCTCTAAGGTGATTTCTATATCTTTTTCAAAGTCTAATCGATCTCTCAAGCCAACAAACAATTCATCTAGCTCTTGCTCACTCATTAAACTTGGGGTGCCACCACCAATAAAAATAGAGTGAATTTTTCTGTTTTGAATGTAGTTAAGATCATCATCAAGATCTGCTAACAACGCTTCAATATATCCGCTTCTACCTTCTCCTTCATGGGAGTTAAAATCACAATAGGGACATTTTTTAACACACCACGGATAATGAATATACAGTGATAAAGGTGGCAAATTAATGTTACTCATTTTGACTATTTCAACCTTTCTATAGAGGCAAAACCTCCCGAACTTATGTCGTTTGAAACACTATAAGATTCAACGCTAATGCTTACATCGAGTTGGCGCGAGGAATTGCCTCGTGGACATTTTTTAATACACCACGGATAATGGATATACAGCGATACAGGTGGTAATTCTAACAATGATTTAACTTTTTAATTCTTTCAACAATGCATCAAGCGCTTGACCTCGATGCGAAATAGCGTTTTTAATTTCAGGTGCTAGCTCAGCTGATGCACAACCATGAGTTGGCACATGAAAGATTGGATCATAGCCGAAACCATTCTTACCAGTCTTTTTGCGCAAAATTTCACCCTCCCAACCGCGCTGAACAATAATCGGCGTTGGGTCATTAGCATGCTCAACAAATACAATAGCACACCAAAATCTTGCACTACGCTGAGTGTCTGGAACATTAGCCATTTCATCAAGAATTTTCTGCGTATTGGCTTCATCATCGCCATGATTACCAGCATAGCGCGCCGAATAAATACCGGGTTCGCCATTGAGTGCGTCTACCACAATACCAGAATCATCTGCCAATGCTGGTAAGCCAGATTGTGCGCTAGCATTACGCGCTTTAATCAGGGCATTTTCAACAAACGTTAATCCAATTTCTGGCACTTCTTCAACCCCCATATCGCTCATAGAAACCACCTCGTAAATATCGGATAACATGGCGTTAAATTCCCTAATTTTTCCCTTATTATTGCTAGCAAGAATGATTTTTTTCATCGTGTATAATTGATTGAATATTTAGATTTTATGGAGCACATCATGACTCAAGACGAAATGAAATTTGCCGTGGCACAAGAAGCACTCAAGTACGTAGTTAAAGACACTATTATAGGCGTGGGCACTGGCTCAACGGCTAATTTTTTCATCGATGCACTCGCGACAATGAAAGATGATATTAAGGGTACTGTAGCTAGTTCAGTCGCTACTGCTGAGCGCTTAGAAAGTCACGGCATCAAAGTATTTGATCTGAATGAGGTTGAAGCAATTTCTGTTTATATTGATGGCGCGGATGAGTCAGACAATGGCCTTAATCTAATTAAAGGTGGCGGTGGCGCATTAACACGTGAAAAAATCGTGGCTGCTGTCGCTGACAAATTTGTTTGTATTGCGGACGAGTCAAAACTGGTTGAGACAATGGGTGATTTCCCGTTGCCAGTTGAAGTTATTCCAATGGCAGCAAATTACGTTAAACACCAGATTACTCGTCGTATTGGCGGCACGCCGTTTATTAGAGAAAACTTTGTCACGGATAACGGTAATTTAATTTTAGACGTTGAAGGCTTAAAAATTACCGATCCTAAAGCCATGGAAACTGAACTAGACAGTATCGTTGGCGTGGTTACTAATGGATTGTTTGCTAATCGTGGCGCCAACGTACTACTGTTAGGCACGCCAAATGGTGTTAAAGTTGTTGGCGCTTAACACTTACTACTAAGGCAACTCTTTGTAAAGATCGATGCGTTTTTCTAAGCGCTCGATCTCAACCTCAATCACATCAAATAAATCTTGTGAGCGCGTCGTTGCTTTAGCACGCTCATAACGAACAATTGCCTCTTCAAGCTTGCCTTGGCGAATCAAGGCTTTGGCATTGTGAATATGTGCTCGATCCAATTGGCCGGCCACTACATACAAAGATGATAGCAATTTGTGCGATAAGTAAGTGCCTTCATGGCGTTTTAAATATCGCCTTAATAAACTAATACCTTGCTGTGTTTGATCGTTGTCCAAATAGGCTTGTGCAGCAAAGTAAACACCTGGCTCAGTATCATTAACATGCGAGAAATATTGCTGTGACTGCTCTAATTGCTCCAGCTTCGAATAAATTCTACCCGCCAAAATATACGCAGGGTTTTTTCTATTAACCAATAATAACTGATCAATGTAGTCTTTTGCCTGTGCATATTGTTGCAACTCAAAAGCATCGTAAGCTTGCATATATAAGGCAACATCGTCAGTTTTATCAAGTTTAATACGCTTATGCTGATGGTAATAAAGTCGAGCTTTAGTGGTAATATATTCAAAAGAATCCTCTCGATAGTTGCCGTTCAACCGACTTGAGCGCGACTGTGCATCGGCAACACGATTAACACTGAGCGGATGTGAGCGTAAAAATTCAATCGCATTAGGATCATCTTCTAATTTCTCAAAAAAAAGCGCCATGCCGTTAGGATTGAAGCCTGACTTTGACAACATGGTGGTACCAATTCTATCGGCTTCCCACTCGTGTTCACGAGTAAAATTAATATTCTGTTGCGCCGTTCCTGCAACGGTAGAGGCGGCAATAGCTTGTGAAGCATTGGAATTATCAACCAGTGCGGCAGCCAACATACCAGCCACCATAATATAGGTTTGTTTATCGGTTTTTTCACTAAAGCGCGTTAAGTGATTTTGCGTCACGTGAGATATTTCGTGTGACAGCACGCCTGCAAGCTCTGCCTCAGACTCAGAACTAAACAACATGCCAGTATGCACACCAATATAACCATACGAGCCTGCAAATGCATTAATACTGTTATCGTTTAATAGAAAAAAATCAAAATGCTTATTCGGATTTTCGCTGAACTGAGTTAACTCATAACCCAACTCCTTTAGATAAACTTGCGCTTCCACATCCTCAATAACAGCACCTGTATTCCAAATAATTTGCAGAAACTCATTACCCTGCTTTTGCTCTTGTAAGGATTCAGACAGTCTAAGCTCAGGCACTTCAAGTGCTGTTGCTTGAATACTTAATAAAAATAACAATAAAAACTTAATCATGGTTTTATTATATTTGACTCTAGCGCGCCGTGCGACTAAAATAGGCAGACTTGTCTTTTTTAAAAGATAGGATTAATTATAAAATTTTAAATACAAAGGAGTCCACAATGGCTGACGAAACTTTAGATGCATCAGGCTTAAACTGCCCATTACCAATTTTAAAAACTAAGAAAGCATTATCAAAAATGGATGCAGGCAAAATCTTAGACGTAATTTCTACCGATGCGGGCTCAGTAAAAGATATTGAAGCTTTTTGTAACCAAACTGGTAACAAGCTTATTTCTACAACGGAAGACGGTGGCAAGTACGTTTTCACGATTGAGAAAGTTTAAGTAATAATCGTTTCGGAGGAGAATAATTATGTCAGATGATAATAAGATGACTATCATCGCCACTAAAGGTACTTTTGATTGGGCATTCCCGCCTTTCATTATTGCTTCTACTGGCGTTGCAATGGATAAAGAAGTAACCATCTTCTTTACGTTTTACGGTTTAAATTTGTTATTAAAAGACACTTCAAAGCTAAAAGTATCTCCAATCGGAAATCCTTCTATGCCAATGAAAATGCCTTTTGGCCCTAAGTGGTTACAAAAAATTGATTTCGGCCCTAAAATTCCTAATGTTTTATGGAATATCCCAGGCGCTGAGTCTTTAGTCACTTGGATGATGAAGAAAACTATGGCTAAACATGGCGTCGCTAAGATTGAAGAGCTCCGCTCTATGTGTCAAGAGTTTGACGTTAAGTTTATCGCTTGTGAAATGACCGTTGAATTATTCGGCTTTGATAAATCAGACTTTATCGATGGTGTTGAGTTTGCTGGTGCAGCGATGTACTTCGATGAAGCATCAACAGGTTATCATCACTTATACATGTAAGTTTTCTTTATTTACTTGTAATAAAAAACCGCCGAAAGGCGGTTTTTTATTATTTGATACTTAATGCCAATCTAGGCTTGGCCAATTTTTCTCTTTGGCAATTCTCAATAAGGTGTCATCACCATGCACAACAACAGGATTGTCTACCAATTCTAACATGGGTAAATCATTATGCGAGTCAGAGTAAAAATAAGCCCCCTTCATGCTTTCACCTGTTTGTGTTAACCACTGGTTAAGATGGGTAATCTTGCCCGTTTGAAAGCAAGGCTCACCTTTGACCTTTCCAGTAAATTCGCCCGCCTTAACTTCAGGATTAGTGGCCAATAGATTTTCAATCCCATAACGCCTAACAATAGGCGCAGTGACAAAACTATTGGTTGCAGTGATCACTAATAACGTATCGCCTTTAGCTTTATGCTTATCCACAACGGCTTGCGCCTTAGGCAATAAAATTGGCTCGATTTTTTCACGCATAAACTGCTGATGCCAATCGTCTAAAGTGGCTCTGCTATTACGTGACAACGGCTCTAAGCAAAATTCTAGATACTCGTTAATATCAAGCTTTCCAAGTGCATATTGATCAAAGAAATATTGATTTTTTATTTGATAGGTTTTTTCATCGACCGCGCCAATCTCGCTCATGAATTCTCCCCAAAGAAAATCGCTGTCTCCGCCAATTAGGGTTTTATCTAAATCAAAAATTGCCAGTGCCATTACTACTCCTTAATATAATCCATTAATTGATCGACCGTATCAACGATGTGGAATAAATCTAAATCTGTCTGATTAATATAGCCTAAAGATGACAGCGTTCCAAACCATTCAATTAGCGGCGTCCAAAAATCACGCCCAAACAAACATAGCTTAACTTGTCGACCTTTTCTAGTTTGCACCAAGGTTAGCACCTCTAACAATTCATCAGCAGTCCCAAATCCACCGGGGAAAAAGACACATACTTCAGCCTGTTTAATCAATACTACTTTGCGGGTAAAAAAATGCTCAAACATAATACACTTATCCAGATAAGGATTAGCTTCTTGCTCTTTAGGCAGTTCAATATTCAAGCCAATGCTTAATGATTTTCCTGCAAATGCACCTTGGTTAACCGCTTGCATAATGCCGGGGCCAGCGCCAGTTAACACATTAAAACCATTGTCCGACAAGCGTCGCCCTAATTGTTGAGCCCGCTTTGCCAATGGATCGGTGTTGGCTATTCTAGCTGAGCCAAATACACTAACAGCTGGTCCAATATCTGCTAACTGCTCAAATGCATTATTTAGCTCGGATTCAACAACCGCAACATTCATGAGTTTGTCTAGAGTTTAGCAAATGCACGCCCTGCCGCGTCAATAGTGCGCTGAATATCTTCATCTGTATGGCTGCTCGATACAAAACCTGCTTCATAAGCAGAAGGTGCCATGTACACACCTTCCGCCAACATTAGATGGTAGAATTTTTTAAAGCGCTCTACATCACATTGTGACGTTTCATGAAAATTCGTCACTGCGGTAGAATCGGTAAAAAATAGGCCAAACATCCCGCCAACCACATTTGCGGTCATACCAATGTTATTTTCTTTGGCTTTTGCCACAATACCACGGGTTAGTTTTTGCACCTTGTCACTCAGAACTTGGTAGAAACTTTCATCGTCAGATAAAGCGTTCAACATAGCCAAACCTGCTGACATTGACATTGGATTACCCGAAAGCGTTCCCGCTTGATAAACTGGGCCGAGTGGTGCAATAGATGACATAATCTCAAGCTTTCCACCAAAAGCACCAACTGGCAATCCACCGCCAATCACTTTACCCAGCGTGGTTAAATCTGGTGTTACGCCATAAAATTCTTGCGCACCACCCAATGCAACACGAAAACCGGTCATTACTTCATCAAAGATCAAAATAACGCCATGCTCGTCGCATGCTTCGCGCAAACCCTGTAAAAACCCTTCAACCGGTGGAATGCAATTCATATTACCGGCCACTGGCTCAACAATAATACAAGCTACGTCACCGCCCACTTCAGCTAGCGCCTCACGCACTTGCTCGATGTTGTTGTACTCCAGAGTTAGCGTATGCTTAGCAAAATCAGCTGGCACACCAGGGGAAGTTGGCACACCAAGTGTCAGTGCACCCGATCCTGCTTTAACTAATAATGAATCAGAGTGGCCATGGTAACAGCCTTCAAATTTAATGATTTTATCTCGACCCGTATGGCCACGTGCTAGGCGAATTGCGCTCATCGTCGCCTCTGTACCCGAGCTAACCATGCGCACCATTTCTATCGATGGCACCAACTCACAAACCTTTTCAGCTAAGGTGGTTTCAATTTCAGTTGGCGCACCAAACCCTAGTCCATTTTCAAGCGTGGCTTTAACTGCGCTAATCACTGCCTGATTAGCATGACCTAAAATCATCGGCCCCCACGAAGCTACATAATCAATATATTGATTATCATCAGCATCAAATAAGTAAGCACCTTCACCTTTGGTAAAAAATATTGGATTACCGCCAACACCATTAAAGGCGCGCACTGGCGAATTAACACCACCTGGAATAACTTGCTTTGCTTGTTCGAATAAAATATCTGACTGACTCATACTTGCTCCTAATAATTGGCTCTAATTTGTGGATACTGTTTTAAGTGGGTGATATGCGACCACACAATTAAAATATTATCCAATAATAATTTAAGATTGACACTGGTTTTTGACAAACGAATAGCCTGCTGAACATCATCTAATAATTTGAATAAAAAGGCTGACTTAACACCACTAGTTAATTGATTCAATTCAACCAGGCCACCTTCTGTTTTAGTGGTCTTTAATTTTATCGATTCAATAATCAAATTCTGCAGACACTGCAACACTTCTAATTCTCGTCCATCAAATGATTTTGTTTGATTGGCCATGAGTGGATGAATAGCCATACTCAACAACTGATTTTGTGTTTCTTGATACTTGACAAAACCGCCTTCAGATAATTCACTTAAAACCTTAAAAGGCACGCCATGCGTGTTTTCAAGTAACTGCTTAATGTCGAAATCCGCATTTTGCGTCTCACTTAATTGGCTCTTGATCCACTGCTGAGTTGCTTCACTATAACTGGGCGCAATATGTACCGTTTGACAGCGTGAGACAATGGTTGTTGGCAAATTTTGAACACTATGCGCCAAAATGATAATCAGGGTATTTTCTCTAGGCTCTTCCAGTGTTTTTAACAAGCTATTGGCGGCATTCACATTCATTTGATCCCCATAGTACAGCACGCCAATTTGCAAATCATCGGCGGTTTTATTGAGCGCCTCACAAAAAGCTCTAACTTGATCAATGCGAATATCATTCGAGCGATTTTTGGTTTTTTCATTAATTTCACCCGCTCGACAATAAATCAGGTTGGTGTAATTAGAGCGTCTAATTAGCACTGGATGATCAAGATCCTCACGAATATTGTCACGTCGGATAACACTGTCGTCATTTAGCAAAATACCGACCAATTGCTGCATCAGCTCAAATTTACCCATTTTCTCACCACCAGTAATTAGTAGCGCATGGGGCAGGTGGTTTTGATCGATCATTTTTTGCAGCTTGGATAATGCCTGATCGTGCCAAGGAAGATTCATAAGCTGGCTAAAATTTGTTCAATTTGAGTACTGGTGTGCGCTTTGGTTTTAGAAGAGTCTATCAACTTAATACGTTGTGGATATTTTTTTGATCGAGCAATATAAGCCTGCCTAACACGTTGAAAGAAGTCTATTGCCTCCAGTTCGATACGGTCTTTTTCACCCCTAGATTCAACACGCGACATACCCTGCTCAACAGGAATATCTAACAACAATGTCATGTCAGGCGCAAAATCTTGCAACACCCATTTCTCTAACTGTTCAATACGCTTAATATCTAGGCCACGACCACCGCCCTGATATGCATAAGAGGCATCAGTAAATCGATCACTTAGCACCCAATCGCCCCGTTCTAATGCTGGGATAATTTTGTCATGAATGTGTTCGTTTCTTGCAGCAAACATGAGCAGCAGCTCACTGTCGCTGTGCATTGATTTGGTACTGGTACTAAGTAATAATTCACGAATTTTCTCACCCAAGTCCGTGCCACCCGGCTCACGGGTTAAGATGACATTAATACCTTTGGCTTTTAAATAATCACAAATAAACGCAATTTGGGTACTTTTACCCGCGCCTTCAACACCATCAATAGTGATAAATTTTCCTGTTTTCATACGGTTATTTTAGATGCTTCTTAATATTAATTAAATGTTGTTTGTAAGTTTTTGCAAAAGCGTGTGTGCCATCTTTTTTTGCCACAAAAAACAGATAATCGGTTTGTAATGGGTGCATTGCTGCCTCTAGCGAAGCTTGTCCCACTGAACTGATTGGGCTTGGTGGCAGACCTTTATTCCTATACGTGTTATAAGGGCTTTTTACCCATAAATCTTGCTTGGTTAATTTACCCGTATACGCTTCACCCAATGCATAAACAACGGTTGGGTCGGTTTGCAGGCGCATATTTTTCTTCAGCCGGTTAATAAAAACACCAGAAATTTTAGCTTTTTCCGCGTCAACCGCTGTTTCTCGCTCAATCAACGAAGCCAAAGTTAATGCTTGATACTTATCCGTTAATAGGTGTTTTTCATCTCTACCATTCCAGGCTTGGGTTAATTTACGATCTAAAATAGCATGCGCCCGATCTAGAACGCTCACCGCACTATCACCATAATTAACTTGATAAGTATCGGGCCAAAACTGCCCTTCATATGGTGGCTTTACTGCAGTTTTTACCAATGTTTTATCCAAAGAGTCTTCCACGGCAATTGATTGATTATCACGCAATAATTGATGGTAATCGCGCAACGTCTTACCCTCGATTAAACTGATATTTCTTGTGGCAACCTGATTAGACTTAATGTCTGCAAGCAGTTGCCAAACACTGGTTTGCGGATGAATGTCATAAAATCCTGACTTAAGCTGCCTATCTGCATTAGAAAGTTTAAAAGCCCAAATGACAAACAGGCTAGAGTTAACCAAGCCATGACGCTTAAGATCTTGAGCTACTGAATATATCCCGGCCCCTTGGGGCACTTGATAGGTAATGATTTTAACCGTATTAATTGTATTTGCCCAATACAACCAAAACAACAATAAACCCAATATTATGAGTGATAAAAATTTAGAAAAATAGCGTTTTGACGTTAAATCAATTGAATATTGACGTTTTAATATCGCTTGTTTGAACGCATTATTTAACTTTTTGGTTGTAGTGCGCTCTGCAAAAATTTGCTCATTAACCTGACGAATAGGCATAATTCCCATCACACTATTAGTAACGAATATCTCGTCACATTCAAGCAGTTCAGCCATGGTTAGCGTGCACACCTCAACCGACATATTCAGCTGACCAGCCAACTCTAATACCAGTTGTCGCCTTGTGCCTTCAATACCGCACTCATTCAAACCTGGTGTTAATAATACACCATTTTTAACAGCAAAAATATTGCCTTGACTGGCAGAAATAATCTGCCCTTGAGGATCAAGCATAATACACTCTTGCGCGCTCATCTGGCGACGCGCCAATACTTGCTCTAAGCGATTACAATGCTTTATTTCTGCCAACAATTGGTTATCAGCATAGCCACTCTTGCACAAATTCAAATTCAAATCGGCGGGTAAATCAGGCGCCTTGGATATGGTAACAATTCTGACCGGTTCAATCGTATCATCAAATCCATAACCGCGCTCAGTTTCGCCACGAGATAAAATCATCTTCACCACAGCGCGATCAAATTTAACTTTTGACATCGCCTTACTGATATCTTTAAGCCAGATTGATTGATCAATAGGGGTAATTTGCAAACGCTGAGCACCCTTGTTTAAGCGATCAAAATGCTGTTTAGCTAACAGTAATTTGCCATTAACAACCAAACACGTTTCAAACAAGCCGTCGCCAAATTGCGTCAAACGATTAGTGACACTTAGCTTGCTTTGCTTTTTTCCGTTGACCAGGGTAATTCGATTCATAAGCCAATATTATAATTCAGTGCCTCAATAAAAAACATCTATCAAGTTAGCATTGAATTTTAACGCCCAGAGAAGATTGTTTATTAGTCAAAGACTATCGTTACTAATGAACCTTATCATACATAAATTAACACCCTAAATATTTTCAAGATGCTAAAATCTAGCACTTAAAACAAAAGTTTTATTAAACACAAACAACAATAGGAGAGAAGAAATGGGTGGAGTTATTAATTTAATCAAATGGGCGTTAATTGTCATTGGCGCAATTGCAACTTACTATGCAGTGTCATTACAAGCGCAATATGGTGTTACTTCTAAGGTAATCAGCGAGATGGTTTCGCCACAACTTCACCCTGATGCCATGTCAAAAGTGTACATGCCAATGACGAATACACTGCTTGATACAGGTGATATCACCATGGCTTCTATTGTGCGTGTTAAAGTAGCTGACGATGTTTCAAATGAAGACGTTGAAGAAGCAATGGAAAGTATTGCAACTGCAGAAGGTATTCGTTCAGTAGGTATGTTGCCATTATCTGAGATGGTTGAATTACAAACTGGTGAAAAGCAAAGATTTCTTAAAATTTACCAATACTGCTCTCCACGTACTGCTATGACGATGGTTGATCATTCAGATGCATTCTCGGCATACTTACCTTGTCGCCTAGCGCTGATTGAGGATAAAGAAGGTCAAAGATGGTTATACACATTAGACATGGATGCAATGATCTACGGTGGTGCGCCATTACCAGATTACTTATTGGAAAAAGCACTTAGAGTGCAAGAAGTTATTACTGCGATTCAAAATGGTGGTGCAGAAGGCGACTTCTAATCAACTAATTTGTATCAATTAAAAACCGCCCTTTTGGGCGGTTTTTTTTGCTCTAAAATAAGCCTATGAATCCTATTTATCACGATCTTGATTTTGGCATTACTTGCATCGATACCGAGCATATGCGCCAAGATTTTGTTGCCGCTTATCTAATTGAAGACAATGGTCGAGCCGCCTTTGTTGATACTGGTTGTTATTTATCCGTACCCGCATTACTGGCCACATTAGACGAAAAACAAATCAACTACGATTGTGTTGATTATATTATTCTGACTCACATTCATCTTGATCATGCAGGTGGTGCAGGTGAACTCATCAAACATCTGCCAAATGCAGTTATTTATGTTCACGAACGTGGTGCTCAGCATTTAATCGACCCATCTAAATTACGCGCTGGCGTGATAGGCGTATACGGTGAGTTATTTTTTAAGCAATTCTTAGGTGATCTAATTCCCACACCAGAAGACAAAGTGATCGTTGCCAAGGATGGTGCTGAAATCGCATTGGGCAATCGCGTATTGACTTTTATTGACACGCCAGGCCATGCTAGACATCATGTGTGTCTTTGGGATCAAAAATCTCAAGGAATTTTTAGTGGTGATACATTAGGTGTTAGCTATCGAGAATTTGATACCGAGCAGGGATGTTTAATTTTTCCACCCACCACACCAGTACAATTTGATCCTGACGCCTGGATTAAAACCATTGATAAATTAATGTCGTTCAAACCAAAGGTTGCTTACTTAACCCATTTTAATCAAATTGAATTTAACACCGAGTCAGCGGATATGCTTAAACAACATATCAATGGCTTTACCCAGATCGCTAATCGACATAAAGACGATGTTAATCGACATAAAGCGATCAAAGAGGCACTACTTGCCTATCTACTAAAGATCGCCAATGAACATGGTGTTAGCTTTGACGAGGCGCAACAAATCAAGTTATTTAAGGGTGATTTAGAGATTTGCGCCCAAGGTTTAGGCGTCTGGTTAGATCGAAACACTTAGTTTTATTATAGGCAAGACCTATAACAAAATTAAATTAATATAGGCGGATTCGACTCATAAGTGCACAACTCCCAATTGACGAGCATCAACACCCGTC
>JACNGB010000036.1 GCA_014384345.1 Candidatus Thioglobus pontius
GACGGGTGTTGATGCTCGTCAATTGGGAGTTGTGCACTTATGAGTCGAATCCGCCCTTTATTTATTCAAAATATTGCGCATTTATTTTTTAACAAGGTGATAATATTAATCATCTGTTGTGTTTGTGATTGGCTATATCCCCTGAGCCGATAAATAAACAAATAAGGATATGAGATAGGCTACTATTGTGCAAGCCCACCACGTAGTGGGAAGCCTGCGGTAGACTTCGAATTTCCGCCTTGAACCTTACTGGTTCAGGTTTCTGCCAACACGGCGCAATGGATCCCGAATTCTTCAGCTATAATGCAAACATGCAAGCATTACGCCAATCCCTTCGACAAAAAAGACGAGAAATCAACCCATCCGATCGGATTAAGTTTGCCAAACAACTATTATCCCAAGTGCAAAATATCGTAAATTTTAAGAATGGGCAAAAAATAGCACTCTTTTTGCCTAATGATGGTGAAATTGACCCAAAATACATTGAAAACTTCCTAAAAAATCAAGGAATTAGCATCTATTTACCGATATTAGACAATAAAAGACTTAAATTTGCAAAAATTAGTAAGAAATTTAAAAAAAATCAATATGGCATTCCAGAGCCTGCTTTTAGTCAAATTTTATCGGCAAAACACTTGGATATCGTCTTTATGCCGTTGGTTGGGTTTGATGCAAATAAAAACCGTATCGGTATGGGCGGTGGCTATTATGATCGAACATTAGCCTTCAAAAAAAGAGCTTCTAGATTCAGCCAGCCAAAGCTTTACGGTCTTGCATTTGATTGCCAACAGATAGATAAGATCGACACTCAAGAATGGGATGTGCCGCTAGATGCTGTTATTACCCCAAGTAAGATTTACTAAGAGCCGCCTAAAGCATGTTTTTGAAAAAATGATTTCAAGGTTGAATTTTCGTTAATAACATTCATGCCAAAACCACGTAGCCATCTGAGTGGCTCGTTATTTTCCTTGTAAATCCAATTTAAGCCGGTCATGGTTTTTGCCATCAGCTCATTATCCAATCGGCGCGCCCTAGCATATTTTCTTAAATCACCATAATCGCCTAATTTTGACTTATTAGAGTCTAATTGCTTTGATAATTCTATAACATCTGCAAAACCAAGGTTAACTCCTTGGCCAGCCAATGGATGAATATTATGCGCTGCATCGCCCACTAAGGCCAGCTGTTCTTTCACATAGGTTTGTGCACTACGCTCAATGAGTGGAAAAGCCTGAATATCACTCACCACTTCAAATTCACCAAAACGATATTCCACACCTGCTGACAAGCGCTGAGCAAATTCTTCTTTAGGCAATTGCATCAACTCATCTGCCAATGTATTTTCAGCTGACCAAACAATCGAGGCTTCACACTCACCCAAAGGCAACAAGGCAATAATGCTATTTGATAAAAAGCGCTGCCAAGTTGTGTTGTTAAAGTTTTTCTTGGCTTTAATATTACAAACAATGGCCTTTTGTTGATAGTCGGTATCTGTGGTGGCAATGCCGGTAATTTCTCTAACCTTGGATCGTGCACCATCTGCACCTACTAACAACTGGCAATCTATGGCGGTTTGATTGTCTAGTTGAATTTGATAACCATTATTTTGCTTGGTTAAATCCACCACTTTAGCATTAATAAAAGTTACTTGTGTGGCTTGCAACGATTGATACAACGCCGATTGAATTGCATCATTTTCAATAATATGACCCAAATGATCAAATACTTCATTCTCAGTATCGAATTTTAAATTTCCGTGTGAGTTTTGATCCCAAACCTCGGTCGCAGAAAAAGCTTGTTTGCGCTTAATATTACCCCAGACGCCAAGATCAGTTAACAACTGTTCAGATTTTGGCGTGATGGCGCTGACACGTGTGTGAAACTCATCGCTCAGCGTTGGGTTTGGATTATTTGGCTCAGTAATAGCAATATTAAAACTCTGCTTAGCGAGGCTGAGTGCAAGTGCTTGTCCAACCATGCCACCGCCCACAATAATCACATCATAATGCTTCATGATTCTCCTGCAATAGTCATTTGATTAATCATGATTGAACCAACCTTGATATTACTACGATAATCCACATCGGAGCCAATATGTGCAATGCCCATCAACATATCTTTTAGATTGCCAGCAATAGTGATGCCCGAGACTGGATATTGAATTTCACCATTCTCCACCCAGAAACCTGTCGCGCCACGCGAATAATCACCGGTTGTCGCATTCACACCTTGGCCCATTAATTCTGTCACCAAAACCCCTTTATCCATAGTTTTAATCATAGCATCTAAATCGCCAGAGAATTGATGCTCAATGATTAAATTATTAACACCCCCTGCATTGGCCGTTGTTTGCAAACCAAGCTGGTTGGCTGAATATTGACTAAGCACATATTGCTGAACACGGCCATCTTTAACAAAATACTGCTTTCTTTTTAATACACCATCTCGATCAAACGCTTTGGCGCCAATGGTTTTTTTGATCAATGGATTTTCCAAAACACTAATACTTTCTGGCAATACTATTTGATCAATACTGTTGAGTAAAAAAGTTGATTTTTTATATTGCTTTGATCCGCCTAAAGCGCCAATTAATTGTGCAAATAATCCACTGGAAACGCGGTTTGAAAAAATGACCGGACATTGCTGAGTAGGCAAAGACTGCGCACCTAGTTTACTGCTGGCTAGTGCTGATACACCATCGCCCACCCACTCTGGTGTTTGTAAATCTTGCGCATCAAGTGCTATCGTATACTCATAAGCAGTTTGCATGTCATCGCCTTGTTTAGCAATAACGCTGCAACTAAGCGAATGCCTAGCACCTTTTTGCTTACTCATCATGCCATTAGAATTAGCATACAGACTCTCCCCTTGATGACTGGAGACTTCTGCGCCATCGGAGTTATCAATGTCGGCATGCGATAAAGCTTGCGCCTCACAACGCATGGCCAGATCAACGCTATGCTCTGGATCTAAATCCCAAGGGTGGTACATATTTAAATCAGGCACCTCAAAGGCCATTAATTCTTTTGGCGCCAAGCCGTTAAACGGATCTGGTTGAGTATATTTAGCGATCTGGCAAGCAGATTCTATCGTATTAAGAATGCCAGTAGCAGTTAGATCGACACTAGATGCGTGCCCCTTGGCATTGCCAAAATAAACATTAATATCAAATGATTTATCTAGATGATACTCCAGCGTTTCTACTTGCCCAAGTCGTACTGCAGTAGAAACACCAGAACTACTACTCAGAGAAATTTCATAATCGCTCGCATTAAATTTCTTTAATAAATCAATCGCTTGTTGTGCGGTATTTTCTAGCGACATAAAACTAGGTTAGGTAATCTAAATCTGAAGGCTTGAAAGGCATTGTTTTACTGTGTGGCTTTTGTATTTCTATTGCGGGCTGCTGCATGTTTGAATGCCCGTGTGGCTTGCCTTTAATCAAAGAGTTAATCGGCATCCACAAGGCGGCAACACCTAAGACAATAATAAACAAGCCTGACACTTGCCTAATCAATGGCTTTTGCACCAATACTGCTAATTGGGAAGACAAGCTAGCCATTAATAACAAGCTTGGCAAAGTGCCCAATCCAAACGCTAGCATGATTAATCCGCCCTGGGTGGCAGAGCCTGACACAATGGCAAAGCCCAACGCGCCGTACACCAAGCCACAAGGAATGCCGCCCCACAACAGCCCAGTAAAAAAAGCACCTCTAAGATTTCTAACCGGTAAAAAACGCTGACTGAGTGGCTGAAGCTTAACCCATAATTTTGAACCAATTTTTTCTAAAATCTGAATACTACTTGACCAATTACCAATATACAAACCCACCATAATCATCAAAACGCCAGAGAAAACTCTCAAACTTTTATCCAATATATTCATTTGTAATGACTGTGTCAAAATAGCACCTGCCACGCCGAAAATAACACCCATTAGAATATAGCTGAGCATTCGACCTATGTTGTAATTAAGGTGAAATAGTGCGATTTTTCGAGGGTTAGCTTTAACTTGTGGATCCAGCCCCGCAGTTAACATGGCCACCACACCACCACACATACCCAGACAATGCACACCGCCTAATAACCCCATAAGAAAAACACTAATTAGCACGTCCATTATTCTTTCTCCAATGAAGCTTGACGAGACACTTCCAATAAGTGAATGCGTCGTGAATCTGTTTTCAATATTTTAAAATTAAACCCTTGCAAGGTAATTTCATCCATTTGATCCGGCAATCGTGTAAAGCCAGAAATCACCAATCCAGAGACTGTATCAGCTTTATCTACCGTTAATTTAACCTTAAAAAATTCTTCGAACTCCTCAATAGGCGTGTTCGCCTTAAGTAAATAACGACCATCACCAAAATCAATAATGTTGTCCTCTTCAAGATCATGCTCGTCTTCAATTTCGCCCACAATTTGCTCCAACACATCTTCCAATGTTACCAAACCAGCAATTTCGCCATATTCATCCATCACAATTGCCATGTGTGATTTTTTTTGCTGGAAGTCTCTCAGTAACGAGCCTAGTGTTTTGCTTTCTGGCACTAAAATTGCAGTACGTAAATATTCCTTATAATTAAATTCACCACGTTTGTCGCCTGCCAAATAACTTAACAAATCTTTTGCCAAAACAATGCCTTGAATTTTGTGATGCTCTGAATCGATAATCGGAAAACGAGAGTGTGCAGATTTAATCATAATATCCAACAACTCTTTAGTGGACGCATTATGCTCAATGGTTACCATTTTTGATTTTGGTACCATAACATCACGCACCTCCATATTTTCCAGCTGCATGGTGCCTTCAATAATGCTACGGGTATGCGAATCAATTACATGATTTTCTTCGGCTTCTTTAAGGGATTGTAGCAGTTCGTTGTTTGAATTTAACGGCGTGCGAAAAAACTGCTTACTGAGTTTGGTTAAAAACGATTGTGTCGACGGAGGCTGATCTTCGCTCATGTGTTTAAATTTAATCTAAAGAGTCATTTTACCAACAATTACGATTTTTTACCACTTCGCATTTTTTTACCCTGAGCAGCGCGCTCTTTACGAACCTGCTTAGGATCAGCAATCAGTGGCCTATAGATTTCTACCCGATCCTTTTCCCTTAAGATTGTATCAAGCTTGGCCATTTTTCCAAAAATACCCGTTTTATCTTTGAGTAAATCAATTTGCTGATATTTGTCAAGAATGCCAGAAATTTCAATGGCTTGTTGCAAGGTGATACCTTCTTCAACCTCTAAACTCAACAAGGTTTGTTTATTTTCTAAGGCGTAAGCAACTTCGATATTCATTAGCCCTGCTGATCACATAACTGCTGTGCTTTGGCAAAATCAAGCGTGCCTTCATAAATGGCACGACCAGTAATAGCGCCACCAATACCATGATGCGCCACACTTAACAAATTAGTAATATCGTCCATATTGGTAATGCCGCCTGAGGCAATAATATCAATTGAAGTCTGCTTGGCCAAATCAGCGGTTGCTTCCACATTAACTCCCTGCATCATGCCGTCACGAGCAATATCGGTGTAGACAATAGAGCTAACGCCGTCTTGCTCGAATTTTTTAGACAAATCCACCACATGCAAATCAGTTTGTTTGGCCCAGCCTTCGGTAGCCACCAAGCCGTTATTAGCATCTAAGCCAACAATAATTTTGCCAGGAAACTCCTTGCATAGCTCAGAGACGAATTCAGGATGAGTCACCGCCATGGTGCCGATAATCAAATAACTAATACCGGCTTCCACATAAGCATTAGCAATATTCATATCACGAATGCCACCACCAATTTGTACCGGAAGATCAGGGAACGCCTTAGTGATTTCAGTCACGCTTGAGGCATTAACTGGCTTACCCTCAAAGGCGCCGTTAAGATCTACCAAATGTAGGCGCTTAGCGCCCTGTTCTACCCATTGCGCTGCCATTTCAGCAGGGTTATCTGAAAAAACAGTTGTGTCGTCCATTAAGCCTTGTCTAAGGCGTACACATTGCCCATCTTTTAAATCAATTGCGGGAATAATTACCATGCTCTATCCATTGTGTCGGCGATAACTAATTGCTTCAATCAAATGCTGCTGAGTTACTTGTTCAGCCTGATCGAGATCAGCAATGGTTCTAGCCACTTTTAAAATTCTATGATAAGCGCGTGCCGACAAGTGTAATTGATCAATAACACCCTCTAACAATTGCTTATTTTTATCACTCAAAATAACCAAACGCTCTAGCTCATCAGTATTGAGTTGATCGTTTAATTTTCCTTGTCTTTCCAATTGCCTATTATAACAATCCAACACCCGAGCTCTAATGGTTTCGCTATTTTCTATTAGCTGATCTTGTTGCGCTAATAACGCTTCTGTTGGCAGTGGCGGCACCTCAAGGATCATGTCAATTCGATCTAATAGCGGTCCTGATATTTTCGTTCGGTATTTGTTAATCTGATCTTCAGTACAATGACACTTGCTAGTGCCATCCCCATAATAACCACAGGGGCAAGGATTCATCGCTGCAATGAGCTGAAAATCTGCCGGAAAAGTAACTTGTTGTTGGGCGCGCGATACATGTACCTCGCCACTTTCTAATGGCTGCCTCAGGGTTTCTAATGCGTGTCTTGGAAATTCTGGTAACTCATCTAAAAACAACACACCTTCATGCGCCAGTGAAATTTCACCAGGCTTCGGATTAGATCCACCTCCAACTAATGCTACTGCCGAGGCAGAATGATGAGGGGATCGAAATGGGCGAATATAAAATTGTGACGGCTCAATTGATTGTCCAGCGACTGAAAAAATAGCAGCGCGTTGCAGGGCTTTTTCGATGCTTAATGGTGGCATAATTGACGGCAATCTTTCTGCCAACATGGTTTTTCCAGACCCAGGCGTACCACGAAGTAATAAATTATGTCCGCCACTAGCAGCAATTTCCAAGGCGCGTTTAGCCTGATACTGACCCTTAACCTGAGAGAAATCGTTACGATACTCAATCTTCGGGCCAATAGGCAAGCCTGGACAATCAAGCTCACCAACGCCTGTTAAAAATTCACAAACTTTTAACAGGTGCGTAGCCGGAAAAAGCTTTGCCCCTTTAACTAAGGCGCAGTGCTCGTAATTATCATAAGGAATGATTAAATTATGTTTTTGCTTATGCGCCTCAATCACAGCAGGCAGCAAACTATCAGCTGCGTGAATTAAGCCATCCAACCCCAATTCACCATAAAATTCGAATTGATCACTATCAACACTCGACTTAATTTGACCTGAGGCTAATAAAACCCCTATGGCAATAGGCAAATCATAGCGCCCGCCGCGTTTGGGCAAATTGGCAGGTGCTAAACTCACAGTAATTCGCCCTTTTGGCATTTTAAAACCTGAGTTTATCAAAGCAGATCGAACCCGATCCTTGCTTTCTTTAACCGCGCCTTCAGGCAACCCTACAATTGAAAAACTCGGCAGTCCGCCTGAAATATGCACCTCGATTGTGACTATGGGCGCATCTAGTCCGGTTGAGGCTCGAGTATAAACTTTAGATAGCTGGCTCACACCGCCTCCAGTTCCTCTAGGCTCCATCGTGGTCGAATGCTAATTTCACCCTCTGACGATAACTGACCCTTACTTAAACGCAAGTGCCCTGCTAAAGCGATCATGGCACCATTATCAGTGCAGAATTCTTGTCTTGGATAAAATACTTGAGCGCCAAGCTTCAAGCCCATGGCGTCTAATTCCTGACGCAAGGCAAGGTTGGCGCTAACACCACCTGCAACGACTAAAGTATCTCTATTGGTTTGCTCTAAAGCGCGTCGGCATTTAATCATTAAGGTTGAAGTGGCTGCCACTTCAAATGCTTTGGCAATATCAGCTTTTTGCTCTGGATATTTAGCCACAGTATTACGCGCAAATGTCTTTAAGCCACTAAAACTAAAGTCAAGCCCAGGGCGGTCAATCATTGGCCTTGGAAAGGTAAAAGCAGCCTGATCGCCAGCCTTTGCCAACTTAGCCAAGGCTGGCCCACCAGGATAACCCAAACCCAAAATTTTAGCTGTTTTATCAAACGCTTCACCAACTGCATCATCCAGTGATTCGCCCAATATTTCATAATCACCAATCGCTTTCACATCAATCAACATCGTATGACCACCAGATACCAGCAAAGCCACAAATGGAAACTTTGGTTGCTTGTCTTCCAGCAAAGGCGCCAACAAATGACCTTCCATATGATGCACACCCAAAGCAGGGATTTTTAAACTCCAAGCTAATGATTTAGCCACCGCACTACCAACCAACAAAGCACCAGCCAACCCTGGGCCAGCTGTATAAGCAATACCACTAATGTCATTTAACGTGCATTCTGCCTCTTTAAGCACAGCTTTGATTAGTGGCAATGCACGCTGAATATGATCCCGTGATGCTAATTCGGGCACCACACCACCATACTCTGCATGAATCTCTACTTGAGAAAATAACTGATGGCCAATTAGGCCCTGTTCACTATGATAAAGCCCAATGCCGGTTTCATCACATGAGCTTTCAATACCTAGCGTAATGAAAGGCCTAGTGGCTGACATTCGATTCACCCAGATAAACCTGCTTAACCTCTGCATTATCTAAAATGGTTTGTTTGTCACCCTGAGCAATAATGCCGCCTGCGTGCAGCACATAAGAATGATCACAGGTATCTAGCATTTCTCGATAATTGTGATCGGTGATTAACACACCAATGCCTTTGTTCTTAAGATGGTAAATAATTTGCTGAATATCGCCCACAGAAATAGGATCAACGCCAGCAAAAGGCTCATCTAATAAAATAAATTTAGGGTCCATGGCTAACGCCCTGGCAATTTCCACGCGGCGCCTTTCACCACCTGATAAGCTCAAACCGCCAATATGACGAATATGCTCAATATGAAACTCAGCCAACAACTCTTCTAGTCGATGACTTCGATTAACCTTTTCTAACGCAGGGTTTAATTCCAATACCGCCATAATATTATCTTCAACAGATAACTTTCTGAAAATAGAAGGCTCTTGAGGTAAATAACCCAACCCCAACTTAGAACGCTTATGCATTGGCATTTTACTAACCTTAACACCATCAATAAATACTTGACCTTTATCAGCCCTCACCAATCCACAAGCAATATAAAAACAGGTGGTTTTGCCCGCACCATTTGGACCTAACAAACCAACAATTTCGCCTGATTTAACTTCAAAAGATACATCAGATACCACTTCACGACGTGCATATTTTTTATTAATATTCTTTACAGACAGTGTATTTAACGACATAATAATTCAGTTAGTTACTTGCAAACTATCTTACCCTAAATAAGACGTATTTGTTTAGAGCTATAAGCCTCAACAAGCTGATTATTAACTTCAATCAATAAGGCGCCTTGGGCGTTTACGCCATAAACTTTACCTGTAATTTTTTGATTATTTAACTCAAGCTCAACCGCTTTGCCCAATAAATAATCTGATGAATTCCAGGCGGTTAAAAAATATGACCAACCTTGTTCGGCAAACAACTGGCAATAAATGAGCAAGCTATCAATTAATTTAGCGCTCAAGTCTTCAATAGCTGGCAGATCCTTTAATAGATACGCCAAATCAATCCAAGGCGAATCACATTCAAAATCTTGATCTAAACAATAGTTTAAACCAAGCCCGATCACCACAGATTGATACCGCCCTTGAGCTGAATTTTCAATCAAAATACCGGCTATTTTTTTATCCTCAACATAAACATCATTCGGCCATTTAAGTTTGGCATCACTAACACCCAGTTTTTCCAATACTTCAACCACAGCCAAACCCATGACCAAACTTAGCCCGTTTAGCGCAACATTAGCATCAAATACAAATCGAACGGATAATAGTACACTGGCATCTTTGCAACTCAACCAAGCCCGGTCATACTGTCCTCGACCTTGAGTTTGCTCTCTTGCGATACAAACTTGAGGTGTTTTGGAAAATGCCAACGTGGACAGATAGTCATTAGTGCTGGCAATAGAATCAAAAACAGCACACGCCACTGGTGTGTTAATTTGACTTTCTAGATTAGAATAATCAGCCATGTAATAATCAGCAACATTAGAGATAACCAAACTGCAGCAGAGCCCATGTCTTTAGCCGCACCAGACAACACATGATATTCGTCACCAATCCGGTCCACAACTGACTCAATCGCTGAATTAAGCATCTCAACAATCAATACTAAAAACACGGTGGCAATTAAAGCAACCTGCTCAATTTTAGTCTTTCCCAAAATAATGGCTAGCGGTATTAACACCATGGCTAGCCACACTTCTTGCCTAAAGGCAGCTTCCGATTGATAGCAAGCCTTAAGGCCTTTGACTGAAAATTCATACGCGGTAAAAATTCGTTTCAAGCCGGTTGCTTCGTTTTTCACAAGATGCTCGTTAAGTGGTTAAAATAGTTACATCAATTTTACACAGATGTTTAATTATGAAAATAGCATTAGGCGTTGAATACATGGGCACCAATTTCCATGGCTGGCAATTGCAAAAATCAGGCATTCGCACCGTTCAGCAAGAGGTTGAACAGGCGCTATCCAAAATTGCCGATCACCCTGTTAGGGTGTTTTGCTCTGGCAGAACGGATGCTGGCGTACACGCCATTGAACAAGTCATTCATTTTGAAACGCAGGCTGATCGTGAAGATAAAGCTTGGTTGTTTGGTGGCAATGTTAACCTTCCTCATGATGTTAACTTCACTTGGGCAAAGCGCGTTGATGATGACTTTCATGCGCGCTTTAATGCTCATGCAAGGCGCTACCATTATAAAATCCATAATACCAAAGTTCGCTCAGCCATTATTGGCCAGCACTCTCTTTGGGAGCCAAGAACGCTCAATATTGAGGATATGAATGCAGCTGCACAATATTTACTAGGAGAGCATGATTTTTCTGCTTTTAGGGGTAGCCTATGCCAAGCCAAATCACCCATCAAAACCATTGAATTTATCCGTTTGAGCAAACAAGGCAATGAGATTCTATTAGATATCAAAGCTAATGCTTTCTTACATCATATGGTTCGTAATATTGTTGGCACACTACTTAAAGTGGGCAAGGGTGAGCGAGACGCTGAATGGGTTAAAACAGTTTTAGAATCTAAACAACGAAAACAGGCTGGCGCAACAGCTCAGCCTCAAGGGCTTTATTTTGTGAAAGCATTTTACGAAAATTTGTAACTGCCACTTATCCAAAAAAAATCCAAGCCTAAGCTTGGATTTTTTAACACTTGTTTTTAAATTATTTCTAAGAAATAAGGTGTTTTAAAGGACTGTGTGAAGCTGCTTCATCGTCGCCCAACTCTTTCCAAGCATAACGCAGTGCATCCGTACGACGATCGTAAAAACGATCTTCGCCGTACTCTTTCATAAATCCTGATTTTCTTAATACTTTTTCAATGCCTTCGGTACGTGCAAATAAAATCTCAACACCTGCAGCTGAACATCTATCTAGCAAGCCTGCTAGCATTTCTTCACCCGAAGCGTCAATTTGGTTAATACCCGCCATATCAACAATAATGTATTTAAGACATTGATGCTTTTCGGCAATCAAATTAAGCATGCGATCTTCAAAATAGCCCGCATTACCAAAGTATAGTGAACCTGAATATTTAACAATTGAAACCACTTCACAACGATCAAGCTTATTATCTAGTGCGTTAACCAACATGGTTGAGCCACTATGCGCTGACAATTCAGTAAATCTTGGCTGCATTGTGCGGTATAAAAATAACGCCAATGATAAAACAACACCAATCACAATGCCGTTTTCTAAATGTGGTGCAAATAATAGCGTTAATGCAAATGAAGATACTGCAACAATCGCATCATGTTTTTCAACCTTCCAAGCGTGCATAATTGGCGCAAACTTAATCAAATTAATCACTGCCATAATAATAACTGCTGCTAATGTTGCTTGTGGTAAATGATATAAAAGTGGCGTTAAAAATAGTAATGTAATACCAACAATCACTGCCGTCACAACCGACGAAAAACCCGTAATTGCGCCTGCAGAAATATTAACCGCAGAACGCGAGAATGAACCTGATACTGCATAACCCTGGAAGAAGCTTGACACAATATTAGACAAACCTTGACCCATTAATTCTTGGTCAGCATCTAAGCGCTGCTTAGTTTGTGCAGCCATTGCCTTAGCAATTGAGATGGCCTCCATAAAACCAATTAGACCAATGGTGATTGCTGTTACAATCATTTGGTTCATGACTGAAAAATCAAACCCTGGCATTGTAAGTGCTGGCAACCCTTCAGGAATCGCACCAACAATAGCGCCACCATAGCCGCCTGCTTCAACAGAAGTGCCAAAATCCATCAGCCAAGCAATAATCGTTGTCACAGCAACTGCTATCAAAACACCTGGTAATTTAGGCGCGTATTTCTTAATAGCAATCATAATAGCAAAAGCAACAATGGCGATTGATAGTGTAGCCATATGAGTATCTGAAGTTGCGTTTACAATCGTGCCCCAGACTTGCTCATAGGTATGCTCACCCTCCCCTTTCACAACGCCAAACACCTTGTTTAATTGTGAGGTACCAATAATAATCGCCGCTGCATTGGTAAAGCCAACAACTACCGGATGTGACAAGAAGTTAATAACAAAACCAAGCTTTAAAGCACCTAAAGCAAATTGAAATATACCCACCATAAAGGCTAATAATGAAGCATAAATCACATACTCTTCCATGCTTGCGCCTTCAGGCAAAATAGTTGGTACTGCTGCGGCTGTTAACAATGAAACAACGGCTACTGGACCCGTGCCTAATTGGCGAGATGAGCCCATTAACGCGGCAATCATAACTGGCAAAAATGATGCGTACAAGCCATGTTGAGGTGGTAGACCTGCTAATTGCGCATAAGCCATTGATTGCGGTACTAGTACCAAAGCTACTGTCAATCCAGCAACCATATCTGCCTTTAAAATATTCGAGTCTTTAATCTCGCTAATCCACGCCAGAAATGGCAAAAATTTTGCAATTTTGTTCATTGTTTATCCTTATTTATAAAGAAGTGGCACAAAAGCACCAAGATTTGCACTTAATATCTCATAAAGTGTAAATATAAGCGCAATATTATATAGTAAATTCGCATCATAAGTGCACAACTAAGTTTAATTAGCAATGGTGTATTTTG
>JACNGB010000016.1 GCA_014384345.1 Candidatus Thioglobus pontius
AATAAAAAAGCCCGATAAAAATCGGGCTTTTTTGTGTATGGAGGCCGGAACCAGAATCGAACTGGTCTAGATGGATTTGCAATCCACTGCATAACCGATTTGCTATCCGGCCAAGATGTGTGCAAAGGGTTATATAAAAAAAGACCTGATAAACAGGCCTTTTTTAAAATCTGGAGCGGGAAACGAGATTCGAACTCGCGACATTCACGTTGGCAACGTGATGCTCTACCAGCTGAGCTATTCCCGCAATAGAAAGTGAAATTATAGTGTTTTTTTCAAATTAGTCAAGCCCTAATTCAAAGATAAAAATCACTAAGATAGTATTATTTATTGACTTATCTGTGTATGGGAAAAATATTAGTCCCACCCATAGGTTCGGCGATTATTTTTCACAAATGCAGATAAGGTAATGGATGGTGCTAGGTAGGTGGTTTTTATTTTTGGATTAGGGCTAAAGCTGATTTAGGATTAATTGTCAAAAGTTTTAACCCCTTCTCTTAAATAAATAAAACCTGACCATAAGGTTAAGAAAGTGGCGGCCATGAGTAGTACAACGCCAATTTCAAAACTTGGCAAACCAAAGAAGGGTTGTTGATAGAGTAGGAATAAAATAGCAAAAATTTGCACGAAGGTCTTTACTTTCCCAATGAATGACACATTGACTGTTGAGCGTTGGCCAATAGTCCCCATCCATTCGCGCAGTGCTGATACGAGAATTTCGCGAGAGACAATAATGAGTGCGGCAATAGCGATGTACCAATGGGTGTCAGTGGGGTAGAAATCCACCAGAAGGATTAGCGCGACAGAAACCATGAGTTTATCGGCGACCGGATCAAGAAAAGCGCCGAGTTGTGAAGTCATATTGAGTTTTCTGGCTAAGTATCCATCAAGATAGTCAGTGGTACTGATAAAGGCATAAATGCCAGTCACCCAAAAATTAACCTGGGTAAAGATGCTCTCGGGTGCTTCAATATCAATAAAACCCTCTGGATTATATGCCGGCTGCAAGAAATACAATACTACGAAAGCTGGAATTAGTGCAATTCTAGAAAGTGTAATTATATTGGGTAGTGTCATCATGTGCGTATTCTATCAGAAGCTGTTTGGGCAGAAACGTTTTGATGTGAATTTGATGGTGGGCCCGACAGGAGTCGAACCTGTAACCGCTCGGTTCGTAGCCGAGTACTCTATCCAGTTGAGCTACGGGCCCATCAAGCGCGTAATTATCGCTAGGTTTGGGCAAAAGGTCAAGCGAAAATTGGTTTATTTTTGTAAAAGAGTGATGAGTTGATCTAGTTTGGCGATTCTAGAGCCTTTAACCAGGATGGTGGCACCAGTGTGATGGTTGACAAGATGTTTAGCCAAGTGCGCTTGAGAGTCAAAATGTTGTGCTTGGTAATGCTTAGCCAAGTGGCCAAAGCTATAGAAGTTAGGCGTGATGGCGCGGGCTAACACGCCAGTTTGTTGATGTAAGGTGATTTCATCTTTGCCAAGTTCTGCCATGTCGCCTAGTACCACAACCAGCTCACCCGAATAGGTTTTTAGGGTATTGAGTGCTGCTTGAATTGAAGTGGGACTAGCGTTATAAGTGTCATCAATCAAGGTGAATTGTTTTGTTTGAATAATGCTTAATCGCCCCGGCTCTGCTTGCGTAGCCTCCAAACCTTGTTTGATGAGTTGGATGTCAACATCAAGTGCAGCTGCACAGGCGCTAGCTGCCAAGGCATTATTGATATTGTGCTTGCCAATTAATTGCAGATTGATATCGATGGCTTGCGATTTAATATTTAATGTAAATTTAGATTGCTTAATATTGCTGGCAAAAACATCACCCCCCTTACCAAAGCTAAGATCGCCCGAATAGTTAGTGTTAGTATTAATAATATTAATAGAATCGGTTGAATAAATCTCACCCTTGGCTCTGATCAAATTTTCCTTGCTACCAAATTCACCAATATGTGCATCACCCGTGTTGGTGACAATAGCAATATCGGGTGTTACTAATTCACGTAGTTGTTTAATTTCATCTAAATGATTAGCACCCATTTCAATCACAGCGTATCGGTGTTTGTCTTCTAGGTTTAGTAGTGTCATCGGCATGCCTAGGTGATTATTTAGATTGCCTTGGGTTTTTAACGTGGGTGCAACTAATTGAAGAATATTAGCTAACAGGTTCTTAGTGGTGGTTTTTCCGTTACTGCCGGTAATGGCAATGGTTTTTGGCCGCAGGTTGTTTAGATGAAATTTGGCAATCTCCCCCAACGCATTTTGGGTATTGTTGACTCGTAAAATTGGCAGATCAGTGTCTACTTGTTTGCTGACAATAACACCAACAGCACCCATAGCTTTAGCTTGCTCTAGATAATCGTGACCATCAAAATTATCGCCAATAATGGCTAAAAAAATACCGCCATGCATTGGTTGTCGAGTATCGGTAAAAATTCCAGAAAATTCAACATTAGTGGCACAAGTGACATTTAATAGCTTGGCTAAGGTCTTTGTATTAGTTTGTAGCATTTTTTTTGTATTAGTAGTTACTCCCCCATTTATCTTTTTAAAAAAAATCTCAATAGGTTTAACGCTGCTTGTTTTTTATTTTTTTCAATCTTGCTGCTTCGATAATAGCAGCTAACACCATGTCATTGTCGTTTGATTCCAAAGTTTCATGGTTTAAAATTTGTGTGGTTTCATGGCCTTTTCCAGCAATCAGCAAACACTCTTCTTCCGCTAAGGTAATCACGGCATTTTCAATGGCAATCTGGCGATTTTCATTGATGATAACTTCATAGCTGTCATCAATGCCGCTGAGGATGTCATCAATAATGGCTTGAGGGTTTTCACTTCTTGGATTGTCATTAGTGAGAATGATTGTATCGGCTAATTTAGAGGTGATTTTGCCCATCTTGGCACGTTTGGATTTATCACGATCTCCGCCACAGCCAAAAACGACACGAATTTTATGTTCTGGGTAGTGGTTTTGTAGCGTGATAATGGCTTTTTCAATCGCATCAGGCGTATGGGCGTAATCTATCCAAATTAATTGTTGTGCATTTTTTTGCATTCTGCCCGGTGGTGGATTAAGTTGGTGTAGTAATGGCACAATTTGCTGTGTACTAAAATCTCTGGCTTTAAGCGTGTTGTATGCGGCCAGCACATTCATTAGATTAAATTTTCCTAAAAACGGCACCTCGAACACAAAGCCATCAAGCTGAGTGATAAAGCCATACTCTGTGGTTTTAATGTCATCAAAGTCATTAATTGAATAGGTTGTTTGAGAGGCGGCACTGCTGGCTGATTGGAAGCTGGAAAAGCTGGCGTCGTCTTTATTTAAAATGACATTCTTCAACGAATCTAGTTGGAACAGTTTAAGTTTCTCTGCTTGATAACGCGCCAATGTTTGGTGATAATCAAGATGGTCTTGAGAAAAATTAGTAAACACTGCTTGAGTGATATTTAAGCCCTGAATGCGGTCTTGAGCTAAGGCGTGAGACGACACCTCTAGAACCGCCGTATTGATGCCCTTGTTAGCATATTCATCCAGTGTGCGATATAACGTTAGAATATCAGGTGTTGTGTGATTTGACTGTTGCGAGCTATCTGAGATGCCTAAGGTACCAATCAAACCAGTTTTCACCTCAAGTTTGTTGAGTAATTGTGAGATAAAATGAGCAACGGAGGTTTTGCCATTGGTGCCAGTGACGCCAATAACTTCTACCTGGGTAGCTTGGCTGTAAAAAGTACTTGCAAGCGCTGGCAAATGGCTTGATAACTGATCAATACGAATGGCAGGTACACGGCACTCAACGGTTTGAGAATCAACCAATACAGCCACACAACCTTTGTCTATTGCTTGGTCGATGTAATCTATACCGTGACCTTTAGCGCCCTGTAGTGCAACGAACACGTCACCTTCTTGAAGGGTTTGAGTATCAAGAGACAATCCAGTGACGTCGAAATCAAATTGAGTGTTAACAATATTGCTAAGTAGTTGTGAAATATTCATGTTGAGTATTATAGGGGCACCTCTATAGGATTTATTGCTAATAACACCAAGTGGAATCGTAAGATTACCAAAAGATAAATTATTGACTTTTATCAAGTTTTTTTTTGCTATACTGCACGCTAGCTAGCCGTTTTTCTTGCTCCCTATTACTACTAAGCGTCTATCACTACAGGCGTCTCCTTGTTGGAAGTTGGTGTAAAATCGTTAGCTACTTGTTTCTTATTTAATATACTTAATTTTCCGAGGAGAGAATATGTCATTAACGCGTAGAGATTTTATCAAAGTATTAGGCGCTGGCTCAACAGCAGGTTTGATTAGTGGTTGTGGCCAAGATGCTTCAGCTAAGCTGGCTTCTCAAGATAACATGTACGAAGTGCCTAAAACAGGTAATGCGCGAATTTTGCATATTACTGATACGCATGGTAATTTATTACCTAACTATTTCCGCGAGCCAAATGTTAACCTAGGTTTTGGTGACACTTATGGTCAATTACCGCACGTGGTTGGCAATAACTTACTTAAGCAAATTGGGGTTAAACCAGGCACACCAGAAGCTTATGCATTCACCTACAATAATTTTGAAGAGTTAGCAGCTAAATACGGCAAAACCGGTGGTTTTGGCCAAATTAAAACCGTGCTAGAATCTTTACGTGAAAGTGCTGGCGGTGTTCAAAATACCTTAACGGTTGACGGCGGTGACACTTGGCAAGGCTCAGGCACGTCACTTTGGACGCGTGGTGCAGATATGGTTGAGGCAACCAATATGCTGGGTGTTGATGTCATGGTTGGACACTGGGAGTTTACTTACAAGGAAGAAGAAACTTTAAAAAATGTTGGCTTCTTTAAAGGTGACTTCTTAGGTCAGAACGTTAGAATTCTTGAAGATGCGCTCATGGGTGATGAATACCTAACCATGACTGAAAAGTTTGATGGTAATGGTTTATATGATGAAGATGAAGCGCTACCATTTAAGCCGTATGTGATTAAAAATGTGGGCGGCCATCGTATTGCGGTGATTGGTCAAGCTTTCCCGAGAACGTCAAATGCTAATCCACAAAAATACTTCTTCCCAGATTGGTCATTTGGCCTGCGTGAAGAAGAAATGAGTGAATTGGTTGCTGATATTCGTGAAAACGAAAAGCCTGACGCGGTTATTGTGGTTTCTCATAATGGTATGGATGTTGATATCAAAATGGCTTCTCGCGTGGTTGGTATTGATGCTATTTTTGGTGGTCATACGCATGATGGTATGCCTAAACCGGTTGAGGTTCAAAACGCAGGTGGCATGACTGTGGTAACGAATGCGGGCTGTTCAGGTAAATACATTGGTGTAATGGATTTAGACATTAAAGGTCATAAGGTAGTAGGCTACAATTACAAAATGCTGCCAATTTTGACTGACTTTATCAAACCAGACGCAGCAGTTGTGTCATTTATCAACAAGATGCGTAACACTAAATACGACAAGAATGTTGTTGAAGCGCGTAGTTCTGCAATGAGTAATAATCCAGATCGTGTTGGTAAAACTTATGATGAAATTCTAACTGAAAAACTTTGTTCAACCAATCAAACCTTGTATCGTCGTGGTAACTTTATGGGTACTTGGGATCAGGTATTGGTTAACTCATTGCGTGAAGAGCATGATGCAGACTTTGCCATGTCGGCGGGCGTACGTTGGGGTACCTCAGTACCAGCAGGGCATGATGTCACCATGGAAGATTTAATGACCAATACATCAATGACTTATGGCGAAACTTACGTCTCAGAGATGAAAGGTGCGCAGCTTAAGGAAGTATTAGAGGGTATTGCAGAAAATCTATTTGTACAAGATCCATACTTGCAATCAGGCGGTGATATGGTGCGTATGGGTGGCATGGATTACACCATTGATCCGGCAGCTACACTGGGTAATCGTATTTCAGAAATGAAAGACGATGCTGGCACACCAATTGATCCAAATAAATCTTACAAAGTATCTGGTTGGGCGCAAGTTGGCTCTGTGGGTAATGGTCGACTAATGTGGGACGTTGCTGCAGATTACCTGCGCAAGCAAGGTACGCTAGATCTTAAGAAAGTTAACCATCCAACTATTAAAGGTGTTAAGACCAATCCAGGTATTGAAAATTACGCGGGTGATTTAATCTAATTTTAAATAGGGATGGTCGAAAAAGCCCCGCCAGTCGGGGTTTTTTTGTTGCTGAAAAATACAATGAAATTATTACTATTATCACTACTCTTGATTTCATCCTTAGCGCGTGCAGACGTGATCAAGCCTGCTTTGATTGAGGTGAGTTTTTTTCACGACAAGACCGTTGAATTGTCAATTGATCTAAGTCTTGAAGCGATAATGACAGGGATTGGCACTCAATATAAAAATACAACTGACTCACCAAATTCTGCTCAATACGATGAGCTTAGAGCGTTAACACCCAAAGTGTTACGCCAGCGCTTTAAAGCTTTTGAGGCTGAGTTTTTAAACAGTTTTAGTTTGACCGTTAATAATACGCCACAAGTATTGATGTTAAGTGAGGCTGAGATTGATATTATTGGCTATAAGAAACGCCCAAGAAAAACCACGTTGACTTACCAAGCAACTATGAGTCAGTGGCCAGCAACATTTGCTTGGCAATATGGAGAAGCTTACGGTGATAACGCCTTGCGTTGGCAGATGTATCAAAAAGATACTTATAATTGGAGTCAATGGCAATGGTTGCGTAATGGTGATGGTAGCGGGTTAATCAGTGTAGATTATCCAGAGCCTGTATCAACAACCCAGCGATTGATTGAATTTATCGGTATTGGTTTTGACCATGTGATTCCACTGGGTTGGGATCATATTTTGTTTATTGTCGGCATGGCGCTTTCCTCACTATTATGGAAGCGTTTGCTTTTGTTGGTGAGTGTTTTTACTTTGGCACACACACTCACACTTGGGTTGGCAATGGTTGACATAGTAGAGGTATCTGCGCGTATAGTTGAGCCACTGATTGCTTTTTCAATTGCCTATGTGGCAGTTGAAAATTTGATAACCCGTCAATCCATCAAGCGCAAAAGTATTATTGTGTTTTTGTTTGGCCTGATTCACGGACTTGGGTTTGCCAGCACGCTAAAAGAGTTTGAGATGGCGCCAGATTCTTTTTTAACCACGTTGATTGGCTTTAATGTCGGTGTGGAATTAGCTCAAGTTTTGATTGTATTGTTTGTGGTTTTAACCTTGTTGGGGCTGCGCGCATTAAAATTAGATTACCGGAAACTGGCAGTCATACCAATATCAGTCATTATTTCAATAGTTGGAATTTGGTGGGGTATAGAGAGATTAATTGGTTAGCAATTGCAAGTATTTTTTCTTTCTATGAGGCAGATTTTACGAATAAGAAGGGCGTGTAGTTAATCTACACAACCAAGTGTTTGTAAAATCTAACAAAACTAGAAAAAAGACGCAGCAATTTAGATAATTTTGGCTTGCATTAAGGTGTGGGTGTTAATAGCCCCAACCACTTGATTATTGTCATCCACCACTGGCAAAGAATTTAAATTAAATTCATCCATTATTTGCACCGCCGCCATGGCGGGCTTATCAGATAGAATTGACTTGCAGTTGGCCGTCATAACCTCACCAACGGTAAGTGTTTGAATATTGTCATGAGTTTCTAATACACGACGCAGATCACCATCAGTAAAGATGCCTTGTAGTTCATTGTTTTTGGTAATGAGTACCATGCCTAACGCCTTTTGACTCATGACTAATAACGCATCCAATAGTTTGGTGTCAGCGCTAACGGCTGGGATATTGTCACCTGTTTTCATCACAGTACTAACAAAGGTGAGTAAGCGTCTACCTAATGCGCCTGATGGGTGTGAGCGGGCAAAATCATCCGGACTAAAGCCCTTATTGGTTAAGATGCTTACGGCAAGTGCATCGCCCATGGCGAGAGCAACCGTTGTTGATGAAGTGGGCGCTAGATTATGAGGGCATGCTTCTTTTTCAACGCTTACATCTAGGTGAATATCGCTAATTTGACCAATGGATGAATTAGGGTTGCCCGTCATGCCAATAATGGCAACACCAAGGCGTTTGATGACCGGTACTAATGTCATTATTTCATCAGATTCGCCCGAATAAGAAATGCAAATAGCCACATCATTTTGCTCAATCATGCCTAGATCTCCATGGCCTGCTTCACCCGGATGAACTGAAAAAGCCGGTGTACCAGTTGAGGCGAAAGTGGCGGCAATTTTATTACCGATATGGCCTGATTTTCCCATGCCAATTAAAATCACTTTGCCAGAGCAGGTTTGAATTAACTCGCAGGCTTTAACAAAATTTTGATCAAGCTGCTCAGTTAATTGTGTCAGCGCTTGCGCTTCTGTTGAAATGACTTGTTTAGCGGTGTTGAGTAGCGAGTCAGACATAATAATTTATTAATTGATATAATGATTGATTTTATCGAACTAAAGTCACATGAGTAGTGAAAAAATTAAAATTTTATTTGTCTGTATGGGGAATATTTGTCGCTCACCTACGGCCGAAGGTGCTTTTACAGCGCAAGTAGAAAAGCACGCTGTTGCGCATTTGTTTGAAATAGATTCAGCGGGTACGCATGCGTATCATATTGGTGAACAACCTGATTCAAGATCACAACTTTCAGCAAATAAATTTGGCGTTAATCTGTCTAATCAACGAGCACGTCAGGTGCATGAGTCAGATTTCTATCACTATGACTATATCGTGGCGATGGATGAATCAAATTTGGCTAATTTGCAAGCTATTTGCCCAATAAAGCAACAATCAAAATTGTCATTAATATTGTCCAATATTCCTAACAATCAAACCAAAGGTGTGCCAGATCCTTATTTTGAAGGCCGTTTTGATGAAGTGTTTGAGATGTTAAATCGCGCCAGTGGTTTTTTATTGGAAAAGCTACTGAAAAAGGCTTAAAACTTGTTGACATAAGCGCTCGTAACAAAGTATAATTCTCTCTTTTATTGCCCCAGAAAAAATAGCGGGCGATTGTAACAGTGTTAAATATATAGAAATTTTAAGAATTTTGGAGAAATAGCGATATGTCAACAGTTAATCAATTGGTACGTAATCCACGTAAAAAGAAGGTTAGTAAAAGTGGCGTGCCAGCATTAGACAGCTGCCCTCAAAAACGTGGTGTATGTACTCGTGTATATACAACTACACCTAAGAAGCCTAACTCAGCATTACGTAAAGTTGCTCGTGTAAGGCTTACTAATTCAGCTGAAGTTACTACTTACATTGGTGGTGAAGGTCACAATTTACAAGAACACTCAGTGATTCTTATTCGTGGTGGTCGTGTTAAAGATCTACCTGGTGTTCGTTACCACACAGTTCGTGGAGCGTTAGATACCGTTGGTGTTGATGGCAGAATGCAAGGTCGCTCTAAGTATGGTACTAAGAAGCCTAAGAAATAACAACAATATATAAAACAAGAGAAACCCTATGAGAAGAAGATCCGCTCCTAAAAGAGAAATCCTACCAGACCCAAAGTTTGGTGATTTAGTATTGGCTAAGTTTGTAAACATCTTAATGTTAGATGGTAAAAAATCAGTAGCTGAGAAGATTGTTTATGATGCGTTAGATACAATTGAAGCTAAAGGTAATGCTGAGCCAATTGAAGTATTCAAACAAGCCCTAGAAAACATTGGACCAATGGTTGAGATTAAATCTCGCCGTGTTGGTGGTTCAACTTATCAAGTGCCAATCGAAGTAAGAGCTGAGCGTAAGATTGCCCTAGCCATGCGTTGGATTATTGAAGCGTCACGTAAGCGTGGTGAAAAAGGCATGAAGCTTAGATTAGCAGGTGAAGTATTAGACGCGATTCAAAACCGTGGCACTGCATTTAAGAAGAAAGAAGATACTCACAGAATGGCTGATGCTAACAAAGCGTTTGCACACTTCCGCTGGTAATCGAACATTTAGATTTAAGGATTTAAGAAAATGGCAAGAAATCACCCACTTAGTCGCTACCGTAATGTCGGTGTTATGGCGCATATTGATGCTGGTAAAACTACTACGACAGAACGTGTTCTTTTATACACGGGCCGTACTCACAAAATTGGTGAGGTTCATGATGGTGGTGCAACCATGGACTGGATGGAGCAAGAGCAAGAGCGTGGTATTACTATTACCTCTGCTGCAACCACTTGTATGTGGAAAGGTATGGACAATCAATTTGATGAGCACCGTATCAATATTATTGACACACCGGGACACGTAGACTTCACGATTGAAGTTGAGCGTTCATTAAAAGTATTAGACGGTGCAATGGCATTATTCTGTGCAGTTGGTGGTGTTGAGCCTCAATCTGAGACAGTATGGCGTCAAGCAAATAAATACAACGTTCCTCGTATTGGTTTTGTTAATAAGATGGACCGTGCTGGTGCAGATTTCTTGCGCGTATGTGATCAAGTTAAAACACGCCTAGGTGCAAACCCAGTGCCAATGCAAATTGCAATTGGTGCTGAAGAAGACTTTAAAGGTGTTGTAGATTTAATCACTATGAAAGCCATCTATTGGAATGAAGAAGATCAAGGTGCTACATACGAAGCTAAAGATATTCCAGCAGAGCTACAAGACCTAGCTGAAGAAAAGCGTGAATTCATGATGGAAGCAGCAGCTGAAGCCACTGAAGAGTTAATGGAAAAATACTTAGAAGAAGGTGAATTATCTGCTGACGAGATTAAGGAAGGCATTCGTACTCAATGTATTGCTAATCAAATCATTCCAATGTTTTGTGGTTCAGCCTTTAAAAATAAAGGTGTTCAGGCTGCATTAGATGCAATTATTATGTATATGCCATCTCCACTTGATGTGAATCCAATTGAAGGTATTTTGGATGATAAAGATGGAACTAAAGCAGCACGTCCAGCTTCTGATGACGAACCGTTTGCAGCATTAGCATTTAAAATTGCAACTGACCCATTCGTAGGTACACTAACTTTCTTCCGTGTTTATTCAGGTGTACTTAAAGCGGGTGATTTTGTTTACAATTCATCAAAAGGCAAGAAGGAGCGTATTGGTCGTATGGTGCAAATGCACTCTAACGACCGTGAAGAAATTAAAGAAGTTCGTGCTGGCGATATTGCTGCTGCGATTGGTCTTAAAGATGTAACAACGGGTGACACGTTATGTGACCTGAAAAATAAGATTGTTCTGGAAAGAATGGAGTTCCCTGAGCCGGTAATTGCCTTAGCGGTAGAGCCTAAAACTAAAGCTGACCAAGAGAAGATGGGTATTGCGCTTGGTAAGTTAGCTGCTGAAGATCCTTCGTTCCGTGTGTCTTCTGATGAAGAGTCAGGTCAGACAATTATTGCTGGTATGGGTGAGTTACACCTTGATATTATTGTAGATCGTATGCAGCGTGAATTCGACGTAGAATGTAACGTTGGTGCGCCACAAGTATCTTACCGTGAAGCAATTACATCAATGGTTGAGCATCAGCATAAATTTGCTAAGCAATCAGGTGGTCGTGGTCAATATGGACATGTTCATCTACGTATTGAGCCTCAAGAGGCTGGTGCAGGTTATGAATTTGTTGACGAAATTAAAGGTGGTGTTATTCCTAAGGAATACATTCCTGCGGTTGACAAAGGTGTTCAAGAGCAAATGGAGAACGGTGTATTGGCCGGTTTCCCATTAGTAGATGTAAAAGTAACCGTTTATGATGGCTCTTACCACGATGTTGACTCGAATGAAATGGCCTTTAAGATTGCTGCTTCTAAGTGTTTAGCAGAAGGTGTTAGAATGGCTAACCCTCAACTACTTGAGCCAATGATGGCTGTTGAAGTGGTCACACCAGAAGAGTACATGGGTGATGTTATGGGTGATCTTAACCGTCGTCGTGGATTAGTAGGCGGCATGGAAGACCTTCCTAACGGCAAACAACTAAAAGCAGATGTTCCATTAGCAGAGATGTTTGGTTATGCAAACGACTTGCGTTCAGCAACACAAGGGCGTGCAAGCTATTCAATGGAATTCTCTAAGTACACAGCAGCACCAAAGAATGTTGCAGATGAAGTAATTGAAAAATTAAACAAGTAAGGAGTATTTACAATGTCAAAAGAAAAATTTGAAAGAACCAAACCCCATGTAAACGTAGGCACAATC
>JACNGB010000037.1 GCA_014384345.1 Candidatus Thioglobus pontius
AGCAATTTTAGTGTTTCGTTTGGTATAATCGACAAGTTTTTTATACCCAGCTAAAATAATGAAATTAAATGGTGCACAAATATTAGTTGACTGCTTGAAAAGCGAAGGTGTTAAGCACATCTTTGGCTATCCTGGCGGTGCAGTTCTGCACATCTATGATGCATTAGACGCTTGCACAACAATGGACCATATTTTAGTCCGTCATGAACAGGGTGCCGTGCATGCTGCTGATGGCTATGCACGTACCAGCGGAAAGTGTGGTGTGGCACTCGTTACTTCAGGGCCAGGACTGACAAATGCTGTTACCGGCATTGCAACTGCATTTACAGATTCAATTCCAATGGTGGTTATTTCAGGCCAGGTACCTTCTCCTGTGATTGGTAGTGATGCTTTTCAGGAGGTTGATGCGGTAGGTATTACCCGTTCATGCGTTAAGCATAATTTTTTGGTTAAAAATGTCGATGACTTGGCACAAACTGTTAAGAAGGCTTTTTACATTGCAACAACAGGTCGTCCGGGCCCCGTTCTAATTGACGTAACCAAAGACGCTACCATTGCTGAAATTGATTATGAAGGTTACCCAGAAACTATTTCTATGCGTTCATATCAGCCTGAAGTTCAGGTGAATGCGGATCAAGTCGCTAAAGCAATTGATATTATCGCCTCAGCACGCCAACCTATTATTTATTCAGGTGGTGGTAGTGTTATTGGTAATGCCAGTGAAGCGCTAACCACACTAACTCGTCGTACCGGTTTTCCAATTACTCAGACCTTAATGGGATTGGGTGCCTATCCTGCAACCGATAAACAGTCAGTTGGTATGCTAGGTATGCATGGTACTTATGAATCAAACATGGCCATGCATGGTTCAGATTGTGTGATTGCTATAGGTGCAAGATTTGATGATCGTATCACTGGAAATTTAGAAAAATTTTGCCCTGATGCAAAAATTATTCATATTGACATTGACCCTTCTTCGGTTGGTAAGGTAGTGGGCGTTGATGTGTCAGTGATTGGTCAAGTGAATGATGTATTGCGTGCACTGATTAATGGATTAGAGAATAAAGAGTTGCCAAACATTGATGCTTGGTGGCAGCAAATTGATCAGTGGCGCGACGTAGACTCCTTGGCTTATAAAACCAAATCGGGTGTTATTAAGCCACAAACAGCTGTTGAAGCATTGTATGAAGTGACGCAAGGTGATGCTATTGTGACGAGTGATGTGGGTCAGCATCAAATGTGGGCAGCGCAATATTATCCATTTGATAAGCCGCGTCGTTGGATTAACTCTGGCGGTCTAGGCACTATGGGCTTTGGCTTGCCGGCAGCTATGGGCGCTAAATTGGCTGAGCCTGAATTAGATGTTGCCTGTGTAACGGGTGATGGTAGCATTCAAATGATGTTGCAAGAGCTTTCTACCATGTTGCAATACCATACGCCGGTTAAAATTATCAATCTTAACAATGGCTATTTAGGCATGGTGCGTCAATGGCAGGAGTTTTTCTATGATAAGCGTTACTCTATGTCGTATATGGATGCACTGCCTGATTTTGTCAAACTGGCTGAAAGCTATGGTCATATTGGCATACGTGTCGAAAAGGAAGCGGATTTGAAGCCGGCACTTATTGAGGCGTTTAAACAAAAAGACAGAACGGTATTTATAGATGTTATTACCGATCCGACTGAAAACGTTTTCCCAATGATTCCATCAGGTGCAGGGCATCACGAGATGTTGCTGGCTGGGCGTGATGAAATGGCTTCTACTAATGATTCAGGATTAAATCTAGTATAACAATGAGACATATAATTTCAGTACAATTAGAGAATGAATCGGGCGCACTTTCTCGAGTATCAGGCTTATTTTCAGCGCGTGGCTTTAATATTGAATCACTTACTGTTGCCACGACCAATGATCCCACCATGTCAAGAATGACTATTGTAAGTATTGGTGATGATAATATTATTGAGCAAATTGTTAAACAGCTTAATAAATTAATTGATGTCGTCAACGTAACTGACTTAACAGCCACTGAGCATATTGAACGTGAATTGTTGTTGGTGAAAATTAGTCTGAAAGATGATTCTCAAGCGGAGATTGATAGTATCTTAGATGACTTTGATGCAAAAATTATTGACGCATCAGAAGAGGCATACACCATTGAATTAGCAGGAAAAAGCCAAAAAATTAATGATTTTATTGAAGCATTTGATGCAGATAAAATCTTAGAGGTTTCTAGAACGGGCGTCACTGGCGTTTGTCAGAAAATATAAAGTTAACCATATAAGTGTTAGTTGCTTATAAACAGAGGAAAAAGAAATGAATAGATATTACGATAAAGATGCAGACTTAAATATCATTAAAGGTATGAAAGTGGCGATTGTGGGTTACGGTTCTCAAGGTCATGCACACGCAAACAACCTAAAAGATTCAGGTGTTGAGGTGGTTGTTGCACTAAGAGAAGGTTCAGCGTCAGCTGCTAAAGCCAGTGCTTCTGGTTTAGATGTTAAATCGATTGAAGAGGCTACCGCGTGGGCAGATTTAGTGATGATTTTGGCACCAGATGAGTTCCAAGGTCAAATCTATTCAGACAGTATCGAGCCAAATCTTAAGAAAGGTGCAACGGTTGCATTTGCTCACGGCTTTAATATTTTGTATGGTTTAATTAAGCCAAGTGCTGATTTAGACGTCATCATGGTTGCACCAAAGGCGCCAGGACATACGGTGCGTTCAGAGTTTGTTAAAGGTGGTGGTATTCCTGATTTGATCGCGGTATCACAGGATGCTTCTGGCAACGCTAAGGCAATAGCACTTTCATATGCATCAGCAATTGGTGGTGGTCGTACAGGTATCTTAGAAACAACCTTTAAAGATGAGACTGAAACAGATTTATTTGGTGAGCAGGTTGTTTTATGTGGCGGTACAACATCACTGGTGCAAGCGGGTTTTGAAACCTTAGTAGAAGCAGGCTATGAGCCGGAAATGGCGTACTTTGAGTGTTTACATGAGCTTAAGCTAATTGTTGACTTAATGTATGAAGGTGGTATTGCTAATATGCGTTACTCAATTTCGAATACAGCAGAATATGGTGATGTGACACGTGGTCCTCGCATTGTGACTGCTGAAACTAAAGCCGAAATGAAGAAAATCTTAACGGAAATTCAAGATGGTACATTCGCTAAAGAATTTGTGGCTAATGTAGGTGATCTGCCAGCGCGTCGTGAAGTTCAGCGCGAGCATAAGATTGAACAAGTGGGTGAGTCACTGCGTTCGATGATGCCATGGATTAACAAGAATAAAATTGTCGATCAAGCCAAGAATTAAATACTCTTTAAAAACGCCCAACTTAGTTGGGCGTTTTTGTTTCTGAGGCGTTATAATCAATTTATGAAAAATAACAAAATAAGGCGAGGCGTTTATTTATTGCCAAATATTCTCACAACCTTTGGGTTGTTTGCAGGTTTTTTTGCCATTATTCTAGCAACTAAAGGTCAATATGCCGATGCAGCGATTGCTATTTTTGTGGCTATGTTGTGGGATGGGTTGGACGGACGCGTGGCTCGGTTAACCAACACGCAAAGCGCCTTTGGTGAGCAATATGACTCCATGGCTGATATGGTGTCATTTGGGGTTGCGCCAGCGTTATTGATGTATTTTTATTTATTTGAAGGGCTGTCGCAAGTCGGTTGGATTGGTGCCTTTATCTATGTGGCTGCTGGTGCATTACGATTGGCAAGATTTAACACTCAGATCGGCGTTCAAGATAAGCGTTATTTTCAAGGCTTGCCGTCACCGGCTGCTGCTGCCTTGATTGCCGGCTTAGTGTGGACTAAAGAAATGATAGGTCCTAGTGCTTATGATGATCAGTATTTAGTTATTGGCGCTTGGATAATTTTAGTATCAGCCGGTATTTTGATGGTGAGCAATGTGCGTTATTACAGCTTTAAAGAGGTTAACTTTAAGGGTAGATCGTCATTCAAGCTGTTATTACTTGCTACCTTGATTTTAATTGTGGTGTCATTATGGCCAAGCGCTATTTTGTTTATCTTTTTCTTTACTTATGCAGTTTCAGGGTTAGTGTTAACAACCATTGAGGTTCGTAAAAAGCGTGCGCTGAAAAAACAAGCAAAGAAAAGTTTAAAATAATTTATAATGACACACATGAATAATTACACTAATTTTTCTTTTCTAGGCTTGCTCTTAAGCCTAAAGCGATTACTGCCGTAGGCAGATATGAACTCGATTGGCCAAAAGCCCAACCCCACACAGCATTAGAAAAACAAACACAAAGGAGACTTAAATGTCTGACAAACTAATTATTTTTGACACAACATTGCGTGATGGAGAGCAGTCTCCTGGCGCATCAATGACTAAAGATGAAAAGGTGCGTATTGCCAAGGTATTGGAAAAAATGCGTGTTGACGTTATTGAAGCGGGTTTTGCCATTGCTTCTCCCGGGGATTTTGAAGCAGTACAGGCTGTTGCTAATACCATTAAAGATTCAACCATTTGTTCATTGGCTCGAGCGCTAGATAAAGATATTGATCGCGCTGGTGAAGCACTTAAAGGTGCTAATTCTGCTCGCATTCATACGTTTATTGCAACCAGTGATATTCATATGAAAATGAAATTGCAAATGACGCCGGATCAAGTGGTTGAACAAGCAGTGAGAGCCGTTAAGCGTGCTAGGAAATATACGGATAATGTGGAGTTTTCACCAGAAGATGCTGGACGCTCTGATGAGGATTTTTTGTGTCGCGTTATTGAATCGGCAATTGCTGCAGGCGCGACCACCATTAATATTCCAGATACAGTTGGCTATAATTTACCTCATCAATTTGGCGCTACGATTAAATCATTAATCGAACGCGTACCTAACTCAGATAAGGCTATTTTTTCAGCGCATTGTCATAACGACTTAGGTTTGGCGGTTGCTAACTCATTATCTGCCGTACTTAATGGTGCGCGTCAAGTTGAGTGTACCATTAATGGACTGGGTGAGCGTGCTGGTAATACGGCTTTGGAAGAAGTGGTGATGGCGGTTCGAACTCGACAAGATGAATTTAACTGTGATACTAATATTGATACCACGCATATTTTGTCAGCATCTCGCTTGGTTTCTAGTGTGACTGGTTTTATCGTGCAACCAAATAAGGCAATTGTTGGTGCTAATGCGTTTGCACACGAAGCAGGTATTCATCAGGACGGTGTGCTAAAGCACCGAGAAACTTATGAAATTATGCGAGCTGAGGATGTGGGTTGGAATGCCAATCAATTAGTATTAGGCAAGCATTCAGGGCGCAACGCGTTCAAAGCAAGATTGTTAGAACTTGGCACAGAATTTGACTCAGAAGAGAGTTTGAATAGTGCGTTTAGACGCTTCAAAGAATTAGCCGACAAAAAACATGAAATTTTTGACGAAGACTTACAGGCATTGGTATCTGAAGTGCAAGTGGTTGAAAGCGAAAGTATTAAGTTGGTGTCATTAAAAGTTTGTAGTGAAACCGGTGAAAGAAACAGTGCAACGGTAACTTTGTCAATTGATGGCGAAGAGAAAACCATGATAGCTGAAACCTCAGGTTCGGTTGATGCAACATTTACTGCCATTAATAAATTGATGGATATGCAAGTTAACTTGCAACTTTATTCAGTTTCAAATGTAACCCAAGGTACAGATGCTTTGGGTGAGGTTAATGTTCGCCTAGAGCATGACGGGCGCATTATTAACGGCCAAGGTGCGGACACTGATATCGTTATTGCCAGTGCAAAAGCATATATTCATGCGCTGAATAAGGTATTGGCAGCAACGGATAGGGCACATCCTCAGGTCTAATGTTATCTATTAGATCGCAATATCTCAATGAGTTAAAAATACCTGAGTATTTGCACGTAACAAGTAGTTCAGATGCATCAGCTACTCACAGCCAAAAAATTAATATTAAATGTTTGGTAGTGGAATCTGAGCAATCAAATTCTATGTGTAGCCCAGGCGAGGTTCAGGACTTTCTATACAAAATGCTTGGTGCGATTGGTTTGCAAAAACAAGAGGTTATTTGTACTAGTGAGGCGGTTGAAAATATAAAGAAAGTATTGGAGAAATATAATGCTCAAGTGGTGTTGTTAGCCGGTGTATCTTTGCCTATACAATCAAAGTCTATTTTTAATATCCACCATCCTAATAAAATTCTAGCCAATGAGCAACTTAAGCGTGAGGCCTGGGAAGTGTTAAAACAGGCAAAATTATGTCTACAGTAGATTATAGTTTAACAGGCTATAAACGCCCCGTTTTAACCACCCCAAATGGTGAGAAAAAGCTATTAATGCATTCTTGTTGTGCACCTTGCGCGGGAGAAGTGATGGAGGCTTTAGCTGCTTCCAATATTGACACAACTATCTTTTTTTATAACCCAAACATCCATCCAAAAGAAGAGTACGAATTACGCAAAGAAGAGAATATTCGTTTTGCGCAAAAATTAGGCATGGACTTTATTGATGCAGACTATAACAAAGATGATTGGTTTGATCGGGTTAAAGGGCAGGAAAATGAGCCAGAGCGTGGTGCACGCTGTACAACCTGTTTTGATATGCGCTTTGAAGTCACTGCGCAATATGCCAAAGCACATGGATTTGATTTAATTTCATCAACCTTAGGCATTTCAAGATGGAAAGATATGAATCAAATTAATGGCTGTGGGGTGCGCGCTGCGGATGGTTATCAAGGCGTCACTTACTGGGATTTTAATTGGCGTAAACAAGGTGGATCGTCTAGAATGTTAGAGCTTTCTAAGCGTGAAAACTTCTATCAACAGGAGTATTGTGGCTGCGTATATTCACTGCGTGATACCAATCGTTGGCGTGTATCACGCGGGCGTGAAAAGGTCGAACGTGGTGTTAAGTTTTATCAAGACGCAATGAAAAGCCTTGATCAATAAGTTAGCCTAATAAATATAATAGCAATGATTTCTGTGCATGCAGTCGATTTTCAGCCTCATCCCAAACCAAGCTTTGCTTGCCGTCTATAACACCAGCAGAAACCTCTTCACCACGATGAGCCGGCAAACAGTGCATAAAGCTAGCATTTGTATTGGCCTGTTGCATTAATTCATCGGTTACTTGAAAATCTTTAAACGCTAATTCACGTTTGGTTTGTTCAGCTTCTTGACCCATTGACGCCCAAACATCAGTGACGACAAGGTCTGCATTTTGACAAGCTTGTTCAGCATTGTTAAATAATTGAATATGCGACTCGTAGTTATCAATAAAATCTTGATCAGGCTCGTACCCCTCTGGCGTGGCAATGTTCAAGGTAAAACCAAAAGCTTTGGCAGCTTGCATGTAGGTGTGACACATGTTGTTGCCATCACCAATCCAGGCAACTGTCTTGCCTTGAATAGAGCCTTTGTGCTCTTTATAGGTCATCATGTCAGCTAATAATTGACAAGGGTGTGATTCATCGCTCAACGCGTTAATAATTGGCACAGAGCCATGTTGTGCAAAGGTGTTAATGTCATCATGTGAGGAGACGCGCATCATAATGGCATCGACCATTGAGCTGATAACAATGGCGGTATCTGTCGTTGGCTCACCTCGACCTAGCTGAATATCACGATCAGATAAAAACATGGCGTGACCACCTAATTGAGCCATGCCAGCCTCAAATGAAACACGAGTGCGCGTTGATGATTTGTCAAAAATCATGGCCAGTGTTTTGTTTTTTAAGGTCTCGTTAATTTCACCAGCTTTGTATTGTTTTTTTAACGTAATGGCTGTGTCAATAATTTGATTTAGATCGTTGCTGGATAAATCGTCTAGGTTAATAAAGTGCTTCATTGTTATTCTCCTGCGTACTACAAAGCGTCAATTAAATTACAAATAGTGTCAATCATACTGTCTGCCTGTTGCGTATTCATAATGAGTGGTGGCAATAGGCGAATGGACTGCCCCGTGATGTTAATTAATAACTGCTGATCTAGTGCTTGTTGTAATAGCTGTGCGCAAGGCTGATTAAGTTCAATGGCTATCATTAAACCCTTGATGCGGATTTCTGTAACAGTTGTGTTGTTTTGCAGTTTTTTGCTAAGATTGCTAGCAATATAGCTACTAATTTTATTAACGTTATCAAGAATATTGTCTTGATCAATCACTGATAAAACACTTAATGCTGTGCGACAAACCAGCGGATTACCACCAAATGTTGACCCGTGAGTGCCAGGGGTTAGTAGTGTTGCCGCACTACCTTTGGCCAAGCAAGCGCCAATTGGCACGCCATTACCCAGGCCTTTGGCTAGGGTTAAGACATCGGGCGTAATGTTGTTGTATTGATGCGCAAATAGTTTTCCAGTACGACCAATACCGGTTTGTACTTCGTCCAAAATTAACAGCCAATTGTTATCCTTGCAAATAGCTTGAACTTGATTTAGGTAGGTGTCATCAGGAATAATAACACCACTTTCTCCCTGAATAGGTTCAAGCATTACCGCAACCACATTGGCGTTGTTTTCATGCTGTTTAATGGCGATTAGGTCATTAAAATCAACATGAATAAATTCACTAACCAGTGGGGCAAAACCAGCCTGAACCTTAGGGTTGCCTGTAGCTGACAAGGTGGCCATGGTACGCCCATGAAAGCTTTGATTGGCGGTTAGAATAACAGGCGTATCAATATTGTTAGCGCGGGCATGTAAGCGTGCTATTTTAATGGCTGCCTCGTTAGCTTCAGCGCCAGAGTTGCCAAAAAATGCATTATCCATGTTGGACAGTGTGCATAATTTTTCTGCCAGGGTTTCTTGGTGTGCAATGTGATACCAGTTACTGGTATGGAGTAATTGCTCAGCTTGCGATTGAATGGCTTTGGTGATAGCTGGATGAGCATGCCCTAGTCCTGTGACGCCAACACCACATAAGGCGTCAAAATACTGCCTACCTTTAGTGTCCGTTAAATAGCAACCGTTGCCTTGGGTAAAGGTAACATCAAGCGGCATGTAATTTGACATTAAATAGGACATTGTATTATAGCCTTTAAAACAAAAAAGCCCCAAACGGGGCTTTTGTACCAATCAAAAAATTAAATTATGATTGGTATTGTAATGGTGGAGCCATCTGTTCATCAACGGCAGCTAAATCATTTTTGTAGCTTTCGTAGAAAGAACCAGCTGGTGGATTGATCCACTCTTCGTAAGAAAAACCGTTTTCAGCTGTGTGGATTTTAAAAGTTTCTTGTAGAGCAATTTTCTTTGCGCTTAATTCATTATCTTGTTGACTTGTTGCGTCCATCTTGATCTCCTGAATATTTGAATAAGTTAAAAGTAATATTATATACATAAAAGTGCCATTGTGAAGAATTTTATTTACTGACTTTATTGATAAATACACCTGTTATATCGGCAAAGTTGTGTCACAATAGACATGCATTTTATAAATAACAAAGGAGCGTACATGCAATTAAATATTTCTGGCCATCACCTTGATATTACCGATGCAATCAAGCAGCATTCTGAAGAGAAGTTAGCTAAAATTAAGCATCATTTTGACCATGTTATTAACATTAACATGATTTTGGAAATTGAAAAAGACACGCAAATAGCAGAAGCAACCATTCATGTCAGTGGTGCCGATTTATTTGCCAAGGCAGAGAGTGATGATATGTATGTATCTATTGATAAGATGGTTAATAAGCTTGATGCCCAAATTAGAAAGCATAAAGAAAAATTAAACGATCATAGGAAAAACTAAAACATACACAAATGCTAACGGCGTACTGTCTTTAGCGTGATTCACTAGGAATATAAAACCAATGTCAGAAGTTGAAAATACTTCTTTCGAAGAGTGCCTTCAAAGATTAATGACATCTTTGGAGCCTTCTTTGTATGAAGAGGCTACCTCCCAACTATCCAATTTGCATTCGGCTGAAATTGCTCGTTTATTAGAAAGTGTGCCACCAAAAGATCGCGTTAAACTTTGGTTAAATATTGATAGTGCGACTCAAGGCGATATTCTAAAAGATTTAAGCGAAGATGTTGTATCTCAGTTGCTTAATGAGATGAGTGTTAGCGAAATTGTCAAGGCTACTGAAGGTTTGGATATGGATGATTTGGCAGATATTGTGCCAAAATTACCCGAATCTGCCCTACATAATTTATTGCTGACACTTGATCATAAACATCGAGATCACTTGAAGCAAGTATTGTCTTATCCTGAAGATTCAGCTGGCGGTTTGATGAATATTGACATAATCACGGTACGTGATGATGTTAATGTAGGTACCGTGATTCGGTATTTGCGCCTGCTAAAAGAAATGCCAAATGATACTGATAAGGTGTTTGTTGTGGATAGGTCGTATAAATATATTGGCGCTATTCATATCTCCACTTTATTAACTAATGAAGCTGAACAGAATATCAGTCCCTTAATTAATAAAACACTCAAGCCTATTCTTGCAGACGCCCCTAAACAAGAAGTGGCTAGTTTATTTGAGCAACGAGATCTGATTTCAGCGCCAGTTATTGATAAAGATAATCAACTGATTGGCCGTATCACCATTGATGATGTGGTGGATGTTATTCGTGACGAAGCTGAACACTCTGTTATGTCAATGGCAGGACTTGATGAAGAAGACGATGTGTTTGCGCCTGCAATCCAAAGTATTAAAAGTCGCAGTATTTGGCTAGGTGTCAACTTGATTACGGTATTTATTGCTGTATTTTTTATCGGTTTATTTGAGGCCACTTTGCAAGAAAAAATTGCACTGGCTGTGTTAATGCCGGTGGTTGCTTCTATGGGCGGTATTGCAGGCACACAAACGCTTATTTTGGTTACCCGAGGCATTGCGACCGGCAGAGTGACTACCTCTAATTTAAAAGTTTTAATGAGCAAAGAAGCGGCTATTGGCGTATTAAACGGCATACTTTGGTCGGTGGTTATCGGTTTGGCAACTTACCTTTGGTTTGCCGATTTAACGCTAAGCTTAGTAATTGCTTCAGCGATTATTGTGAATCTTATTTTTGCCGCTTTTTCTGGTGCTTTTCTCCCTACTTTGTTGATTAAATTTAACATTGATCCAGCACTAGCAGGCGGCGTTATCTTAACAACCATTACCGATGTGATCGGATTTGTTGCGTTTTTAGGTTTGGCTGCATTAGTTATATAAAAGTTTTTTCACAAGGCACATCATGCCATTTGTATTAAAAAAATATCAAGTTATTCCTGGTGAAAAAATTCAGCATTTTTTGGTGAATGAAGCAGGGATGACCATGTCTTTATCACAAAAACTTTTATCTAAAAATAGAGTGTTTGATGATCATAATCAAATTTTAAAAAATGGTCAAAAAATTAGCGGCAAGTTTGTTCAGGTGGCTGTATTTGAAGGTAGTACTCGGGGTTTAAAGCCCATCTTTGAGGTTGAAGATTTTGCAATCTTTGATAAGCCTTCAGGGGTTATGGTGCATCCCACTCGCAAGGAAACTGAGTATTGCCTATTGGATGAGGTTAGGTATTATTTTGGTGATGAGGCAAGTTTGGCTCATCGAATAGATGCAGAAACCTCTGGCTTAGTGTTGGTGGCTAAAAATAAACCAGCCAGCAGTGTGCTTAAAACCATGTTTGAACATCGACAATATAACAAAGAATATTTGGCTTTGGTTAAAGGTGAAATGTGTCATAAGATTACTATTGATCAGCCCATTGCAAAAGCGAACGGCAGCATTCGTATGAAAATGACTTGTGACGTGCCTGAAGGTAAAGCATCGACGACATACATCGAGCCTTTAATGTTTAACAAAGCTGATAACACAACCTTGGTTAAAGCTATCCCTGTTACAGGTCGACAACATCAAATACGTGTGCATCTTGATTTTATAGGACATTCAATTTTAGGCGATCCGCTATACGGTGTGGACGAGTCAATCGCTAATGATTACCTATCTAAAACTTTGTCTAAAGAAGATAGGGTTAAATTAACTGGCGCATCAAGACTTATGTTGCAAGCCCATCATTTGTCATTCACTTATCAAGGGGATGAATACAGTGTCACCTCAACATTAAGCTTTTAAAATTTCATAAATTTTTAAAATGGGCGGATTCGACTCATAAGTGCACAACTCCCAATTGACGAGCATCAACACCCGTC
>JACNGB010000031.1 GCA_014384345.1 Candidatus Thioglobus pontius
GGCGCATACATGCGTGAAGGTAAGTGGCAGATTATGATTCACGGTGAATCATACAAGCCTATCGTTGCTGAAGCGGCAACTAAGAACGTTGATAAGACATACAACCGTATTATGGTTACTCACTTATTAATGGACGAAGCTAAAGAAAACCGTGTTGCAGGTGCTGTAGGTTTTAACGTACGTACTGGTAACTACCACGTATTTAAATCTAAGGCTACTATCGTTGGTGCTGGTGGTGCTTCTAACATCTTTAAGCCACGTTCAGTAGGTGAAGGTGCGGGTCGTGTATGGTACGCTCCATGGTCTTCAGGTTCTGCTTACGGTCTTATGATTGAAGCGGGTGCTAAGATGACACAAATGGAAAACCGTATCGTATTAGCTCGTTTTAAAGACGGTTACGGTCCTGTTGGCGCATACTTCCTACACTTGCACACGTACACTCAAAACGGTTACGGTGAAGAGTATGAATCAAACTGGTTCCCTGCATTAGAGGAAATGGTTGGTAAGCGTTACTTGAACACTGAAGCGTCTCACGTTTCTGCTCGTCCAATTCCGACTTGTCTACGTACTTCAGCGATTATTTCTGAAATTAACGCTGGTCGTGGTCCAATTCACATGGTAACAATGGAAGCATTCCAAGACCCTCATTTAGAAGAAGTTGGTTGGGAAAACTTCCTAGGTATGACAGTTGGTCAAGCGGTACTATGGGCTGCTACTGACATCGATCCTAAGTTCATTAACCCTGAATTAACAACGTCTGAGCCGTATGTAATGGGTTCACACGCAACAGGTTGTGGCGCATGGTGTTCTGGTCCTGAAGATCTTTCTCCGAAAGAGTACTTCTGGGGTTACAACCGTATGACGTCTGTTGAAGGTTTATTTGGTGCCGGTGATGCTGTTGGTGGTACACCACACGCATTCTCATCAGGTTCATTTACTGAAGGTCGTCTAGCTGCTAAGGCTGCTTGTCAATACCTTGACGACGGTAAGGGTGAAGGCATTGTGGTTTCTGATAAGCAAATTGCTGATCGTAAAGAAGAAATCTACAAGCCTTTAGAAACTTACAGAGTTGGCCGTAATGAAATCGTTGCTGGTACAGTATCTCCAAGCTACATTCTTCCGATGCCTGGTCTACAGCGTCTTCAGAAGATTATGGATGAGTACTGTGGTGGTGTTACTGTTCAGTACATGACTAACGACAAGTTACTTAACATGGGTATGCAGAAGATGTCTATCATGGAAGAGGACCTAGAGAAATTAGGTGCTGAAGATATTCACCAGTTAATGCGTGCATGGGAGCTTAAGCACCGTCACCGTACTTCTGAGTGTGTATTCCATCATACATTCTTCCGTAAGGAAACAAGATGGCCTGGTTACTACTACCGTGGTGATGCGATGAAACTAGATGATGATAACTGGCACGTATTGACAGTATCTCATCGTGATCGTGTTACTGGTGAGTACACAATGCAGAAAGCGCCTTGTTACCACTTAGTTAACGACGAAGAGTAATAAACAAATAGAGATTTAACTTAAATTTCTATTTTGATAAAAAGACCAACACTTTGCTGTTGGTCTTTTTTATCGATTGTAGGTTTTCAATTAAGACTTACAATCGATAAAAAATAATTTATCACCCTAATATGGGGCGGTTCAAAAAAAATAGTGGAGTACAAAATAATGAATATTATTGACAAAACTGATGAAGAAATACTAGCCATCGCCCATCCAATGTGGGATGACCTGATAAAATATTCCAACAATGCCAACTATGGCGCCTTTACTCGTAATTTTTCAGAAGATTTTTTACGCGGTGCAAACGAAGTCGAAATGGGCAAACAATTTGCTCGTAGTGAGTTAACCAAAGGTTTGGAAAAAGGTGCTGATTACCTAGGTATGATTCGTCGTGGTGAGTATGTGACTGTTTTATACAGACAAACAAACAATGGTAAGCTTAACGCTGAAAAGAAAGGTGAGTACCTTGGTAGACTGGTACTTGGCTATGAAGGTGATGTGGTTAAGATTTTCGGTGCAACTATTTTTTAATTGGTTATGGCAGATTATATTGAAGAGTCTAAATACGTTGAGTTGATCTACAAAGTAGTTGATCAAAAAACGGGTGACGTATTCTCAAGTATTGAATATCCAGTAGGTTACGTGCATGGTGCTAACGATGTATTGGGTAAAGAAGTTTTGGCTGAGTTAGAAGGTCGTGAACAAGGCGATATTATTGAAATTAAAGTGGATGTTGATAAGCTTTATGGCCCAAGAGATGAATCGTTAGTCTTTATCGATAAAATCGAAAATGTGCCACAAGAATATCGTAAAGTTGGCACTAAGGTAACCATGGAAAATAAAGATGGCCAGCCTAAAGATTTCTTGGTGACCAAAGTTGATGATGCCACGGTCACCATTGATGGTAATAATCCACTGTGTGGCCGCAAAGTGAATTTCGTATTAGAGGTGACTTTGGTTCGTGATGCAACCATTGAAGAGATGGAAGCTGGCGGAACAACAGATTCTGAGCCAAGTCTTGAGGAAATTTTAAGTCAAGGGCAATGATATGAGTGTTGATTTTACTGAATCAGAACTAACAACCATCCAGAACAACTTGGATAATCGTTGGAGAAAAGAAAAAAAAGAAGTTCAGATGGCTGACATTGAAATAACTAGAGAAGGTGAAGATAAGCCTGAGTTATTCCCCGCTGCTGTTTGGGAAGATTCCAATTCAACCTTTATTATTATCAAGATGGATAATTTTAAATATAAGAGTTTCTTCTATTACATGACGGATAAACGCTTTGACACGGGTCAAGATATCTACAATGACTTACATGAGTGTACTGACAAGCTATTAAAGGCTCAGGCAGACTTTCTGTTAACCAAGAATACCAAAGGATTGAATGTCCAAATACATGGGAAGACAGGCATCTAAAGCTTAAACAAAAGGAGTGTGATAACACTCCTTTTTTTTTGCTTAAAAATACCAACAACTATCAAACAAAAAAAGGCGTGCTATAAGCACGCCTTTTTTGATCAATTGATTATTGCTACAGTAGCGGAATAATCATGATTGCAACGATGTTGATAATCTTGATCAGTGGGTTGATCGCAGGGCCAGCCGTATCTTTGTACGGGTCACCTACGGTATCACCTGTTACAGCTGCTTTATGAGCATCTGAACCTTTACCGCCACAATTGCCATCTTCGATGTATTTCTTGGCATTATCCCAAGCACCACCACCGGTAGTCATTGAAATAGCGACAAAAATACCTGTAGCAATTGAACCAATTAACAAGCCACCTAACGCCTCTGCACCCAGTAGTAAGCCAACAGCTACTGGGAACAAGATTGGTAGAATAGACGGGATAACCATCTCTCTAATCGCTGATTTAGTTAACATGTCTACCGCTTTAGAGTAGTCAGGCTTTTGTGTGTAATCCATAATGCCTGGCATCTCTTTAAACTGACGACGCACTTCGTTAACAATACCGCCTGCTGCACGACCTACTGCCTCCATGGCCATGGCGCCAAATAAATATGGTACTAAACCACCCAAGAATAATCCGATGATAACTCTATGGTCTGATAAATCAAATAACGTTTTAGTATCGCCACCTAGTGAGTTAGTAAAGTCAGCAAATAATACTAAGGCTGCCAATCCAGCAGATCCGATTGCATAGCCTTTGGTTACCGCTTTAGTTGTATTACCAACTGCATCCAAAGGATCAGTAATGTTACGAATTTCTTCAGGAAGGTCAGCCATTTCAGCAATACCACCTGCGTTATCAGTAATAGGGCCATAAGCGTCCAGTGCAACAATCACACCAGTCATAGACAACATGGCAGTTGCCGCAATAGCGATACCGTATAAGCCGCCTAATGCCTCAGCACCCCAAATACTAGCACAAACGGCCAATACTGGTAATGCGGTAGATTTCATGCTTAAGCCGATACCTGCAATAACGTTAGTACCATCACCTGTTTTAGAAGCTTCTGCAATGTGTTGTACTGGTTTGTGTTCAGTTGCAGTGTAGTATTCAGTAACCACAACCATCCACGCAGTCAGCGCTAAACCAATGAGTGAAGCGTAGAATAAATTCATGCTCATGCCCATGTCAATCGTGACAAAGTAAAAAGCAATAGCGGCCAATATACCAGAAACGATCAAGCCTTTGTATAGAGCGCCCATGATTGATCCACCATCAGACACCTTAACAAAGAAGGTGCCGATAATTGAAGCAATGATAGACACTGCGCCCAATGCTAATGGGTAAAGAATTGCTTCGTTGCCCAAGCCTAAAACACCTGCAAGCAGCATTGTTGCAATGATGGTTACTGCATAAGTCTCAAATAAGTCAGCTGCCATACCTGCACAGTCACCGACATTGTCACCAACGTTATCAGCAATTACTGCAGGATTGCGTGGATCATCTTCTGGGATGCCAGCTTCCACTTTACCAACAATATCAGCACCAACATCAGCGCCTTTAGTAAAGATACCGCCACCCAATCTAGCAAAAATTGAGATTAATGAGCCGCCAAATGCAAGACCGATAAGAGCATGTAACGCTTCATTTTGCTCTACGCCATAACTAACCAAGCCGGCGTAATAACCAGCAACACCTAACAGTGCCAAACCAACCACCAACATACCAGTCACCGCACCACCTTTGAAAGCAACTTGGAAAGCGGCGTTCACGCCATTCTTAGCAGCTTCAGCTGTACGTGAATTCGATTTAACAGAGACATTCATACCAATGTAACCTGTTGCACCTGAAAGTACCGCACCAATTAAGAATCCAAGACCAACTGTCATGCCTAAGAAATAAGTGATAACAATCAGTAAAACCAATCCTACAATACTGATAGCAGTGTATTGACGATTCAGATAAGCGGTTGCACCTTCTGCAATCGCGTCTGAAATTTCTTTCATTTTGTCGCTACCTGGTGATTGTTTGTAAATCCAGCTCATTGTAAATAAGCCGTATAAAACAGCAATAAGTGAGGCTGCAATAGCCATTTGAAGTATATCCATTTGCTTTATTTTCTCCTTTTAGTTATGTTTTTATTTTCTCCCGCAAAAGATTGTACTGTAATTTGGATGACTAAGTAATTAAAATCCAAAAAAATAGCCCGAAATTCGGGCTATTGTTACGATCTAATATTATTACTTGATTGACGTTAGTCTTTTTTCCAATATTTGGTCTCAATGCCCTCGCCAAGGTCAGCCTCTACTAATCTTGATCTAAGTTTTAATAGTTTTTCCAGTAGTGCTGGCTCAGCTTCTTCGTAGGCTTGTGCATCTGGCGTGCGATTCACGACAACGCCTAGCAATTCAGTAATTGCATTACCGATTGAATTTTGAGAGATAGTAACAATTAGTTTACCCTGATCATTTCGATAGATTAATTGCTTAAAAGCCGGTTGCCAACGGATTGACGATGAATATTTAGGATCTTCAATGCATTTGTCACGGACTTTTTTAGCTGCAGACAAAAAGCATGTGTTGAATAGCAACGTATTTTCAATTAATTCAGGAAAATATGCCTCTTTCGGGACGGAGGAGTTACGACAAGACACCTGTGAAAAGAAGGTTCTATAGAAATCTAGAAATCCTTTTAATACTAGATCGTACTCATCCCAAAATTTGACGTTTTTTAAACTGTCAATGCCACCAGTCACTTCCCAACTTGGCAAGCCTTGAGGGTAGCCAGTAAGCGCAAGTCCAGAAGCTTTTCCATCGACAGGCTTCAGGATTTCAAAATTAAGTTTCGATTGAAATTCTGCATACACATCTTCCATATAGTTTGCAAATAATGAGTGTTGGCCACCATCAGTCAAATTAGGGTTTTTAGGGTCTGATAGCTCAGAATTTTCTAACTCCTCTTTATCAAAGACGATGAAATGATTATGCAACATACGGATACTTGGAACACCAGGCGATGTTATTGGCCAGGTTGAATCTAGCGACGCTTCACCACACAACACTAAGTGCTTGTCTGCATCTGGAAACTCTTCTAGCATAAATCCAATGATTATTTGGTTCATGCGATTCCAAGCATTTTTAACTTTATTTGGTACCTGGGTGCGTCTTACCGGTCTGCCCAAAGGGTTCAGTATGCTTTTGGATGTATTGTAAATAATGGAGCAATCAAATAAATTTGAATGTCCTAGCGCTTTACGATACAAGAGTAAATCTTCACTGTTGTCCATGAGGCCATTGTTTTGAGCAAGGTCTGCTAAATTCTCTGATGAATTGAAAAACTCATTTGGCTTCATGCCTTCTGGCACATCTAGCGGAATTGGCCTAAAAGGTGTTGTAATTTGTCTTGGTCCAGTTTTCATAATAGGTTGCTAATTAATAATTGGTAAAAAAAGGGCTTATGTCTAACTGACATAAGCCCCCAAGTTTTAACTCAAACTTGTTGTTTAGCCTAGTTGAGCGTAAACGCGATCTCTTACTTCATCCAATGAGCCAACACCAACGGCAGCGCCATATTTTGGCGCGCTGCTATCTTTACTCATCCAACTTTGATAGTAATCTACCAGTGGTTGAGTTTGTTCATGATAAACACCTAGGCGTGAACGCACAGTTTCTTCGTTGTCATCAGCACGCTGTACCAACTCTTCACCAGTAATGTCATCAATACCTTCAACCTTTGGCGGATTGTAAATGATATGATAAGTACGACCAGATGCTAGATGAGCACGACGACCCGACATACGAGCGACGATATCCTCATCAGGCACTTGAATTTCAACCACATAGTCAATTTTCACGCCGTCTGTTTTTAAGGCTTCGGCTTGAGCAATGGTACGAGGAAAGCCGTCAAATAAGAAACCATTTTCACAGTCATCTTCTTGAATGCGTTCCTTTACCAGGCCAATGATAATATCGTCTGATACCAAACCACCTGCATCCATCACTTTCTTAGCTTCAACACCTAGTGGTGTGCCAGCTTTAACAGCAGCACGCAACATGTCGCCAGTAGAAATTTGTGGAATTGAGTACTTCTCGCAGATATTAGTTGCTTGAGTACCTTTGCCTGCGCCTGGAGGTCCTAGTAAAATTACATTCATATTAATCTCGTGTTTTCTCTATTAAAGATCCATGTCGAAAGTTGGTAGTTTTCTTTCAACCATTTCTTTTTTCATAACGACGTAGTCAGGAAGACCATTTTTGTATGGTGGGTATGCTTCGCCTTCAATTAATGGCTGTAAGTACTCACGACATGCATCAGTAATACCAAAACCATCTTCAGAGATATATTCCATTGGCATCATCTTTTCAACGTTAGCGATGTCTTTTAATTCGCCCATACCCATTTCCCAAGTATATGGGTTGTTTGATGTACGGATAATTGCTGGCATAACTGAGTTTTTGCCTTGCATAGCAAGCTCAACTGCTGCTTCACCTAATGCGTAAGCTTGCTCAACATCTGACTCTGAAGCCAAGTGACGTGCAGCACGCTGTAAGTAGTCAGCAACTGCCCAGTGGAATTTGTAGCCTAATGCATCTTTAATTAAGTTGGCAACAACTGGTGCAGCACCGCCTAATTGCGCATGACCAAAGTCATCACGAGTACCTTGTTCTGCTAAGAATGTTCCATTAGCCCATTTTGTACCTTCAGAAACAACAATCGTACAGTAACCAAACTTCTTAACGTTCGCATCAACTTTTGCTAAGAATTTTTCTTCATCAAAATCCACTTCAGGGAATAAGATAACTACTGGAATTGACTCGTCTAATAAGCCACCTGCAGCAGCGATCCAACCGGCATGACGACCCATAACCTCAAGTACGAAAATTTTCGTTGAAGTCGCTGCCATTGAAGCAACGTCAAAACTTGCTTCCATCGCAGAAACAGCAATATATTTAGCAACTGAGCCAAAACCTGGGCAGTTGTCTGTGACTGGTAAGTCGTTATCAACCGTCTTTGGTACGTGGATTGCTTGAATTGGGTAGCCCATAGATTCAGACAATTGAGACACTTTTAAACAAGTGTCAGCTGAATCGCCACCACCGTTGTAGAAGAAATAACCAATGTCATGTGCTTTAAATACTTCGATTAGTCTTTCGTATTCAGCCTTGTTAGCTTCTAAAGACTTCATCTTGTAACGACAAGAGCCAAAACCACCAGAAGGTGTGTGCTTTAATGCAGCAATATCGGCGTCAGACTCTAAAGAGGTATCGATTAAATTTTCCATTAACGCACCAATGATGCCGTTTTGACCTGCGTAAACCTTGCCAATTTTGTCTGGATATTTACGAGCTGTTTCGATTACGCCACATGCAGAAGAGTTAATTACTGCAGTTACACCGCCTGATTGTGCATAAAAAGCATTTTTCATGGTTGTTCCTATTTACTTATAAAAACGGTTAATTATACATTGCAGTTTACTAGGCGCTTGATTTTTTACTGGTTTTGACAATGTGGGTTAGTTGAAAATGTGAGTTTCTATTTGCCAGTTTTGTTCAGATTGAATGGTCAGCACTAGGCATTTTGAGCCGCCATGAGTGCGCGTTTGCCCTGCTGCGCCTGGGTTGATGATCCATGGCGTGCTGTGTTGCTCTACTAATTGCTTATGAGTATGGCCGTAAACAATAATTCTAGCTTCAGGATAGGTTTGTCTGAGTGATTCATGTGAGGGGCTTTTGTGACCGTGAGTGTGACCATGGTCCACCATAATAATGCCGCCAGGCAAAACAACCTTTTCTACTGTGTTTAGCTGAGTAAGATGGGCGTCATTATTACCCTGAATAGCAATTAATTGTTGCTTAGGTTTGAGTTGCTCTAGTGTTGACACGTCGATAATATCGCCAGCATGAATGGCTAAATCGCAGTGGTTTATAATGTCGACAATTTCTTCATGAACAAAGCCATGCGTGTCAGAAAGAATGCCGATTGTCAAAGGTGTTTTCATGGTGAAAAATTATACGCTAGGCGTTATTTTCTCGTGACATTAACTGGTTAATTTATTGCTAAAAATAAGTATTTTTGACACGCGTTAATGGGCATAATATTGCCATTCATAAAATGAATAAATTTGAGGAGAATGGATAAGGTAATCTTGAAAATTACCTTATTCTTATTAATACTATCAATAGGAGATTAACATGGCAGTATTATTTTCAAGTGAGTGGATGAATCAACTTAAAGATGCTTGGAATGCATCAGACGAGGTTCGTGGTAAATTAGCAGAAATTAACTTCTCTTCAACCATTGCCTGTGGCTTTAAAGGTGACGGCACACCAACAGGTATTTTTGTGGTGGAAAATGGCGAATGTGTTCGTGCTGGTGATTATGATGGCGAGAGTGTAGATTGGGACATGCGTGCCGATAAGAAAAATTGGATAAAATGGTTAGATAAGCCATTAAGCATGAGTTCTATGGGCATGGCGGTCACTATGGGCAAGTTAAAGTTTGAACAAGGTGATTTTGGCGCTATGATTAAAAATCCAAGCATGGCCGGACCTTTTGTAAAAAGTTTTGCCTTAATGGCGGATATTGGTGGCGAGTAAGTAGCCAGTAATATAGACGACTTAAACCCGCTTAATGGCGGGTTTTTTACGTATGGTGTTCTAAGGGTAGGGTGTGCTTAAAGGTCTCAATGTTCATAAACCCGGTAACCGATTGAGTGGCAATTTTTGAGCTGGGTTTGCTAATAGCTACCACGGTGCCAATGCCAAATTGTTTGGCCGAATTAAGTACGCTAATTGAATCATCAAAAAAGATGCTGGTTTGTTTGTTTAGGTTAATGGCCTGCTCTAGTTGTTGCCAAAATCCCTGATCTTCTTTGGCTACGTTATAATCATGTGAACTGACAATCTCGTCAAAATAGCTTTCTAGATTAGTCACACGCATTTTTAGCTTAATGGTTTTTCGATGAGCATTGGTCACTAAATAAATGCGTTTATTATGTTGTTTGGCTTGATCCAAAAAATCCAATACAAAAGGGTGGATTTGAATCAAGTGCGAAACATCTTCTTTGAGTTGGGCGATATCTAGCTCAAAAATCTTTTGCCAATAATCTAGACAATACCAATGCAATTTGCCTTGTTCGGCTTCTAGCATTGGGCGAATTTTATCTTTAGATTGTTGGTGGCTGATATTGTGTTTATTGGCATACACCAGTGGTAGGTATTCTAGCCAAAAATGCAGGTCAAAATTAAGGTCTAATAGTGTGCCATCCATGTCCAGTAGAATGGTATCAATGGATGACCAGTTAATATTACTTTCTGCGCCAGCTGGTACCATCTGAAGTATCCTCTAAAACAATGCCAAGCTCGGTCAGCTCATCTCTAATTTGATCAGACAAGGCAAAGTCTTTGTTGGCTTTTGCCTCATTTCGCTGTTTGATTTTTTCATCAATCGCTGAATCGTCTAAGTCAACACCCTGCTTTAAGAACTCGTCAGCATTCAATTGCAAAATACCGATAAAACCACCTAGTTTAATTAGTAATTGTGCCAAAGCGCTTGCCTGATCAAGGTCTTTATTACGCTCTGAATTGATCAATTTGGCCAGCTCGAACAAAACACTGAGCGCAATAGGCGTGTTGAAGTCATCATCTAGCGCTTCATTAAATCGGGTTTCAAAATCAAAACGTTGAGAGACTTCATTGGTGGCCGCTTCACTGGCGTTCAGGCCTCGAATAGCTGTGTACAAACGAGTGATTGAGGTTTTTGCATTATCCAGGTTGGTATCAGAAAAATTCAACGGTGAGCGATAATGCGAGCTCATAATGAAATAACGCAAAGTTTCACCATCATAATTTTCCAATACGCCACGAATGGTGAAAAAATTATTCAGCGATTTACTCATTTTTTCATCATTAATATTGACAAAGCCAACATGCATCCAAGTGTTTACAAAGCTACAACTATTTGCCCCTTCAGATTGGGCAATTTCATTTTCATGATGCGGGAAAGATAAATCCATGCCACCACCATGAATATCAAAATGTTTGCCTAAATGATGGGTTGACATGGCTGAGCATTCAATATGCCATCCAGGACGCCCATCACCCCAAGGCGATGCCCAGCTTGGCTCGTCAGCTTTGGCCATTTTCCATAGGACGAAATCAAGCGGATCTTTTTTATCTGAATCGACATCAACACGAGCGCCGGCTTCTAAATCATCTAAGTTCTTGCCACTGAGTTTGCCGTAATCGGCAAATTTGCGTACCGAATAATACACATCACCATTATTGGCTTGATAAGCAAATCCCTTGTCGACCAAAGATTTAATCATATAAAACATTTGATCCATGGCGTCAGTCGCACGAGGTTCAATATCGGGCGGCAAAATGCCCAGCGCACGTTCATCCTCATGCATGGCATCAATAAAACGATTGGTTAAACTATAAATATCTTCTTTGTTTTCAATCGCACGTTGGATAATTTTATCGTCAATATCGGTGATATTGCGTACATAAGTTACTTCCGGAAAGTTGCGTCTTAAGTGGCGTGTAATCACATCAAACATCACTAATACGCGTGCATGGCCCATATGACAGTAATCATAAACTGTCATGCCACATACATACATACCAATCTTGTCTGGATCGATGGGATGAAAAACTTCTTTTTGTTTACTGAGCGTGTTGTAAATTTTAAGCATGGCGCTATTTTACGCAAGATTCAAGGTGTTGTTAAGTTCTCGCACGCAAACCCTTATTTTTTATAAGATTTATTGGCTGGCGGTGTTGTATAATTCATGAGTTTATTATTTAATTATTGGAGAATTTATGAGCGTTCTAGTAACACAACAAGCCCCAGATTTTACCGCTGCAGCTGTATTAGCTGATGGCACAATCGTTGACGATTTTCAACTGTCTAGCCTTAAAGGTAAAAAGATCATGTTGTTCTTTTACCCATTGGATTTTACGTTTGTTTGTCCATCAGAAATTCTAGCGCACCATCACCGTGTTGCGCAATTTGCTGAAAAGGGTGTAGAGGTTGTAGGTGTGTCGATCGACTCACAATTTACGCATAATGCTTGGCGCAATACTGCAGTCAATGATGGCGGCTTGGGCCCTGTTGATTTTCCATTAGTAGCGGATGTCAATCATGCAATCATGGAGGCTTACGGTATTGTTCACCCAGACGGTGTTGCATTACGCGCTTCATTTTTGATTGATGAGAATTTTGATGTGCGCCATCAAGTGGTTAACGATTTACCATTAGGCAGAAATGTTGATGAAATGTTACGCATGGTTGATGCGCTTGATTTCCACACCACACATGGCGAAGTTTGCCCTGCCGGTTGGAATAAAGGCGACGAAGGTATGAAAGACACACCAGCAGGTGTGGCAGAATACTTAGCAAAGAACGCTGATAATTTGTAATTAAGCGTTTATTGCATTCGAAGGGAGTGTTTCACTCCCTTTTTTATTGAGCAATTTAAACAGGATAAACTGAGATGAAAAAATATAAATGTATGGTGTGTGATTGGATTTATGATGAAGCTAAAGGCTCACCAAAAGAAGGCATTGAGCCAGGCACCAAGTGGGAAGATGTGCCCGAGGATTGGGTATGTCCAGATTGTGGTGTAACCAAGGATCAATTTGAGATGGTTGAAATCTAGTAAAATAGCTGTTTTTTAAGATTTAAATAAAAGGAAAGAACATGTCAAAAGTGTTGGTATTGCCAGGTGATGGTATTGGACAGGAAATTGTTGCTCAAGCATTGAAGGTTATTGATTATTTAAACAACAATGACAACTTGGGCATGGAGTTAGTGCACGGTTTAATTGGCGGTACAGCTTATGATGAAACCGGTTCACCACTCCCTCAGGCAACACTTGACGCGGCACACGAGTGTGATTCAATTTTACTCGGTGCTGTTGGCGGCTATCAGTGGGAGACATTAGAGCGTGACCTGCGCCCTGAGCGTGGTTTGCTTGGTTTGCGTGCCCAGATGGATTTATTCTCAAACCTACGTCCGGCTATTTTGTATCCACAATTGGCTTCTGCTTCAACCCTTAAAGAAGAAATCGTTTCAGGCCTGGATCTGATGATTGTGCGTGAATTGGTGGCTGGTATTTATTTTGGTCAGCCACGCGGTATCGAACAAAGAGATGGTGAGCGTTACGGCTTTAATAGCGCAACGTACTATGAATCTGAAATTCGCCGTATTGGTCATTCAGCTTTTAAAATTGCCCAAAAACGCAACAAGCGCGTTTGTTCAGTAGACAAGGCTAACGTACTAGAAGTATGTGAGCTTTGGCGCGATGTTATGGAGGAGGTGGCCAAAGACTACCCAGATGTAGAGCTTTCGCATATGTATGTTGATAATGCAGCCATGCAATTGGTTAAAGCGCCAAAACAATTTGACGTGATGGTGACTTCAAACCTATTTGGCGATGTGTTGTCTGATTGTGCCGCTATGTTAACGGGTTCTATTGGTATGTTGCCAAGTGCATCACTTAATAAAGACGGTTACGGCATGTATGAGCCGATTCATGGTTCTGCGCCAGACATTGCCGGCCAAGATATGGCCAATCCATTGGCGACTATTTTGTCAGTTTCAATGATGTTGCGTTATTCGCTAGACCAAGTGACACTTGCTGACAAGATTGATTCAGCAGTCAACACCGTACTTGATCAAGGTTACCGCACGCAAGATATTGCTGCAGAAGGTGATACAGTTGTTGGCACGAATCAAATGGGTGATTTAGTTGTTAAAGCTTTACAGAGTTAATCATGAAAATCGTCGTTTACTCAACCCATTCTTGCCCAATTTGTGTCAAAACCAAAGAGCTTTTGGATAAATGGAGTCTGCCATTTGAGCAAAAATACATCGATGAAGATCGCGCCCATATGGTGGAGTTTTCTAAAGTAACTAACGGTGCACGCATGGTGCCACAAATCACCATTGATGGGAAGCACATTGGTGGGTTTAGTGATCTTACAGAGCTCCATATGGACGGCTTTTTCGACTAAATAAGGGTTCTTTTTGCCAAAGGCTTTGTTGTCGAAATTCTCAAAAACAGTCACTTATATTTATAAGCTCCTGCCTTTTCGAATTCCTTACGCCTCGACTTTGGTAAAAATTACCGCTTACCGGTCAAGTTGTTTGCCTTAATAACAAGTAACTTGACCGGTAAGGACGGATGTTGTGCATACAGGAGTGCGCTGTATTGGTTGGTATGCGTTATTTAAACCAGTATTCCATCCGTTAATAAATGACTTGGCTGCTTCAGAATCTTCTTTCTGTTTATTTTGTTTTATTGCGGCAACTTTATCATTTATATTTTTAAATTCTTTTGCGGTGCAGTCAATAAAATTTTGTGTTGCGTCTTTGTGGCCAAATTCAGTACATTGTCTTTTGGCCAACTCTACAACATCACAGCTTTTCTTATTCAACACTCCTCTTTTGTTTAGTTCTTTTTCTATATTTTTATTCTCTTCTTTATCAACATACCAATCAGAATACATTTGATTTGGCCTGTAAAGTAAAGTGCACAGCTCCCAAGTATTAAAAGTGTGTGCGTTTTCTTCTTTTACAACCATTGTTGAGCAGCTACTGAGTAATAGTATTGCTAAGGACGATATGGCGACGAATAATGATTTTTTCATTAAAAAAAGGGTGTAAATAGGCGATTGTTTAGAGTAGCCAAATCAATATCGCTACAATAATTACAATGGGTAGCGCATATTTTTTAATGTCAAAATCCTCTTGAGCAGTAGTGCTTGGTGTTCTTGTCGGTTGAACGGGTGCGGCTGCTTTTGGCTCTGGAGTGGCAATTGGTTCAGGCTTTTGTTCAGTAGCTTCAACAAGTTGGGCAATAAGCTCATCTTTCTTGTGTTTAAGATTAAGCTTGACGCCAATGGTTTCACCATGGTCTTTTAATTGTTGCTTGGTCATGCTCTTAAAATTCATATCCGCTCCTCAGATTATTCAAGATTATTTTATGATTACAGTAGATATATTACCTGTAAAAATTTGGAAAATAATGAAAATGTGCTTAAAAATCGCAAAATTTCGGATAACAACGGCAAAAAACCGTGTTTTTAAGCTTAAAAACATGAAAAATCTTAAAATAAGTCCTATCTTTTAATCAGTTATGAAAAATTTCTGAAATTTTTAAAATGAACGATAAAGGGGTGTTATTGCGTTACAATTCAGCCTTATGAAAGACATAATTGCCAATAACGAACATTTGAGAAAGCTTATAGAGGGTAATAAGCGCTATATGGCTTCACATCTTGAGCATCCTGATCAGACCAGTGAAAGGCGTTTTGAGCTTAAGCATGGCCAGCACCCATTTGCCATTATTTTAGGCTGTTCGGATTCTCGTGTACCACCTGAGGTAATTTTTGATCAAGGTCTGGGGGATTTGTACGTGGTGCGTGTGGCGGGCAATGTGCTTGATCAAATGATTGTGGCCAGCATTGAGTATGCAGTGTTGCATCTTAATGTGTCGCTGATTATGGTCATGGGGCACTCTCAATGTGGTGCGGTGGCAGCAACTTGCAATCATGAGCAATTAGAGGGGCATTTACCAAGCCTTACTTTTGCACTCAATGCAGCCTTTAATAAAGCCAAAGGTCAACCGGGAAATTTGGTTGAAAATGTAACACTAGCCAATGTTGATTTGGTGGCTAATGAGCTGAAACAAACCGGTGCGCATTTTCCAGAAATGGTGAAAGATAATCAATTAACTATTGTGCCAGCGTATTATCATATCGGTACTGGCAAGGTGGATTTATTATGAATTTAGAAATTACTCAAGAATTTTCCAACAGTCTGTATTGGCTTTCGTTAATAGCTGTTGTGGTATCTTCAGCTTCGGGTGTGCTTAAGTCTGGTTTTCGACATTTTGATTTATTTGGCGTTATTATTATTGCCATCACCACCGGTTTGGGTGGTGGGTCATTGCGCGACATGTTGTTAGATTTGGATGTATTTTGGATTCAGGATCAAATCTTTTTTATTGCATCCTTATCCAGCGCTATTGTTATTTTTATTGGCGCTCGTTTTGTTTCAATTTCTCCAAAACTATTTTTAATTCCGGATGCTGCTGGGCTGGCAGCATTCAGTATTGCAGGCACTATGGTGGCTTTAATGGCAGGCGCACCTTGGTTGGTCGCCAGCTTTATGGGGGTTGTTACGGGCTCAATGGGCGGTATTTTTAGAGACTTACTCTGCAACGAAACCCCGATTGTTTTTAAAAGCCCGCTGTATGCAACGGCTGCCTGGTTTGGCTCTTTAGGATTTATTGCTCTTGTGTACTATGAGGTGAGTATTGTCCTAAGTGCTATTGTTGCAGGTTCTGCAATATTTATTACCCGATTAGTGGCACTTCAGCTTAATCTTGGCTTGCCAAAGTTTCAGTTAAAAGAATAAGGTAAAAAAAATGACGACTCAGAGTCGTCATTTTTTATTATTGAAAAGCTAGTGGTTACAGATCTAGCGCTTCAATTTCTAGCAGCATTTTGTTAATGTGTTTGCCAAGTTGCTCGTCATAACCACTCCAATCTCTATATTCTGCTAGATGTTTATCCGCAAATGGTTTGATCTCATAGTCGGCTAAATCCTCTTCGTAGCCTTTTCTAGATTCTTGTTCGATGATCTTAAGATAGTTTAGGTAGGGGTCAATTGCTTGAGTAACAGCCCCTGAGTAACCATGTCCAGGAACATAAGTATCAATTGTTAGGTTTTTAGCGTAATCTAGAATTTTAATATTGTCCAGCATGTTTGACTGTCCATCAAATCTGCCCATGCGGTCAGTAAAGGCATTGTCTCCAGTAAAAAGTGTTTTAGAATTTACATGCTCAATCATGATATCCGAAGATGAGTGAGACGATGGCAGTGGTGAGTGAATGATGAACTTTTGCCCTTCGATAGTTAACGTGTCTTTATGGCCAATTGAATAAGTTGGTATCACGGCGATTGTGCCCTTTGCTTTGTCCGTAATATCACTATATGTCTTTATCCAGCGCTGCGCTTCGCCATATTCTGCTTCTCGAATCATGTTCATGTGAGCATAGAATTTAGCATCTGGATATTTGTCTTTAATGGCATGATTTGCAAGCCAGTGATCACCATGTACGTGTGTATTTATAACAGCCACAACGGGTTTTGATGATATTTTTTTAACCTCTTTAAGAATGTTGTCTCCAACAAATTTTGAACTACCAGGGTCAATGACAATTAAGCCATTATCTCCTTCGATAAAAATAGGGTTATTCATAAAACCATAGTTTTGCTCATTGGGGCTGGCAATAGGCCCGTGCATGACGTAAACCCGATCACTTGCCTGTTCAAATTTAAAATCGCCCACGCCATCAATTGTCCAGGCGTGTGTTATTGATGAAAATATCAAAGCAAATAATAATGCTAATTTGTTCATGTCTCTCTCCTCTATATTGAACTGACTATTATAGCTAATGATATAATGCCAATTATGCGAAAAAAACCTACACTGAGTAATGTTACTGACATGGCCACCACTCGATTTTTTAATATCCAATCAATGGATGTTGAGTTTTCTAATGGCGAAAAACGCCAATATGAGCGTCTCAAGCCGCCTGGTAATGGCGCAGTCTTGATAGTGCCTATGTTGGATGATGAAACCGTGCTGATGATTTATGAATACTCAGGCGGCACAGATCGCTACGAGCTAGCGCTGACTAAGGGCAAGATTGACGACGGAGAGGCGCCACTAGAGGCGGCGAATCGTGAGCTGATTGAAGAAATTGGCTATGGCGCCAAGCAGCTGACCTACCTTAAGGCTATGAGTATTGCACCGGGCTACCAATCAAGCATCACTCATATTGTTTTGGCGCAAGATTTATATCAAGCGTCAGCTGAGGGGGATGAGCCAGAGCCATTGGAAGTGGTTAAACATAAATTGGCCGATTTAGAAACATTGGTTTATAACGATGATTTGACCGAAGCACGTAGTATTGCTGCTTTGTATCTGGCAAAAGAGGCGATTAAACAGCAACAGTTGTGATTGAAATTCCGCAATCTTTTGTACTAACGGATGATGACACGCCATTTGCCAATATAGAGCAAGCCCTGGATGAACCTAATGGGCTGATTGCTGTTGGCGGGGCGTTGTCAACCGAGCGACTTATCGATGCATACCAGCGCGGAATATTTCCTTGGTATGGTGAAGATGAGCCAGTGCAGTGGTATAGTCCAAATCCGCGTATGGTGATTACACCAAACAAATTACATATTTCCAAAAGTTTGAACAAGACGATCAATCAATCTAAATTCAACCTCAAGATTGACCAAGATTTCGATTCCGTGATTCGTCATTGTAAAACAGTTAACCGTAAGGATCAAGCTGGCACCTGGATTGATGAAGCCATGGTTGAGGCCTATACAGTACTACATCAGCAGGGCGTGGTGAAATCAGTTGAGGTGTATCAAGATAGCGAGCTTGTTGGTGGATTGTACGGTGTGGCGATGGGCAAAATATTTTTTGGTGAATCAATGTTTTCATTAAGATCAAATGCCTCAAAAATCGCTTTCGTGCATTTGGTACAATCAATGGGTTATGAGTTAATTGATTGCCAGGTGGAAAGTCCACATTTAAAAAGCCTGGGCGCCTTTAATATTGAGCGCTCTGCGTTTACAAAACTATTAAAAGATTTACTGTAAAATAAGCGGTAAATAATAATTAGGACAGAACATGAAAAAAATAGCACAGTTGGCCTTATTGGCTTTTGTTGTCGTTGGTATTAGTGCTTGCGGTAAGATGGGCGAATTAGAAGCGGTTAAAGCACAGCAAGTGACACTTTCTCCAGCACCGGTTAATACCCAAGCCATTGATGAAACAACGCAAGCTGTTGCGCCTGAGCTTGACATTCTGCCGCATAACTCAAAATAACACTTGAGCTTTTCTTATAAAAATCAATCTCTACACGCTGATTCTGTTGATATAGCAGACTTAATGGCTAACTACGGTTCGCCATTGTATGTGTATTCGCGTAGCGACATAGAAAGTAATTGGCGTGAATTTGATGAGGCTTTTGGTGATCATCCGCATTTAGTCTGCTACGCAGTTAAGGCTAACTCTAATATTGCAGTACTTAATGTGCTGGCCAAAATTGGTGCGGGTTTTGATATTGTCTCAGTGGGCGAGCTAGAGCGAGTTCTAGCCGCTGGCGGACAAGCTTCAAACTGTGTTTTTTCAGGCGTTGCCAAAACTCAGGATGAAATTAAACGTGGACTAGAGGTTGGTATTCGTTGTTTTAACGTTGAGTCTAGTGCAGAGATGAGTCGTATTGAGCAAGTGGCGCAAGCAATGAATACCCAGGCGCCTATTTCGATTCGCGTTAATCCGAATGTTGATGCCAAGACGCATCCGTACATTTCAACCGGCCTTAAAGAAAATAAATTTGGTGTCGATATTGATGATGCATTGGCCTTGTATGAGCAGGCGCATAATTCTAAATATATCAATGTTCAGGGTCTGGATTGTCATATTGGGTCGCAATTAACAGAACTGTCTCCATTTATTGATGCGCTTGATAAAGTGTTAGAATTAATCACCCAATTAAATGATCGCGGTATTGAGATTTCACATCTTGATTTAGGCGGTGGTGTTGGTATTCGATATGATGACGAAACAACCATTGATATTGCTAAGTATGTTGACGCTATTTTAGACAAAGTGGGTGATTTAGATATTATTCTCGAACCAGGCAGGGCGATTGTGGGTAATGCGGGTGTATTTGTGACCAAAGTGGAATTTTTAAAGCAAAATTCAGATAAATCATTCGCCATTATTGATGGCGCCATGAATGATTTATTGCGCCCTGCTTTTTATAATGCCTATCATCAAGTGTTGCCAGTGAACGAAAATGCCAAAGGTACTGAAGCCAGCTGGGATTTGGTCGGGCCAATTTGTGAAACTGGTGATTTTTTAGCCAAAGACAGGCAGTTGTCTTTATCTGAGGGTGATTATTTGGCACTAATGTCGGCTGGCGCTTATGGTTTTACCATGAGTTCAAATTATAATTCACGCCCACGTGTGGCCGAGGTAATGGTGTCAGATAAAGCACATCATCTTATTCGCCAACGTGAAACCATTCAAGATTTATTTAATACAGAGAGTGTCATCAATGACTAAACTTACCAACAACCAAAAGAAATTTTTACGCTCAAAAGGCCATAGCCTGAAACCCGTTGTTATGATGGGCCAGCATGGTTTGAGTGAAGGTGTTTTGGCCGAATTAGAGTCCAGTTTAGAGACACATGAGCTATTAAAAATCAAGGTACGCGGCGATGATCGTGAGGATAAGCAGCGTATTATTAATGAAATTATTAATATTACTGGTGCTCATTTGGTTCAAGTGATTGGCAATATAATGGTCATTTACCGAGCCTTTGACAAAGATCCTCAACTTATCCTTCCAAGAAAATAATAATCCATGACCAAGATTGCCATTAGCGCTGCTGAAACCTCAGGCGATCTAATTGGCTCAAGCTTGGTTAGCGCTTTAAAAGCTCAAGATTCAGAGCTTCATATTGAAGGTCTTTGTGGTGAAAAAATGCAGAAAGCAGGCTGCGTTAAACACTGGGACATGAGCTTGGTTAATGTTATGGGCTTTACTGAAGTTCTGAAAAAACTGCCGTCGTTACTTAAGCTGAGATCAGCCATGGTTGAGTTTTTTTCACAGCAAAAGCCGGATGTTTTTATTGGTGTTGATGCACCTGATTTTAATTTTGTTATTGAAAAAAAGCTTAAAAAACAGTCGGTTAAGACCATTCATTTTGTGTCGCCATCGGTTTGGGCTTGGCGTCAATCTCGGGTTAAAAAAATCAAACAATCCACTGACTTGATTTTGTGTTTGTTTCCTTTTGAAGTTGATTTTTATAAACGCTATAATCAGCGTGCAGTGTTCGTTGGTCACCCCTTGGCTGAACAATTAACCCCTAGAAAAAACTACGTATCCAGCAAGCAAATATTATTAATGCCTGGCTCACGTTCAGGTGAAGTTAAACGGCTACTACCCGAGTTATTGTCAGCTGCTAAATTAATGGCCGAACAAGATGGGGCGCTCAGTTTTCATTTAGCATTGGCTAATGACGAATTACTAGATTGGGCACAAGCGTTGGTAGGTCAGCAAGCGGTTGAAATTTCTGTTGATGCAGCTCATCAGCATATGCAAACTGCAGATTTAGTATTGGTGGCATCAGGTACTGCAGCTTTGGAGTTGGCCTTGGTTGGTGTGCCAATGGTGGTGGTTTATAAACTATCGGCTATGAGTTACTTTATTGCCTCTCGTCTGGTTAAAAGTCCTTATATTAGTTTGCCCAATGTTATTGCTGATAAATCACTAGTACCAGAGCTGATTCAAGATGACGCTAATGCACATAATATTGCCACAGAAGCAATGAAAATTCTGGCAAATGATCAAGTGAACCTTGTGGCAGAATTCAATCAAATACACCAAACACTAAATCTAAATGCTAGCGATGAATCTGCCCGATTAATTCTTGAGTTTATTCATGAATAAAGATATTGAGACAATTGTCCAACTAGCTCTAGCTGAAGATTTGGGATCGGGCGATGTATCAGCCAGCTTACTGGAAGATAAGATAATTCAGGCAAATATTGTTTGTCGAGAAGATGCGGTGATTTGCGGGGTTGAATATGCACAAGCGGCGTTTTTGTCATTAAATCAAGATATTCAGATTAATTGGCAAATTAAAGACGGTGACTTGGTTAAGTTGTCACAAGTATTGTGCACGCTATCAGGTTCATCTAGGGCGATTATTAGTGGCGAGCGTGTGGCGCTGAATTTTTTGCAAACGTTGAGTGCTGTCGCTACTCAAACACGACTTTTGGTGGATAAAATTTCTCATACCAATGCACAATTGCTAGACACCAGGAAAACCTTACCAGGCCTTCGCCTGGCACAGAAATATGCAGTCAAGTGTGGTGGCGGGGTGAATCATCGACTGGGTTTGTATGATTGTATCATGCTCAAGGAAAATCACATTATTGCATCGGGCAGTTTGACTGAGGCGATTAATAATGCCAAGCAAAAATTCGCCAATTTGCCATTAATTGTTGAAGTTGAAACACTGGATCAATTAAATGAGGTGTTGACACTATCGGGCGTTGCTAGGGTGCTTTGTGACAATTTTTCGATCCAAATGTTAGCTGAGGCTGTTAGCTTGGCAAAAGGTAAGTTGCCTTTGGAAGCTTCTGGAAATGTTGACAATACTAGCATTGTGGCAATCGCAGAAACCGGAGTAGATTTTATTTCAACCGGCAGCATTACCAAAAATATTCAAGCGGTTGATTTGTCTCTACGCTTTGCCTGAGGCAAAAAACACCGGACTACTAAGACTGTCTTTGGTGTTGTAGCGCAAAGGTTGGTTGTTCTCATCTACAACACAGCCACCTGCTGCTTCTAAAATATAGCCACCTGCTGCTGTGTCCCATTCAGAGCATGGGCCAAATCTTGGGTAGTAGTCAAACTCACTTTCAGCAATTTTGCAAAATTTTAGTGCACTGCCAAGGCGTTCAACTTGCGTTTCTCCTAAGGCTTTTAGGTGTTGCTGGAGCTGTTTATTTTGTGCAGAATAATGACCGATAAGCACTCTTAAAGGCTGTTGTTTAACAGTTGTTTGTAATTGCTGTGTTTGATTATTGCGCAGTTTAAATGCTTGATGCTGGTCGTTAGTGTAATAATGAGTTTTGCTTAGTGGGGCGTAAACAAAGCCAAAAATTGGGCGATGGTTTTTGATGTAGGCGATACAAATGCAAAACTCTCCCGTTTGCTCAATAAAATCTCGCGTCCCATCAAGCGGATCGATTAGCCAATATTCATCCCAACCGCCACGAATGGCAAAATCGATGACATCAGACTCTTCGGACAAAATGGGTGTGGCTGGTGTGAGTTGAGATAACCGCTCAGTAATAAGCTGGTGTGCCTGTTGATCAACAATGGTTATTGGCGTTTGATCCGCTTTGGTTTCAACGGTTAAATTAGATTGGTAGTGCGACATAATCATCTCGCCTACGACTTGAGTGAGGTTGATTAAATGAGGGGTTAAGGCGTCAAATGTCATAGGTCAATCATACCGTTTGTATGAGGGTAGATGACTAGTATTGACGAGAGTAATATGGTGGGCCTACTTGGACTTGAACCAAGGACCAATCGATTATGAGTCGACTGCTCTAACCAACTGAGCTATAGGCCCGAAAAACGGAAGGTTTATGTATCTAGGAAACTTTGCAGTTTATGTGCACGAGAAGGGTGTCTTAGCTTTCTAAGCGCCTTAGCCTCAATTTGACGAATGCGTTCACGCGTTACGTCAAATTGTCTGCCCACCTCTTCTAGGGTGTGATCAGTGTTCATATCAATACCAAAACGCATTTTCAACACTTTAGCTTCACGAGGAGAAAGATTGGCTAATAAGTCGCCGGTGGTTTCTCTAAGGCTTTCCTTGGTAGTAATTTCTACCGGTGAAGACAGGTTAGTGTCCTCGATAAAATCACCAATATTTGAATCTTCATCATCACCGACTGGTGTTTCCATAGATAAAGGCTCTTTGGCAATTTTAAGAATTTTAATAATTTTATATTCTGGCAACTCCATTTCAGTGGCCAACTCTTCTGGCGATGCTTCACGACCAAATTTTTGTAATAGTTGGCGACGCACGCGATTAAGCTTATTAATGGTCTCAATCATGTGAACAGGGATACGAATCGTGCGCGCTTGATCAGCAATTGAGCGAGTGATCGCTTGACGAATCCACCAAGTGGCATACGTTGAGAATTTGTAACCACGACGGTATTCAAATTTATCAACCGCTTTCATTAAGCCCACATTGCCTTCTTGAATAAGGTCAAGGAACTGCAAGCCACGATTAGCGTATTTTTTAGCAATAGAGATAACCAAACGCAAGTTAGCTTCGATCATTTGAGATTTGGCTTTTTTCGCACGACGATCACCTTTTCTATAAAGCTTGTTTAATGCTTTTAACTCTGCAGTGGTGAGTTGCATTTCTTCTTCATATTCGTGCAAATTTTTCTGTGCATAGAAAATTTCGTCTTTAGCGGCTTCTAATGCCTTGGCTACTTTAGCGTCTAATTTTGCCCCCTTTAGCCAGTCAAAGTTTGTTTCATTGCCGTTAAAGAGTTCAAAAAATTGAGCTCTTTCCATGCCGGCATAAACACAAGCATTAAGAATGGTTTTTTCTTGTTTTTTGACATCAGCCACACGATCACAGATAACTTCCATCATGGTTGAAACCAATTTCGGCGCTAGACGTAAATCTGACAATCCTTTGGAGAGTTGTTCGCGAGCAGCGACTGTTTTTTTATCACGAAAGCCATGCTTTTCTTTTAGTTCGTTGTAACCTTGAGAACAGGTTAAAACAGTTTCGAAGCGCGTGTATACCTTGTCCTCATCTGGGCCAGTGTACTCCATCTCTTCCATGTCTTCGTATTCTTCGTCATCATCGAATTCGCCCGCATCAAAGGCTGTTTTTTTTGCTTCAAAATCAGCTGCATCGCCTTGATAACCGATGATTACATCAGTCATCTTACATTTGCCTTCTTCAAGGCGTTTATGGGCCTTGAAGAATTGCTCGGTGATTGATGGGTATAGCGTGATGGCCTGCATAATTTCAAACACGCCCGCTTCAATTTCTTTAGCAATGCGAATTTCATCTTCTTGTTCTAGTAAGTCAACCACGCCCATTTCACGCATGTACATTCTAACAGGGTCAGTGGTTCGGCCAAATTCAGAGTCAAGCGCTGCCAAGGCTGCAACTGCCGCTTCAGCAGAAGTTGATTGTGCTTTAGCGCCTGATTCAACTACTAAAGTATCAGCATCTGGTACAGAGTCAGAGACGGCAATGTCCAATTCTTCTAAAATCGTTACAATTGGCTCGATCTGCTCTTGGGTTAGTAGGTCTTCTGGCAAGATGTCATTGATTTCAGAATAGGTTAAGTAACCTTTCTCTTTACCAACCATGATTAATTTTTGCAGTGCTTGCTTGTGTGCTTTAGTAGTAGATTTCATAAATTAATGCGTTTTGACAAACCAAATGATGGATTATACACAAAGTTAGCTGTTAAAAATCATAGCCTTGTGCGACTTATAGAGGGGTTATTGGATATCAGTAAATATGTTGATAATAGACTGCTCTTCACTAATGCGCTTGATGACTTCAGCCATGATTGGCGCAATTGATAATTGTCTGATTTTGCCACATTTAACTGCTTCAGCAGTTAACGGAATGGTATTAGTTGTAATCAACTCATCAAGTGCTGAATTTTTAATATTACTCATAGCAGCACCTGATAAAACTGCGTGAGTTGCATAAGCCACCACTTTTTTAGCACCTTTTTCTTTAAGAATGCCGGCCGCCTGACACAAGGTGCCAGCGGTATCAACCATGTCGTCAATCAAAATACAAGTCTTGCCTTCAACATCACCAATCACGTTCATGACTTTAACCATGTTTGGTGCAGGGCGACGTTTGTCGATAATGGCCAAATCAGCATCGTTAAGTTTTTTAGCCGCTGCACGAGCACGAACCACACCGCCAACATCTGGAGATACAACCACAATATCATCATAGTTTTTACTCATAATATCATCTAGCAATACCGGCTGCGCATAAATATTATCGATTGGAATATTAAAAAATCCTTGGATTTGATCCGCGTGCAAATCAACCGTTAGAATTCTATCAATGCCAGAAGCTTCAACCATTTTGGCGGCTAGTTTTGCAGTAATTGGCACTCGAGTTAAGCGTGAGCGACGATCTTGTCTTGAGTAGCCAAAATAAGGAACAACAGCGGTAATTCTGGCTGCTGATGAGCGTTTTAAAGCGTCAGCCACAATCAGTAACTCCATCAGTGTTTCTGCTGGTGAAGGGCCACAAGTTGGCTGAATAATAAACACATCACATCCACGAACATTTTCTAAAATTTCAACTTGGGATTCGCCATCGCTAAATTTGCCAACTAGAGCCTTGCCCTGAACGACATTAAGACTTGAAATAATTTCGCCAGAAAGTAGCGGATTAGCGTTACCGCTAAAGATTTTAATGGTGTCGAGGGACATAAAGCTTATAGGTTGTTGAAAATTGATTAAATTATACTACGTTATGATCAAAAATATAACACTTGCTGATAGATTGCTTATATCAATTTGATTTTTTAATAAATATAAAAAAAGCCACGTTTTGACAGCAAAACGTGGCTTTAGAAAATGGCTGGGCTGGCAGGATTTGAACCTGCGCATGACGGGATCAAAACCCGTTGCCTTACCGCTTGGCGACAGCCCATTTAAGGATCGGAGAAGTGTTTATTGCTTTCGCTGTAAAACTCATCCATTTTTCTGGTATTTTTTTTAACGCTACCAGAGCATCTTTCTCATTGGCAAATTCGGCAAATACGCAGCTACCTGTGCCGCTCATTCTTGCTTGTCCAATCAAGTTAGAACATGAATCTAAGTGTTCTAAAGCAAGTCTGATTTCATCGGTTTGCGCGATTGCCGCTTGCAAACAATCATTATGAGTGTTTGTTAGCTCAGAGAAGTCGGATATTTTCCCTATCATTGGACTCATTGTCAATGCTTTGTGCGAGAAAATTTCTTGAGTGGAAGTGTGTTGATTAACAAACACCACCAAAAACACATGATTTGGCGTTTTTATCGGGCTTAATATTTCACCCACGCCTTCGGCCCAAGCGCTTTTTGCATTAATAAAAATAGGTACGTCAGCGCCTAGTGATAGACCTAGTTGCATGAGTTCTGATTGACTTAATTCAGTTTTCCATAATTGATTCAGGGCAACCAAGGTGGTGGCCGCATCAGAAGAGCCACCACCCAGTCCGCCACCTGCAGGAATACGTTTAAGAATAGAAATATTGGCCCCAAGCGAGGTTTGAGTGGTTTCTTGCAACAGTTTAGCAGCGCGAATAATTAAGTCTTGTTCAGGGTTAACTTCTTCATTGCCTGATAAGCGTTTAATGGTGCTATCATTAGTGATGTCAAAGGTTAGTTCGTCGTAAAAATCGAGCAGTTGAAAAATGGTTTGCAGATTATGGTAGCCATCTTTGCGTTTGGAATTAATATGCAAAAACAGGTTTATTTTTGCTGGAGCCAGCCACGTTTTGACAGGGCTAGACATCTATAAACACATCTTGGTAATATTTTAATTCATTAATTGAATCACGAATGTCAGCCAAGGCTAAATGGGCAGGCTCACCATCACGAATTAATTTAGATTCCGGCTTCCAACGTACCAATAATTCTTTTAGGGTGGTGACATCAATATGACGATAGTGGAAGAATTTTTCTAATTCTGGCATGTAGTTGTACAAAAAGCGTCTGTCTTGGCAAATGGTATTGCCACACATTGGTGAGGCGCCAGCTTCAACATATTGCTGTAAAAATTCAATGGTTTGTTTTTCGGCGTTTCTGGTGGAAATAACACTGTCTTTGACACGTTGAGTTAAGCCAGAATTACCATGGTGCTCGGTATTCCACTCATCCATACCGGCCATAATTTCACTGCTTTGATGAATAACCAATGAAGGGCCTTCGGCTAAAATATTAAGATCTTTGTCAGTAACAATGGTGGCGATTTCGATAATAACGTCCTGTTCAGGCAACAGGCCAGTCATTTCCAAATCAATCCAAATTAGATTCGTATCTTTATCCATTTAATGAGTCCTTTGTATAGATATGAGTGATAAGCAAAGTATTAAATTTTACCGAATTGATTATTTTTTTAAAGTTTGCTTTAGTAATTCTAAGGCTGGCTTGAAAAAAATAATCAAGTTGGTGAAAGTTGGTGTTCCCCCCCTCAAGAGGGGATTGAAAAGAATGATGGTTATTCATATTTATATAAATGACTCACTCTTAGCAACCTGTTGATTCACGCACAAAATCATCTAATTTTTGATGTGCCGAGCCTTTATTTAAAATTTCAATGGCCTTATTAATACCGTCTTGTAGTGAATCAGCCAATCCGCTAACATAAATGGCAGCACCTGCATTCATGGCAATGATATTTTTTGCAGCGCCTGGCTTTCCGTCAAGTGCCTGCTGAATAAGTACCAAAGAGCTGTCCGCATCTTCAGCCTTGATATCATCAAGACTACCCAGTGGTAAACCAAAGTCGGCTGGATTGATTGTGTAAGTGGTGACAACGCCATTATTTAGTTCAGCAACAAACGTATCATCAGCAATGGAAATTTCATCTAAGCCATCGTTAGAGTGAACCACCATAACATGTGTTGAGCCAAGGCTTTTTAAGACATTGGCAATAGGTTCTACTAGGGCTTTGTCATAAACACCCATGACTTGAGTGGGCGCTTTGGCAGGGTTAGTGAGTGGCCCAAGTACGTTAAAAATGGTTCTAACAGCTAGCTCTTTGCGCGGACCAATGGCGTGCTTCATGGCCGAATGATGAGCGGGCGCAAACATAAAGCCAACGCCAATTTTATCCACACTTTTGCTAATTTGTTCAGCGCTCATGTCTAAATTGACGCCAGCGGCCTCCAACACATCAGCGCTACCAGATTTTGAGGAAATTGAACGATTACCATGCTTGGCTACTGAGCCGCCTGCTGCAGCCACTACAAAGGCGCAAGCGGTAGAAATGTTAAATAATCCTAAGCCGTCGCCACCCGTACCGCACGTATCCACCAAGTGCTTAGTTTTCTTTACGCTAACCCCTTTGGCTAATGAACGCATAACTTTTGCACTCGCAGTGATCTCTTCAACCGTTTCTCCTTTCATCGAAAGCCCGACCAAAAAAGCACCAATTTGTGCATCAGTGGTTTTGCCGGTCATGATGTCGTTCATCACTGTGTGCATTTGAGTTTCGGTTAAGTCTTGCTTGGCAATAACTGCCTTTATGGCTTGTTGTATGTTCATGGGGCTAAGGTTGGCTCATTAGGGTTTCAATTTCGTTAATAGTTTTAATCAGATTGCCAGTTAAAACCTGATGGCTTGTTGCTGTAACCAAGACATCATCCTCAATTCTAATACCAATATCGTGATAAATAGAATTGATTTTATCATCCTTGCGAATATAAATGCCGGGTTCAACAGTGATGATCATGCCTTTTTCAAAAGCACGATGTTGCTTGTTATGTTGATACTGGCCAACATCATGCACATCTATACCTAGCCAATGGCCTGTGCCATGCATATAAAACTTTGAAAGTGGCTCGCCTGGAGATAGAAGCCCCAGTGATTCTAAACCTTGCTGAATAATTTGAGTGGCAATTTTATGTGGCCGGTGTACGCTAACGCCTGGCTTGATGCATTCGATGGCTGCAAGTTGGGCGTCTAGCACGATTTGATAAATCGCTTTTTGTGCCTTGGTGAATTTGCCATTAACGGGAAAGGCTCGAGTAATATCACTGGCATAACAATTCAGTTCACAACCCGCATCAATAAGCACCAAATCGCCATCTTGCAGTGGTTGATTGTTGTTGATATAGTGCAAAATACAAGCATTTTTACCACCAGCCACAATTGGGGTGTAAGCATGTTGAGCCTGATTTTTAACAAACTCCGCATCAAAAACACTTTGCAGTTCGTATTCAAACATGCCCGGCACAACTGACTTCATAGCTTGTTCATGGGCGCCGATGGAAATATCAGCTGCTTGCTGCATGGTGTCAATTTCAGATTGATCTTTAATCAAGCGCATTTCGTGCAAGGGTGCTTGCAGGCTGTTAACGTCGTAATCTGATAAAAGCGTTGAAATTTTTGTATCCAACTCACAAGGCTTGGCATCAAAATAAATAACATTATCATCAGTAATAAGGTGTGCAAGTTGTATCTCTAATTGGTTAATGTCAAATGCCTGATCAAGTTTTAGCACATCAGGCGCATCAGTAACGCCCAGGCGCACCCCATCCCAAATTTCACGAGCTGGATCTTTGTCGCGTAAAAACATTGAGCATTGTTGACTACTAATAACAACAACTGCTTCAGGCTCTTGAAAACGGGTTAAATAAAAAAAATCGCTATGAGGGCGAAATGGAAAGCTGACATCGCCATTTCTGAATTGTTCAGGGTTGGTTGAAATAATGATTAATGCATTATCATCCAATTGGCTTAGCAGCTTGTTAATTCTATTTTGATGTATCATTATTTTTCAAATCAATTTAGTAGCGCAAAGATACCATGAAACACGTTCGCTTGTACCAAAATGCCCCGTTGAAAATTAATGATACTTTGCAATTGGACGACTATGGCTCGCATCATTTAACCAAGGTATTGCGCTTTCCGGAAGGGCAAGATATTACGCTATTTAACGGAGACGGCAATAATTATACCGCCACGGTTTTGAGTGCTAAAAAGCACTGTGAGGTACAAATACACAGCGCCGTAGCTAATCAAAGTGAATCGCGTTTAGCATTGACTTTAGTGCAAGGGGTTGCTAAAGGCGACAAAATGGATTTTTTAATGCAAAAGGCGGTTGAGCTGGGTGTAAATCAGATTGTGCCAATTTTTACCAAGCACTGCGTGGTTAGACTTAAAGGTGATAAGCTAAAAAAACGCAAGCAGCATTGGCAAAAAATCATTATTGGCGCTTGTGAGCAGTCAGGCAGATCGGTGGTGCCTAAGCTACTAGAGCCCCTTGATTTCAATCAGTTTATTGAGCAAGATTTTGGCAATAAGTTTGTCCTACATCATCGCGCTGAACAATCTTTGCTAGACGTTGAGCCACTGTCGCAGGCAACTATTATCATTGGCCCTGAAGGCGGGTTGAGTGATGATGAAATCCAGTTAGCTATTGAGCATAATGCTCAGCCGTTATTGCTAGGATCACGCGTACTCAGAACAGAAACAGCATCATTGGCGGCACTTGCCAATATGCAGCTGTTATGGGGTAGTTAAGTGTTTTAGGGCGTCTTGTATTGGCGTTAGTACATTGGCCAATTTTTTGCGAATGGCCGAGCCGGTTAAATTGTGCGCTGAAATAGTGCTCACGACCAATTGCTCACTTACCCCTGCTAATAATAATCTAGCATTCAGCTTGTCTTGTTCTGCATCGGCGGTTAGGTTTAAGTTTTCAATCTGAGTAGTAATATGGTCAATCGAGCGCTGTGGGTTGATTTTAGCGTGTTTCATGTAATTTCCTAGCGCCTCTAGTGCGCGATACAGTACATATTCTTGGTTGATTTTTTTTAAAATATGAGACAACGTGGTTAAAAAAATCTGCGACTGTTCACTGTTGACTATTTGCAGATCGTCGTGCTGAAAGTGTCTGGCTTGAATATTAAGCTCATTAGGTAAATTATCTGTCATGCGCTCAACAAAGCCAACCAGAAAAGCTGTTTTACGCTGGCCTTGTTTCCACAATCTATCTTTGTCTTTTTGCTCAATTAAATTATCTTGTAACACTAGGCTGGTGGTGTCAATAAGCTGCTCTGTGTCGTTAACAAAAGGCAAAAATTCTAATAAATATTGGGCAATTTCTCGACCAGTAGATGTGCCTAATACAAAGGGCTTTGTGAGTAAAAATCGTCCAATTTCTGCTTGGCTGTCCGTATTAGTGGCGCACCACCAAGTAAGTTTTAACAGTTCATTATTTAAGTTGGTTGAATTAGCAACCGCAACCACTGCTTCGACTTCGCCTAATTTTAGTAGTGATGCCAGATTTGAAGATTCAACCTGCCCCATTCTTGACCAGCGCTTTAAATAAGAGGGGTATCCGCCCATAGCGCCAAGCACTTGAGTGACTAATAGCTTTTTGACCGCCTTAAGGTAAGCCTCACTGTCGCCATTGGGTTTAAGCTCAATGGTTTGCTCTTTGAATTGCGCATTAAGGCCGACCACAGTGAGTTTATAGCTATCAATGCGAATAGCAATTGAAGTTGCAATTAAAACATTCAGTTTGAGTGTGTCTTCAGGTTCTAGCATTAAGTAGTCGATTAAGGTGAGATAAGGAATGACCTGTAAGCGCATCTCTAAAGACAATCAATGGGCGCTTTTTCGCCACAATTATCACTAAAAATCGAGATTGGTAGGCGCAATAAACATGGGGATATTCTTGTTTTTCTCCGAGCTTATTGGTGGTGATGAGTTGTTGATTTTCCAGGGAAAAGTCTAAAATTGAATCTGGTGTTTGTAGAAAGATAGAACGATTCAGGTATTGAAAGTGAATGATTAAAATCAAACTAAGGATTAGGCTCGTATAAAGATTATGCTGGTAAGCCCAAACGACAAATAGCGTGCAAAGATGCACAATCAATGATAAGCCAAAATACAGTTTAGAGGCTTGCAGTTTAAAGCTGTGTTTTTCAGTCACATTCGCCTAATTCAACTGCTAACTCTCCAGCTCTGTCATAGGCAGCACGCATGGCGTGAGCGACAATTACTTCAAAGTCTTGATCTTGAAAAGACTCAATGGCTGCTTGCGTGGTGCCATTTGGCGAAGTTACTTTGGCGCGCAGTTCACGCGGCGACTCCTTGCCTGCATCTGCCATCATGCCAGCGCCTAAAGCGGTTTTAATGCTAAGCTGCTGGGCAGTTTGTTCACTAAGTCCAAGCGCAACGCCCGCCTTGGTCATAGACTCAATCATTAGAAAAAAATAGGCTGGACCACTACCCGATAATGCCGTAACCGCATCAAGCATATTTTCTTCTTCAACCCATAAGCTTTGACCAACACTCTGCAAGACATCACCGGCCAATTGTTTTTGTGTTTGATTAACAAACTCATTGGCAAATAGCCCAGTTACGCCTTGGTTGAGTAGTGCAGGTGTATTGGGCATAGTGCGCACAATGGCTTTGTTGCCACCCAGCCAGCGCTCAATGTCGTGAGTGCGGATGCCTGCAGCAATAGATATAACAAGCGTGTCATTTTTTAAGGTTGACTGAAGCTGACGACAAACCGTTGATAATACTTGCGGCTTAACGGCTAATACAACAATATCGACCTTGTCGGCCAGCTCGCTATTATCCGTAAAGACTTCGAGGTTAAACTCACGCTTTCGAAGGGATAATAGCGCTTCGTCAGTATCACTGATTTTAATTTTGTCAGCAGAGATACCCTGATTAATAAGACCGGATATAATGGCGCAAGCCATATTTCCTGCGCCAATAAAACCAATTGATGTTGAATTTTGCATTACAATGTTTTTTTTAAATTTAGTCTAAGACTATTCTACCAAAATAACCAAAGAGAGTTCTAAAGTGAGTACAAAAAAATTTAATCCAAAATTAATTATGATCGATGTTGATGGCACCTTAGTGGACAGCGTGCCTGATCTTGCCTACTGTGTTGATGAAACCATGAAAGCGATGGGTAAAGAGCCGTGGGGTGAGGCTAAAGTTCGCCATTGGGTGGGTAATGGTGTGCCAAAGTTGGTAGAGCGTTCATTAACGGGTGAACTAGAAGGTACGCCTGATGCGGTAGAATACGACAAGGCTTACCCAATATTCTTGGAGTTATATGCAGTGAATACCTCAAAACGTTCTTGTTTATACGACGGCGTTAAAGAAGGCTTGGATTATATGAAGGCACAAGGCTGCACGCTAGGCTGTGTAACTAACAAGGCTGAGCAGTTCACGCTACCAATTTTGAAAGATTTAGGTATTTTTGATTATTTTGGTCTTGTAGTGTCAGGCGACACGCTGGCCAAGAAAAAGCCAGATCCACTGCCACTACTGCACAGTGCAGAGTTCTTTGGTATTGATCCGGCAGATTCATTAATGTTGGGCGATTCTGTCAGTGATGTTAAGGCGTCGCGTGCAGCCGGATTTGACATTATTTGTATGTCGTATGGCTACAATCATGGCGAGGATATTCGCGACACCAATCCTGATTTGGTGATTGATTCCATGGCCGAATTAAAAGATTATTTATAAAAGTATTATAGGCAAGGCCTATAATACTTGAACTTGTAGTTTTTAAGGAAGGCAGGGTTTTCCTTAAAAATTAGAAAAGGCGAGACTCATCTAAAGTTGCGTAAAATGTAGCTATATGAATACATTTGATCAGCAACATATTTGGCATCCTTATGCCAAAGTGCCTAGTGAAATCGACACCTACTTGGTTAAGTCAGCAAGTGGCGTTCATCTTAATCTGGATAATGGCCAGCAAGTTATCGATGGCATGAGTTCATGGTGGAGTGCCATTCATGGCTACAATCATCCGGACCTTAACAAAGCAGCGATTGACCAGCTAGGCAAAATGTCACACGTGATGTTTGGTGGCTTAACCCATGATCCAGCTATTAAATTGGCGCAAACACTGGTTGAATTGACGCCTGAAAATTTAACTAAAGTCTTTTTTACTGACTCTGGCTCAGTGGCAGTGGAAGCGGCACTCAAAATGGCGTTGCAATATTGGCATAATAAAGGCCAAACCAATAGGCATAAATTTATCACCTTGCGTGGTGGTTATCATGGCGATACTTTTGGCGCCATGAGTGTGTGTGACCCTGACAACGGCATGCATCATTTGTTTGCTGGCGTCTTGCCTAAGCACTATTTTGTCAAAAGTCCATCCATGGTGGCAATGGATGAAGCACTGGGCGATCTAGAGGCGACGCTTGATACTCATTCAGACACGATTGCAGCAATGATTCTAGAGCCTGTTGTGCAAGGTGCGGGCGGTATGCGCATTTATAATCCGCAATATTTAACCAAGGCCAAGGCACTTTGCGATAAACATCAAGTGTTATTTATTTTGGATGAAATTGCCACTGGATTTGGGCGCACGGGCGAGTTATTTGCTTTGGAATATGTTGATGTTGAGCCTGATATTTTATGCTTAGGCAAAGCGCTTACAGGCGGTTATATGACACTGGCTGCCACGCTGACAACGGACGAAATTTCTCAAGAGGTCGGTACGCTGATGCATGGCCCTACGTTTATGGCTAATCCATTAGCTTGTAGTGTGGCTAACGCTAGTATTGAATTATTATTAAATTCGCCATGGCAGGATAATATTGCCAATATTGAGGCCGTGCTAAACAGTGAATTATCTTCATTGCGAGCGCATGAAAAAGTGGCTGATGTGCGGATTTTGGGCGCTATTGGTGTGGTTGAATTGTTAGATGAAATCAATGTTCAATTGGTGCAAGATTTATTAATCAAACAAGGTGTATGGTTGCGCCCTTACGGCAAGTTGCTTTATACCATGCCGCCTTTTATAATCACAAAACAAGAATTATTAACCATTACACGCGCCATAAAAACGGTGATTGAGGCCCTATGAAAAAAATAACCCTATTGTTCAGTTTATTATTTTGGTTCACACATGTTAATGCTTACGAAAAGCCGAGCGTGGAAGTTGTGGCTGAAAATCTTAATGGCGATGCGTACTATATTCCAGGATTATCTGGCGCAGCTACCGAATATGAAGGCTTTATATCAAACGCAGGTTTTGTGATAACTACTGAAGGGGTGGTTGTGTTTGACAGCCTGGGTACGCCATCACTTGCTAATGCTATGCTTAAGGAAATTAGAAAAATTACCGACAAACCGATTAAGCTAGTGATTGCAAGTCACTATCACGCTGATCACATCTATGGTCTGCAAGTGTTTAAAGAGCAGGGCGCTAAAATTTGGGCGCCTAAAGGCACTTGGGATTATCTTGATTCGGAAGCGGCGCCAAATTTGTTAAATGCCAGACGCATATCGCTCTATCCTTGGGTTGATAACAAAACTTACCTGGTTGAACCTGATCGTATCATTGATCAAGATACGCCATTTGCACTCGGTGAGCATCAATTTTTGTTGACTTATTTTGGCAAGGTGCATTCTGAAGGCGATATGTCGCTTTTAAGCATTAATGATCAAACACTTTATAGTGGTGATATTATTTTTGAGGGGCGTATTCCTTTTGTGGGCGACGCTGATATCATTAAGTGGTCAAAAACACTTGATCGAGTGCGCAATATTGAGATGGAATATTTTGTGCCTGGGCATGGCATGGCATCTGACCAGCCACAAGAAACCATGGATCTTACCTATCGCTACTTAAATTTCTTAATTGAGCAGTTAAGTCTGGCTGTTGACGACATGACACCATTTGACGAGGCCTATGCAGCCATTGATTGGTTAGAGTTTGAAGATGAGCCAGCATTTGAGGCGGCTAATCGTAAGAATGCTTATGCGGTCTATTTGTATTTAGAGCGTGTCATGGACTAGCTGTTATTTGTGCGTAGATTGAAATTTTTATTCGCAGCTCTGTGTTTTGGACTATCTTTATCTACTGCCGCCAAAAATATTTCAATTGCTGTTTTGGCCTTTTCAGGCGAGGAATACGCGCGCACTTCTTGGCAACCAACAGTTGACTATTTAAATGCTCATATATTAAAGCATCGATTTAATCTTGTTCCTATAGAGCCAAGCAATATAGAGTATTTAGATCAATTAGTACAGCAGCAGAAAGTTGATTTTATTATTACCCAACCCGTTACCTTTGTTGAGCTGCAAGTAAAATACGGCGCCACCAGTATTCTCACCTTGGTAGATGCGTCCAAATCATCTGAATTTGGCTCGGTCATTTTTTCTAGATCTGATGGTGATATTGTCAATTTATCTCATATAAGAGGCAAGTCTATTGCTGGCGCTAATCCAAAAGGGCTGGGTGGATGGCTTATCGGGTATAACGAATTGAAGCAGCATAATGTTGACGTGATGAATCAATCCAAGGTGTCTTTTTTGGGCGTGCAAGAGAATATCGTTCGTCGCGTTTTGGATGGTTCGGTCGATGTTGGCATTGTGCGTACCGGCGTACTTGAGAGGCTCTCTAATAGCAAAAATTTAGATTTAACCAAACTAAGGGTGCTTAATCAGAAAAAAGTTAAAGATTTTCCTTATTTGTTGAGTACATCATTATATCCAGAATGGGCTTTTGTTAAGGCAGGCCACACCTCTAAGCTGATTGCTAAGCAAGTGGCCTCCACGCTTTTATTAATGACACCTGGTTCGAAAGAGGCGGTTGCTAGAGGTTATTGGGAGTGGGTTACACCGGTTAATTATCAACCCATTCATGATCTTATGAAAAGTCTTCGTGTGGGCGTTTATCAAGATTTTGGTAAAGTTAGCTTTGTCCAATATATTAAAGATAATCTTATTCTATCATCTATGTTTTTTGCGGTGTTGATGGTATTGATCATGACAGGATTATGGATATTAAGATTAAATCATCAATTAAAAATCACTAATTATTTTATAGAGCAACAAAATAATATGATTCTTGATTCGGTATCCGAGGGGATTTATGGTGTTGATTTGGAAGGCAAATGCACGTTTATCAATCAGGCATTAACCAATATAACAGGTTGGGAAAAGCAAGACATGTTAGGAAAATTTCAGCATGAAATTCTTCATCATACCTATGCAGATGGCACTCCCCATCCTAGTGACCAATGTCCGGTTTATAAGACATTTAAAGATGGAAAGGCTAGATTTATTGATAAAGATACTTTTTGGAAAAAGAACGGGCAGAGTATTTCTGTTGAATATAGCACCACACCTATTAAGGGCAAATTAGGAAATATTGTTGGTAGTGTTGTTGTTTTTAGAGATGTTACTCAGCAAATTGAGCATCAAAAATTGCAAAAACAATACGAGCAAGATCTCGAACATGTAAGCAGACTTAATACCATGGGTGAAATTGTAACAGGCATAGCGCACGAATTAAATCAGCCGTTAACGGTTATATCAACCATGGCTTTTACGGGGGCAAGGCTAGTTAAATCCAAGCAATATGATACGGATAAGTTCTTAGATATTTTTAGCATGTTGTCAAAGCAAGCTGAGCACGCGGCTAGTGTGATTAAGCACATGCGTAAGATGAGCAACAAGGAGCGGTCTGATTATGCATTAATTAATATTAACGCAAGAATCAAAGGCGTGATCACATTGCTGCAATCACTTATTAAAGATAACAATATTCAATTAACACTGGATTTAGATCAAACACTGCCCTTGGTATCTGCACAAGCGGTGCAGATTGATCAAGTGGTTTTAAATCTGTGTAAAAATGCAATTGACGCGATGGATGATAGTGACAGGCATAAGATCCTTGGTATTAAAACAAGGTGTCTGGATAAAATGATAGAAGTTACAATTACCGATACTGGTAACGGCATTGATCCTGAAATTGTTGAGCATTTATTTGACCCTTTCTCGACGTTTAAGAAAAATGGCATGGGTATGGGTTTGTCGATCAGTAGAAGTATTATTGAACGTCATTATGGTAGTCTATATGTGGCAAAATCTAAACATAACATGACCACTTTTAAATTTACGCTACCCATTAAAGCGCCCCATGAATAAAACCACTGTTTTTATTATTGACGATGACCAACAGGTTAGAGCGGCCTTATCTTTATTGATGGAGTCTGTAGGCTGGAATGTAAAGCTATTTGCGACAGCTGTTAGTTTTTTAGAGCAGTTTGATAGTGACATACCTGGCTGTATTATTGCTGATATTAGAATGCCTATGATGAGTGGCCTGGATCTGCAAATCAAGTTAAAAGAGTATCGTATTTCACCGCCAGTTTTAATGATAACAGGCCATGGAGATGTAGCCATGGCGGTGCGTGCTATTAAAGAAGGTGCGCTAGATTTCATTGAAAAGCCATTTAACAATCAGTATCTTTTAGACCGAGTGCATCAAGCCATTGAAATTGATAATGATAATAGGAAAGCGGCGTTGCGTGTTCTAGAGGTTAACGAAAAATATAATCAGTTGACCGATAAAGAAAAGCAAGTATTTGGGTGGATTATTAAAGGCGCCCTAAGCAAGCAAATTGCTGAAGAGGTATTTGTGACTCAATCAGCAGTTGAGGCTAGACGTTCTAAAATTATGGAAAAAATGGGCGTTAAAAATATTCCTGACTTAATGAAAATGGCTATGATTATGGGCATGGTAGACATCTAGTTAGAAATTTAATTTGATTAAATTCATTATTTATCTCAACTTAGATTGTTGCACGCATGACATGTTTCTTTGAGAATGCCGACTTTCACCAGTAAAGCGTGAATTGTTAAAAATACCCAATTTATTTTGATATTTTGGATATTTGTAGCGTCTTTCCCAAATTGTCGATAGATTCGAAACGGATCTCATCACCTTTTATACCTGGAATCTTAAACTGAAAAAACGGATTTTCAGAAACACTTCCGCCAATCATTGCTTTGGCAGCTAAACGATTATTTTTCTTTAAGGTTAGGTGGGTGATGTGATTTGCTGGTACTATTTTTCCACTTTTATCTTTTCGATTGCCGCTTTCCATTGGATGTTTAATTAAAACTCTAACGGTAATAAGTCCTGATCTTGATTTAGCTTTTAGTTTGATTTTTGCCATAATTTTTTCCGGAGTGTTGTCTTAACCTCCACATCCTCCTAGGGTGACTTTAACTGTCTTGTTTTGAATAAAGCTTCCTGAATCTGTACTAACAACAGCTGTTACGACTGATGTCTCTGCCATTTTGATACGCGTTGTAATAAAAGCAGAAGCTTCTAAAATTTCAAAATAGGCAGATAAAGGTTCTTTGTTGTTATGCACATAAATCGCAATATTTTTAACTGTAGACATATGGCTAGCATCAATTGTAATAGGCACCATGGCGCCATTTTCCGCAATCTCTGGCGCCTTTAATACAAACTCACCTTCTTGGGCGCTAGACAATCGCTGTTGTGTTTTTTTGGATAGTTCTTTAAATTCTGATATATTGGCAAACGCCTTAATAGGTGTTAGTAACCCAACACTAACTGCGGTTGCAACCGAAGTAGTGGCGATAGACCGCTTTAGAAATAATCTTCTATTCATTGTATACTCTCTTTAAGTGTCAGCACACAAGTAGAAATCCTGTGTGCTGATATTATTAAGGTCTTAAGTAGGCAAAGCCTTTGGATTGAAGATGTGCGATCTCTGCAACACCGCTTGGAACGATATCAGTTTTTTCTGCATCATAAAGCTGGTCTATATCAATTTTCTTGCCTTTTAGCGTATTAGCGCACACTTTAAAAGTAACGCCTTGTTTTTTTAGATTGGCAATAGATGCTTGTTGCTTATTTGTAGCATTTCCAATCGGAAGCTTGGTGCTACTGGCTTCTTCTGGTAGCAATAACATTGACAAACCTTTGCCGTGCATCACAACGCGAAGATCTAGGTTTTTGGCGCCGACAGCATTGATGTGGTTCTGGATATTTCTAAGCGCACCTGTTTGTCGCTTGGCGTTGTCATAGTTAACGTGGTAGGTGACGCTTTGCGTTCCATAACCGCCGGCATTAACTGATGATGACATGCCGAGCACCATACCAAGTGCCATTAACCCTGTGACTATTTTATTGATTGTTGTTTTCATTCTCTCTCCCTATTTATATGAAATGTTTTTTAAGTCAAGCAATATAGCTCGACCGATTTCAATTGTATAGAACTGGAAAATTAATAGAATTGGAGCTTATACCAATAATGTTAGTAGTTATTTGAAAGGCGGCTGTTTAATCAATCGGGTCAACATCCAAATACCAGCGCACCTTATTTTTCAGTTTAATCTTATCAATATGTTGGCTAAAGGTAGCTAGCATCTGATGAAGTGCCGCTCTATCGTTAGACTGCAAGTACAAATTAAAGTAATAATAATCTGCCTTTTTCTCAATTGAGTTAGGTGTCGGGCCCCAAATCTCAACGCCATTCATATCAATGCTTTTAAGCAGGCCAGCCACTTCTTGTAAAAACGCTTGAGCATTGTCTTTATTTTTGGCATTGGCACAAAGCTGTGCTTGATGAGCAAATGGTGGCATCATTGCACTCATCCTTTGCTTAAGTAGCCCGCTGGCAAACTGTGTGTATCGATTTGATAAGACAAAGTTAAACATAGGGTGCTCTGGGAAGCGCGTTTGAATAGCCACTTCGCCTTGTTGACCACTTCTTCCAGCGCGCCCTGATACTTGGATGAGTAGTTGCGCCAAGTATTCGGTAGCGCGGAAATTGGTTGATAAAAATCCGCCATCAATGTCCAAAATACCCACCATGGCCAGATTGGAAAAATCATGACCTTTGGCCAGCATTTGCGTGCCAACAATAATACAAGGCTCGCCAGAATTAATTTTTTCTAAGTGTTGGGCAAGTGCTTTTTTGCGCCTAGTGGTGTCGCGATCAATACGGATAATTGGCGTGTCTGCAAAGTGTGATCCTAGCGTTTCTTCTAGGCGTTCAGTGCCATAGCCATAAACTTCCAAACTTGGCTGAGTACAATCAGGGCAAGTTTGTTCTGGCATTTTCTCATCCCCACAGTGGTGACATTTTAGTCGGTTAATATGACGGTGATAAATCATTGAAGCATGGCAATGATTACATTCAGATTTCCAACCGCACTCCGTACAAAAATACACCGGCGCATAGCCACGTCGGTTGATAAACAGCATAACCTGTTTGCCATGAGACAAGTATTGCTGCATTTTTTCAACCAGCAATTTTGACAGGGCGCCATCTGTGTTGGTGCGCATATCAATCAGACTGACTTTTGGCATGACCACATCACCCGCTCGATTAGCTAGCGTTAAGCGAGTGAGTTTGCCATCCATGGCATTTTTTAAAGTCTCAAGACTTGGGGTGGCTGTACCTAAAATTAGTGGAATATTGGCTTGCTTGGCGCGAATAAAACTAAGATCTCGTGCTGAATAGCGAAAGCTGGATTGTTGTTTGAATGAGCCATCATGTTCTTCATCGATGATAATCATGCCCAAATTAGGCATGGGAGCAAAGATGGCACTACGTGTGCCTAACACCACACCCGCTTCGCCATTTTTAGCCATTAAGTAAGCGTCCAATTTTTGCGTTTCATTGAGTTGAGAATGAATGGCAACCACGCGTGTTTTTAAGCGATTTTCAAAACGAAAAATCATTTGTGGTGTTAGGCCGATTTCAGGCACTAAAACCAACACTTGCTTGTTTTGATCAAGTACTGCTTGAGTGCTGCGCAGGTAAACTTCAGTTTTGCCACTGCCGGTAACACCATGTAGTAAAAATCCATGATAAGCATCCTGTTTGGTAAGAATGCTGTTGATGGCAGTATTTTGCTCGTTGGTGATCTCAAAATCAGGCTGATTAACTTGGGTTGGTAGGCCGACAACTTTTTTGATCTTGGCTTCTTTGCCAAGGCGTAAGTTTTTAGGTAGAGCGGCCAATAGCACTTCGCCAATAGGGTGATGATAGTATTTAGCAGACCAAAATAGAAAATCCAAAATTGGCTTATCAAGAATTGGTGTTTCGTCTAGTATTTGCTCAACTGGTTTTAATTTGCTAAATTCGCTTTTTTGCTTATTGGACAGCGCAATTCCAACAACCTTTTTAGCGCCAAAAGGCACTTTAACGCGAGCGCCAACAACTACTTCAGTATCAGTCAGATAATCAAAAGTTCGATTTAAAGGGACGGAAATAGCAACTTCAACGATTGGCATCAACGAGAGAAAGTTATCAACGTAAAATAAATCATTTTATCAAGTAAACCTTTGACGTGATTGTTATTCAAAATAGTATTAATGATTCATCTATTGATGAAGGTTATCTGGCTGCTAGCTTACAGCAGGTAATAGCTGACTTAGGCAAACCTGAGAGCGAGTTATTAATTCGAATTGTCGACAAGATTGAGATTCAAAATTTAAATAAAACTTATCGACATAAAGACAAGACCACTAATGTGTTGTCTTTTCCAAGTGATCTGCCCATTGAGATCGATGAATCGATTTTGGGCGACGTGGTTATTTGTCGTGATGTGGTGGCTAGTGAGGCGAAAGATCAAAACAAAACTTTTGATGATCACTTGCTACACATGGCCATCCATGGCACACTGCATTTGATGGGTTATGATCATATTGACGATGAAGATGCTAATAAGATGGAAGCTTTAGAGATAAAAATTTTGGAAAAAATGCAAATCAGCAATCCGTATAAATAATCTAGACTTATTCGGCATGCTCCATGTTCCCAAGGCGTTCCATGGCGCGTAATTCATCGTTAATATAATACATTTTGAGCGAATTTCGCTCCCAAGGTGGTATACCAGCCTCTTGTAGCACCTTTTTTAGGGATTGAGAGTGTGTTTTTCCCGGTAATTTAATACGCTGACCTTCGGCGCGATAACGAATGGAAAAATTTGGCAAATTTTGTAATTCAAGCTGAATTGGGCAAGTTCTGACTTCTTTATCGTCGGCATTGTTTATAAAATACAATTCTTGCTGATAACGCCTAATTTCGTAATCATCCCATTGCACCAAAGGCTTGGCGTCTTGTTTTGCATGAAGTAGATCAACAATTTGACTCATGACTTTATCAGTGGGCGCTAAAAAACCCAGCAAACTCAGATGGTGACGCAAAATATTCTTAATTCTATGTGTTTCTAGTTTAATGAGCTCGACAGTATTAATGCGACCACTGTCATTGATAATGTTGTTGCTTTGTAAATCAATATCCGCTAATTCTCGTGTTAGTTTTAAGGCTTCTGATTGGTGTTTGGCGCTCCTAGATAGGATTTTTGCTAAATTTTTATAAATAGTTGAGAGTTTTGGAATTATCTCTAAACGCAAGAAATTGCGCCTAAAATTAGTGTCTTTGTTGCTATCGTCCTCTATCCAGTTAAGTTTGTGCGTTTTAGCATAATCAATAATTTGAGCTTTGCTAATATCCAGCATGGGGCGATAATGACTACCTTTGCCCAAGGGTTTTTCTTTAGGCATGCTGGCCAGTCCGGCGCTGCCAGCACCTCTAAATAATTGCAAAAGTAACGTTTCAGCCTGATCTTGTTGATGATGTGCAGTACACAACACCTCGTTGTCTAGCATATTACAAGATAATGAGTGATAGCGGCTTTTACGAGCATTTTCTTCAATATTTTTAGAATTTTCTATATTTAAGTCAATATTTGAGTATGGAATGTTGAGTGTATTGCATACATTTTGGCAAAATAAATGCCAATCATTGCAATATTCAGACAAATGATGATTGCAATGAATTGCTCTAATATGGTTTGGGTAGTGGCTGTGCAGATAGTGCAATAACACAATTGAATCAATGCCGCCACTTAAAGCTAGGGCAATATTTTTACCCTCAAGAAAAGTATCTTTAGTCTTTAAACTTTCCAAAGCTTAGTAGTTTTTCTTGTCTTTTTAGTAGCAAGTCAGCAGTTGATAGTTGTTTAATGTTATTGAGTTCTTGAATGAGCGCATCTTTTAACAAGGTTTTTGCTGCAGATGGGTCGCGATGAATGCCACCTAATGGCTCATCAATAATAACATCAATTAATCCTTCTTTTTTCAAGTGCTCTGAGGTTAGCTTTAAAGATTCAGCAGCAATATTTGCTTTAGTGGCATCTTTATAAAGAATCGAGGCGCAGCCTTCAGGCGAAATAACCGAATAGATTGAATATTCAAACATCATCATAGTGTCAGCAACACCAATGGCCAGTGCGCCGCCTGAGCCACCTTCACCAATCACTACTGAGATGATGGGTGTTGATAGGGTTGACATTTCAAATAAATTTTTAGCGATGGCTTCTGATTGACCGCGTTCTTCTGCGCCAATGCCTGGGTAGGCGCCCGGCGTGTCAATAAAAGTAATGATAGGCATGTTAAACTTTTCAGCCATTTTCATTAAACGCAAGGCTTTGCGATAGCCTTCTGGGCGTGGCATGCCGAAGTTGTGCTTGAGTTTTTCTTGTGTGGTTCGGCCTTTTTGCTGGCCGATAAACATGACCGGCTGTTCGTCAAGCTTGGCAATGCCGCCAACAATTGCATGATCGTCGCCATAAGCACGATCACCATGAAGCTCGGTAAATTCTTCAAAGACTTCATCAATATAATCAAGTGTATATAGGCGCTTTGGATGACGTGCTAATTGAGAAATTTGCCAATCAGACAAAGATGAGAAGATTTTTTTGGTCAGGGTGTTGCTTTTGGCTTTTAACGCTTCCATTTCTTCAACAATATCAACTTTATCTTTAATATTGCAAAGCGCTTCAATCTTGGCTTCAAGGTCGGCAATTGGTTGTTCAAAATCAAGATAATCTAAATTCATAAGGCGTTAAAATCAATGTTTAAATAATATTTGAATTATAGCAGATGGATCTATTAACGCTACTGTCTTTAACCTTTGCGACATTTGTTTATGCCATCTCGCCAGGGCCGGGTTTATTTGCGGTATTGGCAACCTCAACTCGATATGGGCCAGTTGCTGCTTTATGGCTTTCAGCGGGGCATGTTATTGGCGATATTTTGTATGTGTCAATTGCAATGTTTGCCTTGAGTGTTCTAGCGCAAACGATCGAGCAAAGCATGGTCTATGTGAAGTTTTTTGGTGCTGCTTACTTGCTTTATATTGGTATTCAACAATATCGCTCAAAAGGCGTGAGCTTTGAAGCAGATAGTGGTCAGCAATCTGTTGTTAAATTATTGTTTGCTGGTTTTGTGGTCGGTGGCACTAACCCTAAAACCATTATTTACTATTTGTCTTTTTTGCCAGTTTTCATTGATTTGAATAATTTGACTCTGGCAATTGAAATTGAAGTGATTGTAGTGGTAGGTATTACTGTGCTGTTTGTGCTGAGCTTGGCTAATATATTAGGGCTTAGACTGCGACAGTCTATTGAAAACCCGCAGGTTATTAAGAAAGTTAATAAAATAACCGGTATTACCATGATGCTAGTCGGTGTTTTTGTGGCTTTATATTAAAGATAATTTGATGACTATTATTGAATTTTTTGCGCTATTTTTTATTGCCTTTGTGTTTGTAATAACACCAGGTCCAGGCACGCTCGCAGTTTTTGCTAAAAGCCTTTCTCAAGGTTTTTGGCCAGCATTTTATTTATCGTTCGGCATGGTGTTGGGCGATTTAATTTATTTGTCAGTGGTGATCTTTTCTTTGGATTTATTCGCTGAATTGATCACGCCAATGATGGATTATGTGCGGGTATTGGGCGGTGTTTATTTAATTTATTTGGGTTATAAATCTTGGTATGCGCACAAGGTTGAATTAAAAACCCGGGCTGAGCATAAAAGCGACCTAAAAGAGCTTTTAACTGGATTGTTAATCTCGTTAACCAACCCCAAGGTGATGATTTTTTATATTGCTATTTTGCCGGCATTTATAGATTTAACCCAAGTTGATTTGTATTATGCACTGAGTATTTTATTGACTGTTGGCGTGGGTTTGTTGGCCGGCATCAGTTTAATTAATGTTGGCGTGGTTAAGATTAAGGTACTATTCACCAAGCCTCACATGGATCGGCGTATTAATCAGATGGTTGCTGTGGTAATGGTGTTAGCAGGTGTGCTACTTGGGTTGTCATGATGAACAATCGGCTTTATTTTTGGATGGTGTTGGCTATGTTGTTTTGGGGTGCCTCTTGGCCAATTGCTAACGTATTGTCCGCCTACATAACAGAGCACGAATTTATCACCTATCGATACGTATTAACCAGTATTACCATGGTGCCAGTATTGGTGTGGATGAAGCTATCTTTTAAAATTGATTGGTTAAATTTAACTATTGCCGCATTAGCTGCGCTGTTACTGATTTTTTATACTAAATTTTATTTTCTAAGTACCCAGTATGGCTCGCCAGGATTGTCCGGCGCTGTGGTAACCACATTAATGCCAATATTGGTTTATTTGTTAATGCTATTTAGTCAGCAGAAAAAACCAAAAATAATTGATTGGCTAGCATTAGGATTGGGTGCAGCTGGTGTTATCACTACGATGGATGTTTGGCATTTGAGTGCTGAACAAATATGGATTAGTCATAACATTTACATGGTGGCAGCAGCTAGTTTTTGGGCTGTTATGTCTATTGTGAGTTCTTATGCTAAGCGGATTAATCCAGCAGTTTTAAGTTTTTATATTTATTTAATAACCGCCATTATTGATGCGCTGTTCTTCTTTAAACCCACTTATGGGTCTATATTTGCCATGGACGGCATTTTTTGGATTAATTTTTTAATCGTTACCATTGCATCCACCACCTTCGCCACCACCGTCTATTTTTTAGGATTGCAACGACTTGGCTCAAGACAAGGCAGTGTTTTTACGTTTTTGGTGCCGCTTTTTGCCGTTGGTCTGAGTGTTATATTTTTAAAAGAGACCTGGCAATGGACGACAATCGTAGGCGCAATCATGACCATTGTTGCATTAATTATTTTGAATAAAATCAAATTGAATTTTTATAATAAGCACTCATAAAAAATCTTACTAGTGGAATTGACAAGAGCTAATCGATCTTTCGATCTTTAAGATCTTGCATGATGGCTTTTCGAACGTCGTCTGAATAGTTAATCCAGCCACTAATTTCGTCACTATGGCGTTTGCAGCCAACACAATAGTTGTTTTTGTTGTATTTGCAAATGCCAACACAAGGGCTTTTTAGTGCTTGATAATTATTCATATTTTTTATTATAAGATGTCAATGTAAAATATACATCTTTATTTCATCAGCATTCTTCCATGGGTTTTACTAAATTAGGCTTGTCAGAGTTAATTCTGAAGGCAGTTTCTCAGCAAGGCTATGACAAGCCATCACCCATTCAAGAGAAGTCCATTCCTCTGGTATTAGAGGGTAAAGATGTCATGGCAGCGGCACAAACCGGCACCGGTAAAACCGCAGGCTTTACTTTGCCAATTTTGCAACTATTGTCAGAGGGTCAGCCGACTAAGTCAAACCAAGTTCGCTCGCTGATTTTAACGCCAACACGTGAGCTAGCAGCACAAGTGCAAGCCAGTGTTGATACCTACGGAAAACAACTGCCACTCAAGTCAACGGTGGTATTTGGCGGGGTGAAAATCAATCCGCAAATGCAAAAGCTTCGAGGCGGCGTAGATATATTGGTAGCAACACCTGGGCGCTTATTAGACCTTTATTCACAAAATGCGGTTAGATTTGATCAACTAGAAATCATTGTTTTTGACGAAGCAGATAGAATGCTAGATATGGGCTTTATTCACGATATTAAGCGTATTTTAAAGATTTTACCTGCTAAAAGACAGACGTTAATGTTTTCAGCAACCTTTTCTGATGAGATTAGAAAGCTGGCTAAAACCTTAGTGCATAATCCGGTTGAAATTTCAGTTACTCCTAGAAACTCCACCGTGAAATCAGTCAAGCAGTGGATTCATCCGGTTGATAAATCTAAAAAACAAGCGTTACTTACCAAGCTAATTAAAGATCACAGCTGGTATCAGGTGCTGGTGTTTAGTCG
>JACNGB010000021.1 GCA_014384345.1 Candidatus Thioglobus pontius
TTACAAAATTTTGCTTGGAATTTTTAGAAAAGAGTCGCTTAAGTTGTCTTGACCCAAACTATTTATTAATTATGATCTTTAATTTTTTGAAGAGTTGGCAGTTTTAAGTTAAATTCGTTCGCTAATTCTAGCGCCCTATCGAGTCTGGCCGGGGCAGATCTGCCCATGCAACCATGCTCTAGGTCGCCTTCAAAGGCTTTAATCATGCCTTTTTCTAATGCTGATTCACTGAAAGTTTTTCCAGTTAGTGACTCTTGAAGTTTTAATACATCGGCAGATACTTTGCGCATTAGATCGATGTGATTGTTACGTAGGTCGTCAACATTACTGCCTGGCTCAATAGCCATGCCGGCGATATTAGTTGTCAGGATGTAGAGATTTTTGAGTACCAGCTCAAATAACAATTCATCTTCATTAGCAACAGCATGTGCCACAATATCGATTAGCGCAAGAGATTCGGTGAGAATTTGCGCTTTTGGACCGTGTGCAGGCGATGAGATTAATACCTTTGAATCCATGCCTTTTTTCTTTTCAAACCACACTGAAATTACAGTAGGATTTGTAAAGTTATGCGCCTCCCAATCACGTGGCAGCAGTTCGTTTTGCATCATCGCCACACGATCTTTCCAGATAGAAGGGATAGAAGCTAATGCGGATTGCAAATCACCTTCAGCAGTACAGACTAAAATTAGCTCAGGATCAATTTGATTGGCCAACTCATTAATATCCGTTTTTCGAGTAATTGGATAAACAGGGTGATTATTTTTTAGAAACGCTCTTGCAAAAACACTGCCAAGTTCGCCAATACCCAATACAGCAATCGGTTTTTTCATAGTTACATGTGGGAAGGCTTTGCCTTCCCTGGTCTTTATTATTTTAAAATTTCCAATAAGGTTGAGCCCATGGTGGCAGGAGTTGGTGAAATGGCTACACAAGCAGCTTCAAGTGCTTTAATTTTATCTTCTGCTTTACCAGAGCCACCACTAATAACTGCGCCCGCATGCCCCATACGCTTGCCCTTTGGCGCACTGAGCCCGGCAATATAAGAAACCACTGGCTTAGATACGTGAGACTGAATATATTCTGCTGCCTCTTCTTCAGCTGACCCGCCAATTTCCCCCACCATAATGATAGATTTTGTTTGTTCGTCAGCTTCAAATAACGCCAAGCAATCAATAAAATTCATGCCCTGAATAGGGTCACCACCAATGCCAATACAAGTGCTTTGACCAAGCCCAGCTTGGGTAGTTTGATGTACCGCTTCATAAGTTAAAGTACCTGAGCGAGATACCACGCCAACGCTGCCAGCTTGGTGAATGTTACCGGGCATAATGCCGAGTTTACACTCATCAGGCGTAATGACACCCGGGCAGTTAGGACCAATGAGCGTCGAATCTGAATCTTTTAAGATGGCTTTGATTTTAAGCATATCTTGCACGGGTATGCCTTCAGTAATGCAAGCAATAACTGGCATTTGCGCTTCAATCGCCTCGATAATAGATGCGTAAGCAAAACGCGGTGGTACATAAATCATGGTGGCAGTCGCACCTGTCTCAGCCATAGATTCTTTAACTGAGTTAAATACTGGTAGATCAAGGTGAGTTTGACCACCCTTGCCAGGTGTGACACCACCAACAAACTGCGTACCATAAGCAATAGACTGTTCAGAATGGAAGGTGCCTTGCTTGCCAGTAAAACCTTGAGTGATGACTTTAGTGTCTTTATTGATTAATACGCTCATTTTGACAACTCCACAATTTTAATGGCTGCTTGAGTAAGGTCAGATTCGGTATGGATTTGCACATCAGATTCATCGAGTAGTTTGAGTCCTTCGGCAGCATTAGTGCCTTCTAGACGCACAACAATTGGTAGGTTTAATCCAACTTTTTCAATGGCCTGTAGAATGCCCTGTGCGATTAAGTCACAACGAACAATGCCACCAAAAATATTGACCAAAATGCCAGCGACATTTTTCTCAGTTTGAATTAACTCAAAGGCTTTAGCAACACGCTCAGCCGTAGTGCCACCACCTACATCTAAAAAGTTAGCCGGTGATCCGCCGTGGTGTTCGATCAAATCCATGGTAGCCATGGCAAGCCCCGCACCATTGACCATACAGCCAATGGTGCCATCTAATGAAATGTAATTAAGTTGATATTCACTCGCTTCATTTTCTTTTTCATCTTCTTGAGATATGTCGCGTAGTTCAAGAATGTCTTCGTGTCGGTATAGAGCATTATCATCAAAATCAATTTTGCCATCGAGCGCTAGAAGGTTATTTTCAGTCGTAGTGATGAGCGGGTTGATTTCAATTAGACTGACATCTTTAGTGGTAAATATTTCATATAAACCCATCAGAGTTGTGACAAATTGCTCAGCTAATGCGTCTTGTAAATTAAGCTTTTTTGCAATTGATGTGCAATCGTTAGTGGTTAATTCGCCTAATGGATCAACCCCAAATTTAATGATTTTATCGGGCGTTTCAGCAGCCACTTGCTCAATATCCATGCCGCCTTCTGTGGAAGCTAGAATGGTAATTTTTTGAGTTTGACGATCAACCAATAAGCCTAAATATAATTCACGCTTAATATTCTGTCCACCTTCAATCAGGATTTGATTAATCGGCAGACCTTTGGCATCAGTTTGTGGTGTAATGAGACGAGAGCCAAATAGTGTGTTGCAAGCTTCTTCTACTGCTGCGATGCTACGACATAGAATAACACCGCCACCTTTGCCACGACCACCTGCATGAACTTGTGCTTTAACTACCCAAATATCACCACCCAAATCAGCGCAAGCTTGCTTCGCTTCCTGGGTTGAATTAATCAGAATAGCTGATGGGGTGTTAATATTAAACTGTCGAAATAAGCCTTTGGCTTGGTATTCGTGTATGTGCATGAAAAAGTGCGTAAAATAAGATGCTTGAATTTTACACTTAATAGGTTAAAAAATGGCATATTACTCTACCAGTCAATTTAAAAACGGCTTGAAACTCATGTTAGACGGTAACCCTTGTTCAATCATCAGTAATGAGATTCGCAAACCCGGTAAAGGTCAAGCGTCTAACAAGGTTAAGTTTAAAGATTTGATCACTGGAAAAACTCTGGAAAAAACCTTTAAATCAGGTGAATCTTTAGAAGGTGCGGACGTGATGGAGCTTGATATGCAATATTTGTATAACGATGGCAATGAGTGGAATTTTATGGATCCCAATACGTTTGATCAATTCACCATTAATGATAGTAATATGGATGATGTTAGGGGTTATTTAGTAGAGCAGGATATGTGTGTAGTTACCCTTTGGAATAATAATCCAATTTCAGTCACGCCACCAAACCATGTGCTGCTTGAAGTGGTGGATACTGATCCTGGTCTTAAGGGTGACACAGCAGGCACTGGCGGTAAGCCAGCCACGATGAATACCGGTGTCGTAGTTCAAGTACCGTTATTTATTGGCATTGGTGAAAAAGTAAAAGTTGATACTCGCACCAATGAATACGCTGGTCGAACCTAATTACCTCGAAGAAGTATTTATTTTTAGCCATTTAACATGAGACAAGCGTTAATTAAAAAGGCTAAATTACTAGAAAAAATCCGAGCATTTTTTGATTATCAAAATGTTCTTGAGGTGCAAACCCCGCATTTGTTAAGCCATCCAACGACTGATGTCTATATTGACAGTATCGGCATGTCGGTTAATCGAGACATTCAGCAGCAATCAAAATTTTTGCACACCTCTCCTGAATTAGAAATGAAAAAACTGTTGTCACAAGGCAGTGGAGATATTTTTCAAATTTGTCAGGTGTTTCGAGATAATGAACAGGGCTCGCAAAATTTTAACGAATTTACACTATTGGAATATTATCGTTTGAATTTTGATCATCATCAGTTAATGGATGATGTGGCTGAATTGGTTAAAAGTTTAGGGGTTAAAGGCGAGGTGGTTAAGTTGTCTTACACGCAGGCATTTATACAATTTGCAGGTATTGATATCCTTAATACGGATTTTGATGTGTTAAAACTAATCGCTAAAGCACATGATTTAAGCACTGATTTTGAATGGATAGAAGATTTGCAAATTTTTCTATTTACTGCATTGTGCGAGCCAGAATTAACACAATTTCCCATTTGTTTTATCTATGATTATCCAGCAGTTCAAAGCGCCTTATCTAAAGTTGAAGGGCGCATTGCACATCGCTTTGAATTGTATTTATCAGGCGTAGAAGTGGCTAATGGTTATGATGAGTTGCAAGATGCTCAAGCCTATAGACAAATTTTCAATCGTGAAAATGACAAGCGTCAACAATTAAATAAAACGGTTATGTCGCCAGATGCTGATTTCTTAATACAATTGGAAAAACCTTTGCCACAGTGCTCGGGTGTGGCAATCGGTATTGAACGCTTAATCACTAGCATTGACTAACTAATACAGCGGTCTTTAAATCAGATAAAATATAAAGCTGTATCTCAGCTTTATGTTAGTTTATTTTCCATGATTAAGTTTATTTCTCTTATTGCTATGATTTGTTTGCCTGCTCAGGCATTGCAAATATTGCAGCCGGACAATGGTCATGAGATTGTTAAGCATCAATCTCAAGCGTTAGAAGAAACCAGTGAGCTTTCTGGTGAACTATTGTTGACCAAATTGGAAAAAGCAGCCAAGAGTGGCGATGCCAGATCACAATTTAGCTTGGCTAATATGTACCATAATGGCATTGGCGTTAAAGCGGATGAAAAGCTTGCGTTTTATTGGTATACCCAAGTTGCTGAACAAGGGTTCGCTAGCGCGCAATTTAATGTTGCTAATGGCTATTATCACGGCATTGGCACTGCTCAAAACTTAGCTCAAGCACTGACTTGGTATGAAAAAGCAGCAGAGCAAGATTTTGTTGCAGCGCAATATAATTTAGCGGTAATGTATCGCCGGGGCGAAGGCGCTGACATTGATAATGAAGCAGCATTTCGTTGGTATGAACGCGCCGCTCAATTGGGTTATGGAATGGCACAGTTAACCCTGGCTAAGTTATATGAAAAAGGCGTTGGCGTTGAGCAAAGTGATGACTTAGCGCAAACTTGGTATTTGCGTGCAGCTAACCAGTTAGATCCAGAGGCACAATTTCATTTGGCCGAGTTTTATCAACAGCGCAATAGTTATGCACAAGCTGTTTTTTATTATCGTAAGGCTGCCGAGCAGGACTATGTGCTTGCTCAATTTGCCTTGGCCATGAATTTGCTTGATGGCAAGGGTGTTATTAAAGATGAGGCACAAGCACAAGCTTTGCTATTGGCGGCGGCTAAGGCGGGACATGCACAAGCGCAATTTCAATTGGGAAAATTATTATTCAGTCAAGAGCATACTGATACTATAGAGGCGAAGCAATGGTTAACAAAAGCCAGCGAGCAATCTGTAGATTTGGCCACGGCACTGCTACTTGATTTAGAAGCGCTTGAGCAATCTAATAAAGAGGCGTTAGCATTGGAACTTGCAGAGGCTTCTTCAGTAATTGTTGAGCCTATTGAGGCGGATGCACAGCCAGCAGTTGAAGCGCCAATAGCAACCAAAATAGATCATAGTTTAGATGATGTAGCTATGCAAATTATGCCAGATTTAACCGCTTTAATTCCCAATCAGCAGCAGATTTTGGACTCAATTGCTAGCAACGCCACCATGATGAATAATGTGGAAAAACTCATGCTTAGTGCGCAACAAGGCAATCCCATTGCGCAGCATAACTTAAGTACTTTGTATAGTATTGGTGAACTGGTTGCCAAAGATGAACGCAAAGCATTTTTACTAATGCAGCGCTCAGCCAATCAAAATATTGCTCGTTCTCAAAACTCCTTAGCCATGATGTATCTAAATGGCATTGGTGTTGAAGCTAACTATCAAAAAGCCTATTATTGGGCAAGCGCTTCTGCCCGTCAGGGAAATGCTGAAGGTAAGCAGTTGTTAGTGTATTTAGTTAGCGGATCTTTTTAGTTGGTGGCTGCCAAGACGCGACATTTCTGGGAAAGGTTGAGTTTGGCAGACATGTCACGCGATCAGTGGGAATCTTTGTGTGATAGTTGCGGGCGTTGCTGTTTGCATAAGCTTGAAGATGAAGACACCGGTGATATTTATTTTACTGATGTGGTTTGTCACTATATGGACGAGCAAACCTGCCGGTGTCCACATTACGATACCAGAGCTCAATATGTGCCTGATTGTTTGACTATTTATCCCGATTGGGGTGAAAAATTTAACTGGCTGCCAAATACCTGTGCCTACCGGTTGTTACATGAGGGCAAGCCATTGTTTGATTGGCACCCATTGATTAGTCAAGATCCTGAATCAGTGCATTTAGCAGGCATTTCAGTACGTGGACGAACTTTCTCGGATGCACTGGTTAAGGAAGAGGAAGTTGAATTACATATTGTGGATTGGGTGAAATGATGAAAAAGGTACTACTACTGTGTTTATTGATAGTCAATGCTACTTGGGCAGATTGGCCACATGAGCATATTTCTCAAGCAGTTTTTGCAAGCAGCGTGGTTGATAGACAGCCCCAACAGATAATCACAGAAGCGGATGATTCTTTAGGTAAAATCTACTTCTTTACCAATATTCGAAATTTAGCTGGCGATCGAATTACGCATCGTTGGCTATACAAGGATAATATCAAGGCTGAAATTAGCTTTGATATTAAGGGTAAGCGCTGGCGCGTTTGGTCAAGTAAAAACATTTGGCACACTTGGACAGGCGAGTGGACGGTTGAGGTGGTTGATCAGCTGGATAATGTCTTATTGGTAAAAACCATAAATTTTGAAAAAAGTACGACTCAGATGAGCGCAAGGAACAAAGATGAATAAAGTAGTATTAGCCTATTCAGGTGGATTAGATACAAGTATTATCGTTAAATGGCTGCAGGACACTTACCAGTGTGAAGTGGTTACTTTTACGGCTGATATTGGCCAAGGTGAAGAAGTTGAGCCGGCGCGCGCTAAAGCTAAAGCAGCGGGCGTTAAGGAAATCTATATTGAAGATTTGCGTGAAGAATTTGTCCGTGATTTTGTTTTCCCAATGTTTAGAGCCAACGCCATCTATGAAGGTGAATACCTTTTGGGTACCTCGATCGCACGACCATTGATTTCTAAACGCTTGGTTGAAATTGCTAATGAAGTTGGTGCTGATGCCATTTCACATGGTGCAACCGGCAAGGGTAATGATCAAGTGCGCTTTGAATTGAATGCTTATGCACTCGATGCTGATATTCAAGTGATTGCGCCGTGGCGTGAGTGGGAATTATCGTCTCGCGAAAGTCTAATGAACTTTGCTGAAAGTCACGGCATTGAAATTGATTATCAAAAACAAGATAAAAAATCTCCTTATTCAATGGACGCTAACTTATTACATATTTCTTATGAGGGCGACATTCTGGAAGACCCGTGGGCAGAGCCAGAAGACGATATGTGGCGTTGGACAGTGTCACCTGAAAATGCACCTGACAAGGCTGAATATATTGAACTTACTTATGCAAAGGGTGATATTGTAGCCATTGACGGTGAAGCCATGAGCCCGGCAACGGTGATGGAAGTGTTGAATCACCGCGCTGGTGCGCACGGTATTGGTCGTGATGATATTGTTGAAAACCGTTTTGTTGGTATGAAGTCACGCGGTTGTTACGAAACTCCAGCCGGCACCGTGATGCTTAAGGCTCACCGTGCTATGGAGTCTTTAACGCTCGATCGTGAAGCAGCTCACCTTAAAGACGAGCTAATGCCAAAATATGCTGAGATGATCTACAACGGTTTTTGGTTTGCACCAGAGCGTGAAATGCTGCAAGCAGCGATTGATCAAACTCAAGAAAGCGTTAACGGAACCGTGCGCCTTAAGCTTTATAAAGGCGGTATAGCTGTGGTTGGGCGTAAATCTGACGATTCATTATTTAGCGAAAAAATCGCAACTTTTGAGGATGATGAAGGTGCATACGACCAAAAAGATGCAGCCGGTTTTATTAAGTTAAATGCGCTTAGATTACGCTTAAAAGCGCTAAAATAGTAAAAATAAGCCAGTTGTAATATTTGCTAAATTTTACCAAATACCCACTAAAAACACCATTTAGTGGGTATTTTTTTCTTAAAAATGGCATTTTAAAGCATAAAAGTGGGTTTTTTATTCAAAAATAAGGCCTATTTCCATTATTTCCTATTTTTTTGAATTAATCAATTATCAATACTATGTGTTTGGTATGATGGATTAATTATTTTTTTTGTATTTAATTATGAAATTTTTTTTATTGTTGATTTTTACTTGCCATGTAGCTTTTGCAGCAGAGGTTGGATTGGAATTTGATAGGAAAAGTTGTTCAGACTCAGAAGGAGTTTTTCTTTATGCAGATTCAAACTATAAAGATTCAAGTGCATATATTGATGAAAATTTTGGAGAAAAGTGCAAGATAAGACTTGTCTACCTTGATGGAAATATCACTCAAGACACATTTAAAAAAGTAAAGTTAGCTTTTGAATTACTATCATCGCGTGCGCTTTATACTTCTGAATATAAAAATCTAGCTTACAATCGGCTAATATTAAATAGTAGTGGCGGACTAATAATGGAAGCTATAAAAATAGGTAATTTTATTGCAGATAAAAATGTTGAAGTGATAGTGTCAGCTCCAAGCAAGTGTTATAGTGCATGTGTTTTTATTTATGCTGCAGCAAAGACGCGTTACGCTGTGGGAGAAATAGGGGTGCATAGACCTTTTGCTAAAGATATTTCTGTAGACAATTTAAGTTATTATGAGTACCTTGATAAATACAAGTCTCTTACTCCTAAATTTAAACAGTATTTTTCAAAATTTGGCGTTTCGGAAAACCTTGTAGATCTGATGAATTCAATTTCATCTGAAGAGATAAAAATTCTAACCTATGATGAACGTGAGGTATACGGATTAAATAAAAATATTGCTGCACAAGAATACGAAAGAGCAAGAACTATACAGCTTTGTGGGCAAGAGTATTATGATTTATCTGTTAAAAAAAGGGCATTGACAAGTAAGTGTGTAGAAGAGTATTATCCCGACACAAAGGCTATGACAGAATGCGAGTTTAAAGCTTGGAGCATTACTCCTGATTATAATGATAGGTATGATAGATGTATGGATAAAAAATATGAGCGAATAAAATAAAAAAGCCCGATAAAAATCGGGCTTTTTTGTGTATGGAGGCCGGAACCAGA
>JACNGB010000039.1 GCA_014384345.1 Candidatus Thioglobus pontius
GACGGGTGTTGATGCTCGTCAATTGGGAGTTGTGCACTTATGAGTCGAATCCGCCATTTCCCTTCTTCAGATTTTTTTGGGGAGTCATGCGTTCCATCAGCAACTTTATCACAAAAAATACTTGCCTTTACAGGCTTCCAATCTTCAGGAAGCAATCCAACTTCTGTCTCAATCCAGCCGTTTGGCAATTCACTCATGGTGATTTCCTGTTAACAATACAACTACCAAGCCAATGACTTTGTCTTTATCCGTTGGATCACTTTGGGCAATCAGCAAGGTAATTGCTGTTAATGCTTCTGGGGTGATTTTGGCTCTAAAATCAATTTGGGCTTTTTGCAAAAACCAGATAAATGTAAACGCGCCTGTGCGTTTGTTACCATCATTAAATGGATGATTTTTAACAATAAAATAAAGCAAATGTGCGGCTTTTTCTTCAATGGTTGGATAGGCGTCTTCACCAAATACTGATTGAAAAACATTGCCAAATATCCCTGCCAAAGTGTCTTCTTTCTTTTCTTGGGCGAACAGTTGAGTGGCTTGATTATTGGCAATTAAACCTTGTTTTAATTGAGCTATAGCCTCATACAAAGTGCTGGATTCTAACTGAATATCTTGTTTGGTTAAGCCACCTTTAGGTAGTTTGTCTTCATCAAATGATTCAAGTGAAAACCAAGTATGAGCAAAGCTTTTGATTAATACTAATACATCATCCGCTTTAAGCAAGGTGTTATTACTGGTGAGTGTTTTTACCTCATCCACCGCTTGCATAAAGCTGGCGTAATTTTGCTCAATGCGTGATGGGTTAATAGTGAAGCCTTTTGACAGATGATCTTTTAAAGTGCGTGTAGCCCAAATACGAAACTGCGTACCTTTAATTGAGTTCACCCTATAACCAACCGAGATAATTGCATCTAAGTTATAAAAGTTAATTTTTCTTTTTACTTGTCTATTTCCTTCTTGACGAACTACCGAGGATTTCTCGGTAGTTGCCTTTTCTTTCAACTCGCCAGATTGATAAATGTTTTTCAGATGCAAACCTATCGTATCTGTATCTTTATCGAAAAGTTCTGACATATCAGCTTGAGACATCCAAATGGTTTCTTGGTTAACATCCAATCTAACCTCAATATCATGACCTTTTTCTTGATAAATAATTATATCTTTGCTCATAGCTTAAAGCCTATTTTTGCCAATTGAATTTTGATGTTTTCATCAAGTAATTTTTCTTGTGTCATTTGCTTGGCAAGTGTTTGCGTTAGTTCTTGCATTTTATCCGCAAAGGGAATGCCGTCATCTTCTTCATCAGGAATGCCAACATAGCGCCCAGGTGTAAGCACAAAGTTGTGTTTTTCTAGTTCTGCACGTTGTGCAGATTTGCAATAGCCTTTGATGTCTTCATAGTCTGTGTTGTTTTTCCAATTATGATAAGTTTGCTCGATAGTCTGAATGTCTTCTGGGGCAAATTCCCTATGCACTCGGTCTTTCATAAAGCCCATTTCTGAAGCATCAATAAATAGCGTTTCGCCTTGGCGCTGCTGTTTATTGCGGCGCAGTATCCAAATAGTGGCTGGAATGCCTGTGTTGTAAAACAACTGTTTCGGCAAGGCAACAATGCAATCGACTAAATCAGCTTTAACTAGATTTGTGCGAATATCGCCCTCGCCAGAAGTATTGGAACTCAAACTACCATTTGCCAGAACAGTTGCCATAACACCATTTGGCGCAAGGTGATAGAGCATGTGTTGCATCCAAGCAAAGTTGGCATTGCCTGCGGGCGGTAGGCCGTATTTCCAACGAGCGTCCTCAGCGAGAATATCATGCCCCCATTCTTTTTGATTAAATGGTGGATTGGCCAAAATGTAATCAGCTTTTAGATCAGGATGCGAATCGTGCAAAAAACTGCCTTGAGTGTTCCACGATACAAACTGCGAGTTGATATTTCGAATTGCAAGGTTCATTTTTGAGAGCTTCCAAGTAGTCTGATTAGACTCCTGACCATAAATGGTAATATCAGAAATATTACCCTGATGCTCCTCAACGAATTTTTCACTCATGACAAACATACCGCCACTACCACAAGCAGGATCGTACACTCTGCCTTTGTATGGCTCAATCATCTCTACCATGAGTTTTACGATGGATTTTGGGGTGTAGAATTGCCCGCCTTTCTTGCCCTCTGCATTGGCAAATTCGCCTAAGAAATATTCATACACTCTGCCAAGTAAATCTTTTGAATGCTCGTCTTGAGCTTGAAGCTCGATATCAGAGATGACATCAATGAGCTGTCCGAGTGCTGTTTTATCAAGATTAGGCTTGGCGTAAACTTTCGGCAATACGTGTTTTAGCTCAATATTTTCTTTTTCAATGGCAGACATGGCGTTGTCAATTTCAACGCCAATTTCGGGCAGCTTTGCCTTGGCTTGTAAGCTGCCCCAGCGCGCATCCTTTGGTACAAAAAATATATTCTCAGCTATGTACTCATCTCTATCTTCGGCATCTGAAAAATCGTCAGCATCAAGTCGGTTATAAAGCTCAGAAAATGAATCAGAAATATACTTAAGGAAGATAAGCCCTAAAACCACGTTTTTATATTCTGCAGCATCAATATTTTTGCGCAATTTATCTGCGGTGTTAAATAGTGCTGATTCAAAGTTTTTGTTGTTTTCTGGCATTAAATTTTCCTTTTATAATTTGTTTTGCTCTTGCAGACTAACAAATCCATCTTTACTAAAAATAATATGATCCATCAAATCAACACCTAAAAGCTTCGCGCCATCTTTAAGACGATTAGTAATGTTAATATCTTCTTTGCTAGCCTCAAGATTACCACTTGGGTGATTGTGTGCAATGATAATTCCAGCTGCTCTATCAGTCAGTGCATCGGCAAATACTTCGCGTGGATGCACTAAAGAGCTATTCAGTGTACCAATAAAAACCACGCGTTTTTCAATAATATGATTTGCACCATCTAGTGTGATAACAATAAAGTACTCTTGTTGTTTGTTTTTAAAATCTCTAAGCTCATCGTATATTTGTACAGGTGAAGTGATTTTAGTATTTTGCTTAATGAGGTATCTTCGACTTAGCTCAATCGCTGAGATAATTTTGCTGGCTTTAGCTTTGCCTAAGCCGCTAATTTTTAAAAGACTATCAAGCGTGATATTTTCAAAATCATTTTCAAAATTTTTAATGATTTCACGAGAGAGCTGGAGTACATCCTTATCCTTGCTACCAGAACCCATTAGTATTGCCATTAACTCATAATCTTTTAAGGCTGAAGCACCTTTAGTCTCAAGCTTTTCTCTGGGCTTATCAACAGCAACTAAATCGTTAATTTTTTTCATAATGAGCTATTTAAATTTAAGTTCTAAATATACCCTATTTATCAAAAATCCATGCGGTCAATCTAATGCAAATTAGGGCTGCACACCTTTTTTCTTCTGCTCTTTTTTCTTATCTTTAAATATTTTAGCTCTAAATAGCTTAGAGTGTCTAACCGCATGTTTTAGCTTGTTCTTTACCTTGTATTTCATGAATATTTTTCGATTTTGTGGTTATTTTTACAATTGTTCAACTCTACTCAAAAATAGATCTACGCTCCATAAATTTAGCGACTCAACCTCTTCTGGCTTGATAAATCTTTCAACATCAGACCTTGCCTTATTCCAGTCAAGGTTTTCAATTTTTTTAGATAACTCCATTTTCACAAACTCTTTATTAAAATTTGGAATATTTTGACCTTTATATGGGCCCATTTGAAACAGTGCATATTGCAATAGATCGTAATTAATCGAATGATTATTTTTAACATACCACAGGAAGTCATACCAATCCCTACCCTTTACAAAGTCCCTGCAAAGTAATGCGTGCATTTTGCCTGCAAACAATGTCTCAATCGTACCAATGCTGATTTTGTGCAGGATTGGAAAATCCAGAATCTTGTCAGTATAAATTGCACCTTCTGGTGGATTGGCATCAATCTCTAATTTAATAACCACCTTTGACAATGATGGAAAGCTCAGTTGCCATTTTTCTGAATCTTTTTTTAATTCTCTTTTTTTAACAAAAGTATTGTCTTTAGATTTTTTGATTTGCATATCCAATCCATACTGCTTAAGCACGTTCAACACATCTGACATATAATTGTCAAAATCAAAATTTTCATCGGGAGTATTTAAAGTGAAATCCAAGTCTTCGGAAAAACGCTCTAGTCCATAAATAATTCTCAGCGCCGTACCACCACAAAAATGCACATGCTCAAAAAACCTAGTAGTTGACAATGCATACAAAATAATCTCTTGGGTGATCTCCTTTACAGCATTAGTCTCTTCATCTTGAGTCCTGATGTTGTATCGACTCAGTCTTTGTTCAATTAAATTATTCATAAATGATCCTTTATACTTTTTAGAATGACTTGCAATCGATAGCTTTTGTAAATTTTTAACATGTTGTTAATTTCATCAATGTTCACAAACTCTTTGTAACCAACAAACTCATTCCAATCAAAACGTAAATCTTCAACCATATCACTAACTGAATCATACTCCTTACCTTTTAGAACGATAAAATCCATCAGTGCCTTTAAAGGTGTAGCAATCAAATAAGCATCATTATCTTTTTTAATTTGATAAAAACCAAAATTAAAATAACCAATTTTTAAATGTGAGAATGAAAACAGTCCAACTGGTGTGTGTGTGTTTGAGGTTTTTCGAGTGGTTACTGAAGTGGTTGTGTAAACCGCTTCGGGAATTAAGCCATAAAAAGACAAGGCGGATTCTAGGCTAACATAAGACGGTGTAATAATATAATTTGCCACTGAAAATGCATTGTAAACACTATTTTTTAAATCTGCGGCACGCAAGTACAATCCATTTTTTACTCTGATCAGTCTTCCATTTTGGCATGTGCGCTTAATAAAAGAACGCTTAGCATCACTAGATTTACCCACTAGAACGGTGTCAATAACCGATAATGGCAAAACATTAGAATGCGTTTTATTGTTAATTTTATTAAGTAAATCCATTTTTATATGTATTAAATGTGTCAAATATTGACACTTTTTATATGTATTAGAATAACATAAACAGAAAATAATTTCAACTTAGCTAGTTTAATTCTATGCAATACTATCAATATTGCATAATCTTTATCCCTTTATGGAAGGCTGAAAGTACACAGAATCATACTTGCATACAAGGACTAAATATTCCACTCAATATAATTTCTACCCAGTGAATACCTATAATCCTCGCCTAAGCAACTTGCATTAATATGGGTTGTTACTTCTCCATAACCATCCATCACCCCTTGGGCAGAATGTATATGTCCGCATACATGTAATTTTGGATTTATCTTCTCAATGCGTTTAGCTAAACTTTTGTCGCCAAGATGCTCTTTTGTTGAATTAGCTGATACTGGATACTCTATTTTGTCTAAATATCCATATGCCGGTCCATGAGTGATGAGCACATCTACATCGTTTGGAATTTCTAACCATTTTTGCTCTGACTCTTCTTGTGACTTTAATGCAAACGCCCAGCCGCAGAATTCTGGTGTCCAGGGTGATCCATAAAATTTAATACCATTAATAACAACCTCGGAATCTTGAAGGTAAACAATAGAATCATCACCAAAACCATCGAGCAATCTTAATGCATTTTTTGGATCATACTCAAACATGCGATCGTGATTGCCCGCTATAAGAATTTTATGTTGATAATCTTGTACAGCTAACCAATTAGCAAAATCCGCTATATCACCAACAACATGTCCGGAGTTCATAAAATCACCTGAATGGATTAGAATATCACCGCCAGGCAAGTCTAAATCTCTATGGCGCGTATGCGTGTCACTGATACAGGTTAATTTCACTAATTAACGGACTCTATTAGCAATTTCTTCCAGCTATTTGGCGGATTGCCATTTTTTAGCATTTTTGAAAATGTATGATAAGCATCTGTTTTACTGCTATAAGCGCGTTTACTCTTTTCATCATTAACCCACACATATACAATTATTTTTGATTTGATATGGTATCGAAAAAATAGACGGTATTGCTGAAAAAATTTCGCTCTAAACCAATGCTTGTTATCTTTACCTAGTGTATTTCCTTGTCTATAAATTGATAGTGTTGGATCTTTAGGAATAACATCAAATGCTAGCTTATGAATAGCAGCTAATCTTTTAGTTGCGGCATTATTGACATAACCAGCTGAGTCTTTTTGTTTAAGCTTTTCAACTTGACTAGTTAGTTCATTTAGCTGATCAGTAAATAGCGGATGCACAAGAATCGTCCAGCCATTACAAATCAATCTTCACTCCTCCAACCAGCGATTCAATTCTACTAACTAATTTTTTATCAATCAATTTTAATTGACTAGGATTCTGCTTTATATCTTGAGCTAAAAATTCAAGAAACCCATCTAATATAGGATCACTTTCTGATTGCTTTGCACGTGACATTCGTACATCACCATTAGATTCAACGGTGTAGCGTATTTTCTCTCTTTTATTTAGATGTAGGGCCTTACGCACAACATCTGGTACGGTGGTTTGATAACGGTCTGTTAAAGTAGACTCGCCTGTTATGATTGCTTGAGACATATCGTCCTCCATTCAACGAATAATAAGTATTATTGTAATGCAATCGCATTGTCATGTCAAATTATATTCGGAATAACTGAAAAAAACATAAACAGCCACAACTACAAAATTACATAGAAATATTTGAAATTAATAGACTGATTATTTAAGTGAAATTTTGACAATTTAACCACCTTAAAAAATAAATGTAGTTAAATTGTAGTGAAACTTTTTTAGTGAATCCTTGTAAATCGTTGATTTTAAAGGAAAAATATGGTGCGGAAGGAGAGACTCGAACTCTCACGTCTTACGACACTGGAACCTAAATCCAGCGTGTCTACCAATTCCACCACTCCCGCGCGTTGTGTTGGCACCCCCTCGAGGGGTGAAGAATTTGAAATTATACCTAATTAATGGTAAAGTGGAAACTTTCAAACATAGGAATAATCAAATGACAATTACTAACGCAGTATCAGCAATGGCAGGTGTTTTCATCATGGGCTCTTTACTATTAAACGACGCCAATCTATTTGCAGAAGCAAGCTGGCTGTGGCTAACGTTTTTTGTAGGCTTTAACTTATTTCAATCAGCCTTTACAGGCTTTTGCCCTGCTGCCAAAATCTTTAAAGCGGTTGGCTTTAAGGACAGTGATTGCTGCGTGAAAGACTAATTATTAGTCACTGGTATCAAACCAGTTAAGTTTTTCTCTAAGCTTAACCACTTCGCCAACAATAATTAAGGTTGGTGCTTTAATGGGTTGCGTCGCGACAACGCTTGGCAATTCTCCTAGTGTTGTGGTCCAAACTTTGTGATCAGGTGTTGTGCCTTTTTCTACTAAAGCTACTGGCATATCACTGCGCATGCCGTGCTCAATCAACTTATCTGAAAGATGTTGTGCGCCTTTGAGTGCCATATAAAACACAATGGTTTGCTGCTCAACTGCCAACTCACCCCAAGGTAAGTTCATACTGCCGTCTTTGAGATGACCGGTAACAAAGCGACAAGATTGGGAATAATCACGATGTGTTAATGGAATACCTGAATAAGTTGAACAGCCAGATGCTGCGGTAATACCTGGAGCCACTTGGAATGGAACGCCATTTTCTGCAAGCGTTTCAATCTCTTCGCCGCCACGGCCAAAGATAAACGGATCGCCACCCTTAAGGCGACAAACTCTTCTACCTTGCTTAGCCAAATCAACCAATAATTGATTAATGCCATCTTGTGGCACACTGTGGTTATCGCGCTCTTTGCCAACATAAATCAGCTCGGCATCACGACGCACAAGCTCCATAACCTCTTCTGATACCAAGCGATCGTACAAAATCACATCGGCTTGTTGCATTAAGCGCAATGCTTTAAAGGTTAATAAGTCAGGATCACCCGGGCCACCGCCAACTAAATATACCTCTCCCACTTCTGTATCAGCCGAACCATCAAGCTGTTCTTGCATATCTACTTTAGCCTCGTCCACTTTGCCTGAAAAAACCTTTTCCGCCACAATACCTGAAAAAACTCGCTCCCAAAAATAACGTCTATCTTCAATATTACTAAACTTTGCTTTAACTTGATCTCTAAATCCACCCGCCAATTCAGCCAACTTTCCATAAGCGTGAGGAATGGTGCTTTCGAGTTTTGCACGAATCAAACGAGCCAAAACTGGCGCCTTTCCAGCTGATGAAATAGCGATCACAATCGGTGATCTATCAACAATAGACGGCATCACAAATGAACACAAGCTAGGTGAGTCAACCACATTAACCGGAATATTGGCTTCATTCGCCAATTGTGACACTTGAGTGTTAAGCTCAGTATCATCTGTTGCGGAGACAATCAACACTTGCTGATCAATATCACCAGCTTCAAAATTTCTATCGATTAAATTAATTTTCCCTTCGTTAGCTAATGCTTTAACACTCTTACAAGCTGATTGATCAACACAATGGACCTGTGCATTTGCCTTTAACAATAGGGTGATTTTTCGAAAGGCAATGTCGCCACCACCCACAACTAAACAAGGCTTTTGCTGAATATTAATAAAAATAGGTAGGTAATCCATTGGCTATTTAAGTGTTCTCAATAAAAACCACTATTATAATGTCCTAACATTACTCAAATACACAAAACGCCTATTGTTATGGCTCAAGAGCACCATACCTGTCCTTTTTCTCATTTGATTCTTAGTGGCAGGTGCGCCTGTCAATTTAGTGCTAAAGACTGTGTGGCTGAAAAAGAGTTTGGCTCATGTCTTAATGGTAATGCTTCTGAACAGTGTCAGTCGATTTATCACCACTTGCGAGATAATAGTGATTTTGTCTTAAAAACACACAATGTTAACAACCTATCAGTAGGCCAACAGTCCAAGATTAAAATGGGTGGATTGCTCGCCTTGCAAGAGTTACTAGGTATTGATAACGGCAATACAATTGATAATATTACTGAGCTGGTCAATCAAATTAACCGCGCTTACCCCCAGCTCAACGACATCCCATTTTCACAACTTATGCCTAGAATCGCCAAATTTAAATTTAGGCAAAAACCTTAAATATTGAGTGTTTTTTTAACGAACGGAATAGAGATGGCGTTTTTTTGTTGCAAGGATGCTTGATCCAATTGATCGATTGTAGTCAAAACAACATTCAAATCTCTCGACACATAGTTAAACAAATAAGCATAAACTTTGTCATCAATATCTAGATTCTTATCTTGCATTTTTAGCTTAATGGAAGCCATTTTTTCCAAGTCTGTTAGCTGACCCAATAAGTAAGAGACTGACAATGATAAACGTGTCTTTAAATCTTTTAATAAATTTAACTCGCCAGGCGGTTTTGACGCTGAAACCACCAGCTTGGTTTTGGTGTGTTTAATTTGATTATAAAGATCGAATAACTCTTGCTGTTGAGTAGTGTTTAATTGATCAATGTTGTCAACACAAACCCACTCATACTCAGATAGTGTATTGATAAATTCTGCGGGCAGTGCTTGTTCAATGTCCAAATAAACAGCAGACAAATTACGCGCCAAAGCATCAAACACACATCCTTGAAGCAGGTGTGTTTTACCACTTGAGCGATCACCTGAAACAAATAATACAGTAGATGACTCTTTGTTAAATAAGTCATCAATGAGCGCTAGCAATTGTTGATTTTCATCGCCTAAGAAATTATTTAAGCGCATTTTTGAATCAAGTGAGATTGGCAATCCAAGTTGTTGCATAATCGATATTTACTGTTTTTCTTGTGAAATTACTTTTTCAATCCAAATCCACACATAATCAGCGCCACTTAACACAGTGGAAGTAGCTACAATAATAAAAAATATTGTCACCCATTGCTCTTGAATTGGATAAAGTTGCACAATGACCAAAAATAACACCAGGGCAATTTGCAAGGCGGTATTAAACTTTGATAGCTTTGAAGGGGAGAGCAACTCTTCCTTGGGTGTACCGGCACCAATAAAACACCCAACTGTGCCGGATACAATCATCACATCACGCAAGAATACCAAAATCAATAGCCATCCAGGTAGCAATCCAATCACATACAAGGTGATAAAGCTACTCACCAATAATAGCTTATCAGCAGCCGGATCAAGAATAGAGCCTAATCGTGATTGAAATGAATAGCGCTTGGCAATCCAGCCGTCTAATGCATCCGTAATACCAGCAATAAAAAACAGCACCATGGCCAAAAAATATTGATGATTTAATAATGTCATTACAACAGGTACTGTTAAAATAATGCGTAAAATTGAAAGCGCATTTGGCACACTAGAAAAATTCATTTTTTAGCAGGTTAAATCAAGTTTAAAAAAATTAATTATACGGAAAAAACCTTATGTCATCATTGACTTACCAAGACTCTGGCGTAGACATTACCAAAGGTAATGACTTAATCGAACAAATCAAACCGATTGCTAAATCAACCATGCGTGAAGGTGTGTTGGCTGGCTTAGGTGGTTTTGGCGCCATGTTTGAACTGGATCTTAAGAAATATAAAAACCCGGTTCTTATTTCTGGCACAGATGGCGTAGGCACCAAACTTAAAGTGGCTGAAATGCTAAACAAGCATGACACCATTGGTATTGACCTGGTGGCTATGTGCGTCAACGACCTTATTGTACAAGGTGCGGAGCCCTTATTTTTCTTAGATTACTATGCAACAGGCAAGCTCAATACAGAATTAGCCACGTCCGTTATCCACGGCATTGGCGAAGGCTGTAAGATTTCAGGTTGTGCATTAATTGGTGGAGAAACTGCCGAGATGCCGGGTATGTATCAGGGTGAAGAATACGATTTAGCTGGCTTTTGTGTTGGCATTGCCGATAAAGACAAAGTGATTGACGGCACTAAAGTTGCCAATGGTGATCATATTATTGCACTGGGTTCTTCAGGTCCCCATTCAAATGGCTATTCTTTAATTCGCAAGGTGTTAGAACAGTCTAAGCCTACAGACGACCAACTACAAGCTCTAATTGAGCCAACCAAGATTTATGTTAAATCTGTTTTATCGTTGATTGAACACTTTTCAGTACATGCTATTTCTCACATTACTGGCGGCGGCTTATTAGAGAACATTCCAAGAGTACTGCCAGATAATTTAGCGGCAAAACTAGACAATACTTCTTGGCAATTGCCTGAAATTTTCCAGTTCTTACAAGACAACGGAAATATTGATATTATGGAAATGTATCGAGTGTTTAACTGCGGCGTTGGCTTGGTGCTGGTGGTGCCTGCAGAGCAAAGTGAAGCGGCCATTAAACACATGAGCGATCAAGGCGAAAACGCCTGGTTAATCGGTGAAATTGTTAACAATGATGGCGAGCAGGTTATTATTTAAATGAAGGGTGTTGTCTTAATTTCTGGTAGTGGCTCAAACCTCCAGTCATTAATTGACAATGCTAATCATATTGGTCTTGAGATTGAAGCGGTTATTAGCAACAAAGAAAGCGCCTACGGGCTTGAACGCGCTCAACAAGCTAATATTCCTATCCATACAATTAATCATCAACAATTCTCTTCACGAGAAGAATTTGACCAAATATTAAGCCAAACCATTGACCAATATCAGCCAGAAATTATTATTCTCGCTGGCTTTATGCGTATTTTAACGCCGGAATTTACGCAGAAATATACCGGGAAAATGTTTAACATTCACCCTTCTTTATTGCCCAAATTTCAAGGGCTAAATACTCATCAACGCGCACTTGATGCAGGTGAATCTGAACATGGCGTGAGTGTGCATTTTGTAACAGATGAACTAGATGGTGGTCCCATTATTGCTCAATCTCGTGTTAATGTATTAGCTGACGATAGTGCAGATTCATTGGCAAAACGAGTTTTAGTAGAAGAACATAAACTCTTTCCAGAAGTGGTTCATTGGTTTACTCAAGGTAGGCTAACGCTTAAGGATAGTCAGGCATTTTTAGATGGTCAGGCTTTATGAGATTTATTGCCATCTTAGCATTCCTTTCATTCATTCATACTTCTGTTTCGGCGTTTACACCACATGTTGCCAACTATCAACTCTCCATTAATGGACTTAAAATCGCTGAAGAAGTTAGAACGCTACACCAACTAGAAGACGGCTACTTCTATACAGCAAACGCCAATACTTCAGGATTGGCTGCCATGATTAAAGATTACTCTATCGCTGCTAGTTCAACCTTTAACATAAATGATCAGGGGGTTAGTAGTGTTGCTTATCAAATCATGGAGCAAGAAGACAAGAAAATCAGCAAAAGCTACGTCATTGATATCAACTCTCAATCTAAAATTGTTTCATCTCAACTCACTAAAACACAACCAAAGATTAACACCTGGAAAGCTAACAAAGGCAATATTACTGATCCACTCAGTATATTTCTAGCCATTGCTTTTGATTTAAAAAAACACCCTGAACAAACTATTTTTAGCTATCAAATTGCTGACGGAAGCTCAGTTAAAACACAAGAATTTCAAAGATTTAACAATCAAACAGTTAATATTCAAGGTGAGAATTATGTGGCAACAAAAATGGCTCGAATTAACCATCAGGGTGACAACATTCAAGCCTATTTCTTAAAGGAGTATCAATATCTACCCGTTTTAATCAAACAAATTAAGAGTGGACGAAATTACCTGTATGAAATAACCAATCTTAAAATGCCAGATATTAAAGGTTTACAGGTAACTCTTTAAATACTCACCTGTGTAAGAGCCTTTGACTTCACTCACTACCTCTGGCGTGCCAGTAGCAATAATATAACCACCTTTATCGCCACCTTCTGGACCCAAGTCAACAATCCAGTCAGCGGTTTTAATCACATCTAGATTATGCTCAATAATAACAATCGTATTTTCCCGCTCGCGCAAGCGATTAATTACGCCTAGCAATTGCTTAATATCATGAAAATGCAAGCCAGTTGTTGGCTCATCTAAAATATAAAGTGTTTGACCAGTATCTAACTTAGATAATTCCTTAGCCAGTTTAATGCGTTGCGCTTCACCACCTGATAGGGTTGTTGCATTTTGACCTAGGGTAATATAAGTCAGCCCCACATCCATTAATGTTTGTAATTTTTGATTGATCTTTGGAATAGGCTGAAAAAATTCTACGGCCGTTTCAACCGTCATACCCAATACTTCTGAAATATTTTTACCTTTGTAGGTTATTTCTAGAGTTTCACGATTGTAACGATCGCCATGACAAACATCACATGGTACATAAATATCAGGTAAAAAGTGCATTTCCACTTTAATTAGCCCGTCACCTTTACAAGCCTCACACCGCCCCCCTTTAACATTAAAACTAAAACGCCCTGCCTTATAACCTCGACTTCTCGCTTCTAATGTTTGTGAAAACAAATCTCGAACTAACGAGAAGATGCCTGTATAAGTTGCTGGATTAGAGCGTGGTGTTCGGCCAATTGGGCTTTGATCAATATTAACAATCTTATCAACCTGGTCCAATCCTTTAATTGAATCAAATTCAGCTGGTGTTGTTTGTGCGCGGTTCAAATCTCGCGCTGCTAGTGCATACAAGGTTTCGTTGATTAAAGTTGATTTTCCCGATCCTGATACGCCAGTGACACACGTTAACACACCAACAGGAATGGATAAATCAACATTATTTAGATTGTTACCTTTAGCGCCTTTAATCTCAATCCAACGATCTGAAGTTTTTCGCTGTGCAGGTACTTCAATGCTTTGTCTGCCACTTATGTAATCACCCGTGAGCGATTTTGGATTATTAGCCACCTCTTCTGGTGTACCTGATGCAATTACCTCGCCACCATGCATGCCTGCACCTGGGCCGATATCGATTACATAGTCAGCTTGTTTGATCGCATCTTCATCATGCTCCACCACAATCACTGTATTGCCAATATCTCTTAAGTAAGTGAGCGTGTTTAATAGCTTTTGGTTGTCACGTTGATGAAGACCAATAGACGGCTCATCCAAAACATACAAAACACCCATCAACCCTGCGCCAATTTGGCTGGCTAGTCGGATGCGCTGAGCTTCACCACCTGAGAGTGAATTGGCTCGACGATCGAGGCTTAAATATTCCAAACCAACATTGATTAAAAACTCTAAACGCTGAATAATTTCTTTAAGGATCTTGTCTGCAATCTGAGCGCGTGAACCCTCAAGGGTTAGGTCTTTTAAAAACTCATAAATACTAGCAATAGATAATTTGGTAATGTGTGATAAATTTTGCCCGCCAATAAAGACGTTTCTGGCCGATTCATTCAGTCGATCACCTTCACATTCAACGCAATTCATACTCACCACATAACGTGACAACTCTTCTCGAACTGAGCGAATCTCACTCTCTTCATAGCGACGCATCATACGAGGTATTACCCCCTCAAAAGGCTTAGGCTTATTTGACCAGCCTTGCCTGCCTTTTATTTTAGAAAAATCAATTTCATCTTCACCACTACCATACAGCACAATTTTTTTATGCTCGTCACTTAAATCTTCATAGGTGGTTTCAATATCAAATCCATAGTGCTGCCCAACCAGCATCAATACTTGATAAAAATAAGCATTTGAACGCCCCCAGCCATGAATGGCACCATCAGCCAAACTTAAACCCGGATTAGCCACTACCTTTTGCGCATCAAACATGTCCTTAACACCTAATCCATCACAAGTTGGACAAGCGCCAACAGGATTATTAAAAGAAAACAATCTAGGTTCAAGTTCAGTCAATGAATAACCACACTGCACACAAGAAAACTTAGCCGAAAAAACTAACTCATCCCAGCTGGGATCTTCACTCATAGGCGCAACTCGAACCAGGCCACTACTTAAATTAAGTGCCGTTTCCAAAGATTCTGATAGGCGAGAATTGATATCTTCACGAATTTTAAGTCGGTCAACCACAATTTCAATGGTGTGGTGGGTCTTGCCATTAAGCTCATCCATCTCATCCATGTAAAGCACTTCGCCATCAACCCGTGCACGCAAAAACCCTTGATGAGATAACTCTTCCAATAATTTTTTATGGCTACCCTTTCGGTTTTGCACAATTGGCGCCAACAGCATAATTTTTTCACCTTCAGGCAAAGCGATAATGCTATCCACCATTTGTGACACCGTTTGAGAGTCTAGGTCAATTTCATGCTCGGGGCATTTTGGTACGCCTGCTCGAGCAAACAACAATCGCAAATAATCATAAATCTCAGTGATGGTGCCCACAGTAGAGCGTGGATTATGCGAGGTGGCTTTTTGTTCAATAGAAATTGCCGGAGATAAACCCTCGATATGATCAACATCAGGCTTTTCCATTAACGATAAAAATTGCCTTGCATAGGCTGACAATGACTCAACATAGCGCCTTTGACCTTCCGCATAAATTGTGTCAAATGCTAAAGATGACTTGCCCGAACCTGACAAACCGGTAATCACTACCAGCTTATTTCTAGGAATATTAATATCAATATTTTTAAGATTGTGAACGCGAGCGCCTTGTATGCTAATTTGATCCATGAGATGCAGAAATTATGTCGGACAAAGGGTTCATTATAACGAACAAGATAGGTAAAATCACTCTGTATTATTTAACCTTTAGCAATTCTCAACACATGAGCAAATATAAACGCATTTTATTAAAATTAAGTGGCGAAGCGCTAGCTAGCTCAGAAAATACCGTTGATCCTGCCACATTAGATAAAGTGGTTAGTATTATTAAGTCTGTGCAAGAGCAAGGCACTGAAGTGGGCATTGTTGTTGGCGGGGGTAATATTTTCCGTGGCGCAGCACTTGCAGAAGCCGGAATGAATCGCGTCACTGGCGATCATATGGGTATGCTGGCCACAGTCATGAATGCATTGGCCATTTCGGACACCTGTAGCAAACATGATGTTGATGTATTGGTGATGTCCGGCTTTCCAATTGGTGGCGGTGTTTGCGAACCAATGGATCACAACAAGGCCAAACAAGCACTGAGCGAAGACAAAGTGGTTATTTTCTCAGCAGGTACGGGCGCACCATGCTTTACCACGGATACTGGCGCAACCTTAAGAGCAATTGAAATTGGCGCAGAAGCGGTCTTTAAAGCCACTAAAGTTGATGGTGTTTATACAGCCGATCCTATGAAAGATCCAAATGCCACGCGTTACGACACAGTAACTTTTGACGAAGCTATTGCCAACAATCTTCAAATTATGGACACGTCGGCATTTGCCATGTGCCGTGAGCACAACATTGAAATTTGTGTTTTTAGCATGTTAGAAGATACCAACACATTATCTAATATTTTAAAGGGTAACGCCCTAGGAACCATTGTAAGGAATTAATTATGTTAGCTGAAATTCAACAAGACGCTAAGGAGCGCATGGGCAAGAGTGTTGACTCTCTTGAAACTAATTTTGGAAAAATTCGCGCTGGTCGTGCACACCCTTCATTACTAGAGCAGGTTCAAGTTGAATACTACGGCTCTATGGTGCCATTATCTCAAGTGGGTAATATTGCCGCTGAAGATTCTCGTACACTTAAAGTATCAGTTTGGGAAAAAGACATGTCAGCAGCAGTAGAAAAAGCCATCATGACATCAGATTTAGGCTTAAACCCTCAAGCTATGGGCCAAGTCATTCGCATCCCACTGCCACCACTGACTGAAGAACGCAGACGTGATTTGGTTAAAGTGGTCAGAGATGAAGCAGAAAACGCCAAAATTGCCATTCGCAATATTCGTCGTGATGCCAACAGTGATTTTAAAGATCTATTAAAAGACAAAGAAATCTCAGAAGATGAGGCTAGAAAAGCTGAAGAAAATATTCAGAAAATCACCGATGCTAGCGTTAAAGAAGTGGAAGCAAAATTAACTGAAAAAGAAAACTCTCTACTGGAAATTTAACCATTTCTTTGGACGTTAAAAAAGGCCTGCACTCTTTCAATTGCAGGCCTTTTTTTAGCTAAACAATTAAGCCTACTGGCCTTTTACACAAGAAAAGTAATCCGCCCAACGCTCAGGTGAAAATAAAGTGCCCATAGCATCGATCGGCCCTGTGTTAAACAAGAAACCGCCTGCTAACGCATCTTTAAATCTTGCAATGTTGTCATCCGACAAGCCTAAAGTTGCTTGACACGCTTGGTGTGCTGATTCAGTTACTGCAAAACCAGAAGGTGTTTGACCAATCACTTTAGACGTGTCGCTCAATGTCATGGTATCTGGCGCCTGCTCGGTAATCACTGTTTTTTCAGCCACAGGCTGCATTGAATCTAGTGCTTCAACTGGACCCATATCACGATCATCGCCGCCAGCAATAAGGCCAGTTGTTAATGTAATTGCCGCTGCAAAAGTTAATGTTTTATTCATCATGTCTTTGATCTCCAAATAATTTAAAATTCCTCTTTTAAAGCTATTTTATATCACTCTGGTTTTGTATGCTTAAAGATTTTGAAAAACACTGCAAATCGAGCTCTTTATCTCCCATTTGCACACAATTAATCAAATTATCCATTCAAGCTTTTGGCGTTAATAATGGCAACGTTCCCAAATGGGAAAATGCCATTATCGATCTTGAAGCCAATCAACCTGGTCCAGTTAGTTTCAAACACCCTTTTGTCGCTATCGATTCCGACATCGACCCCGACAAACTAGCCCAACTCCTAAAACAACTAATGCCGTGGCGAAAGGGTCCTTATCAAATTGGACAACTGAATTTAGAGAGTGAATGGCGTGGCGACATGAAATGGGATCGACTTAAAGATCACATTCAACCTTTAGCTGGAAAAGCGGTACTTGATGTTGGATCTGGCAATGGTTATTTCACCTATTTAATGGCCTTACAAGGTGCCGACTTGGCATTGGGTATTGAGCCATTTTTGTTGTTCAATTATCAATTTCAGGCCATTCGAACGCTAATAAGCAACCCACCAAAAGCTTATGTGCTGCCGTTAAAACTTGAACAGATGCCTGTAGAATCCATTTTTGATACGGTTTTCTCCATGGGGGTTTTATATCATCAAAAAGATCACATGCTACATCTTCAACAGCTTAAAGATGTGATGCAGAATGGTGGAGAACTTGTACTGGAAACGCTCATTATTGATCAAACATATGGCGACCAAATCATTCCAGAAGATCGTTATGCTCGCATGCGTAATGTTTGGTGTCTGCCTTCTACTGACACCTTGCGTACTTGGCTAGAGCAAGCGGGATTTAACAATATTAAACTGATTAATGTCACCAAAACCACGCCAAAAGAGCAGCGTGCCACACACTGGATTGGTGACAATACTCAATCGATTCAAGATTTTCTAGATCCGAATAATGATGATTTAACCATTGAAGGTCTGCCAGCGCCCAAGCGCGCTATCTTTATCTGTCAAAAATAAATACGTATAATTATGCCGATGATTCGCCTTTTATCAATCACACTACTGTTGCTATCTAACAATGCAATGTCAGCACCCAGCCTTGTTGTTAGTATTGCACCAGTCCACTCTATAGTTAGCAACATTACTCACGGTATTACCAAGCCACAGCTATTACTTAAAGATAATCAATCTGCTCACCATTTTCACCTAAAACCTTCGCAACTCTCTTTGGTTGAAAATGCAGATTTAGTTATTGCCATTCATCCACGCATGGAAGAAGGATTAAACAAAACGCTGAGCAATATAGAGTCAGATAAAAAAATCTATATTGCTTCTTATGATGAGCATGATGAGCATGATGAGCATGATGAGCATGATGAGCATGATGAGCATGATGAGCATGATGAGCATGATGAGCATGATGAGCATTCTCAGAATAGTCCAAACTATCACCTATGGCTAAGTATTAATCATATGCAAAACTTTGCTAAAAAATTAACCAATCGTTTGTCTAACTTAGATACCAAAAACTCAGCTATCTATCAGCAAAACTATTTAAAGCTTGATCGAAAATTAACCCTATTAAAACAAAACATTCAGCAAATTTTGAAACATTCCAACCAGTCTATTGCTAGCTATTCAAATGCGTTCGGACACTTTATCAAAGAGAATGAATTAAAACAATCAACACTCATCACTTCAAAACACGAAGAGCGTTTAAGTATATATAAAATCATTAAAGCCAAAAAATCCATGCAGGCCAATAAGGCTAAATGTCTTTTAGCATCTACAGGTGTTGCCCCTAAACGCATCAATACACTAACTGAAGGGCTTAAGATTAACACAGTACAGATTGATCCTATAGGCTCTGAATTTAACTCAGGCAATAGGCAATATTTTCAACTACTAAATAACGTGGCCATCCAAGTAAACCAATGTCTACAGTAAGATCTGCCTTCAATAAAGCATCAAACAACTACGACGATCACGCCTTTTTGCAAAAGGAAATCGCCTCTAGGCTTGATGAAAAACTCAATGTAATCACTACCAACTCTAACGTTATTTTAGATCTTGGCGCTGGCACTGGCCTGTTAAGCAGTAATTTAAACAAGCGCTTCCCAAATGCCAAAACGATTGCTTTAGATTTTGCGCAAAATTCACTCAAGAATAATCAATCAGCTAACAAGATTTGCGCCAACGCTAACCACTTACCCTTGGCTGACAATAGTGTTGATATTGTTATTTCAAGCTTAATGATGCAGTGGTGCCCTGACCTTAAGCAATTGTTCTCAGAAATCCATAGAGTGCTCAAAAATGACGGATTAATCTTATTTTCCACCTTTGGCCCTGACACTCTCAAAGAGCTTAAAAAAAGCTGGTCAGCGGTGGACAATGAAACTCACGTTAACACCTTTGCTGATATGCACGATATTGGCGATCAACTGCTCGGTGCCGGTTTTCAATCACCAGTGATGGAAATGGAAACCCTCACCCTAACCTATCAAACCGTTACCGATTTATTAAGAGACTTAAAAGCCATTGGCGCACAAACGGTTAGCACTCGCTCAAAATCTCTTATGGGCAAAGACAAGTTTCAACTCATGATTAAGATGTACGAATCTTACCGACAAGATGGCAAGCTACCTGCTACCTATGAAGTGATTTATGGACACGCTTGGAAAAAAATATCAAATATTGGAAAAATTGATATAGATAACAACTAATTTAGAACAATGAGATTGACAACTTCATCCAAAAATCTGGGAACAAGCCAACCACCAAGATCAACACTGCATTGATAGATAGCACTAGCTGCATATCCATTGGCGCAGTTACAGCAACTTCCTTATCTGCATCTTCAAAGTACATTGATTTAATCACCTGCAAATAGTAGTAAGCACTAATCACTGCAAAAATTACCGCGATTACAGCAATAGTCACAAAGCCGGCTGAGACTACTTGTTGCAGTATGAATAATTTAGAGTAGAAGCCAATAAATGGTGGCACGCCAGCCATCGACAGCATAATAACTAACATCATCAAGGCGAACCAAGGTGAGTGTTTACTCAAGCCTTTAAAATCAGAAATTTGATCAGCTTCAAAGCCTTGTTTGTTAAGTAGAATAATCATACCAAAGGCTGCCAAACTCATTAGCACATATACCAATACATAAAATACCGCAGCGCCATAGCCAGTAATTACACCAGTGACAAAACCCAGCATAATAAAACCGATGTGCGAAATGGTGGAATACGCCAACATGCGTTTAATATTGGTTTGCATAAGTGCCACTACCGAGCCTAAGGCAATTGATAATATTGCTAACACCATAAATAGGTCTGACCAGTACGGCTGCATAGCGCCCAAGCCATCAACCAATATGCGCACCAACATAGCTACCGCGGCAATTTTTGGCACGGTAGACAAAAACATGGTTACTGAGGTTGGAGATCCTTGGTACACATCTGGCACCCAGTTGTGAAATGGCACTGCACCTAGCTTAAAGGCAATACCAATTACCAAGAATACTAGGCCAAAATTCGTTATTAAAGCTTCTCTTGAGTCTAGCGTTGAGCTTGAGGCAAAGTTGGCGATTTCATTAATATTTAGACTGCCACTAATACCATAAATCATACTCATACCATATAGCAACAAACCTGATGCAATAGCACCTAATACAAAATATTTAAGCGCCGCTTCTACAGCACCTGCACGCTCACGCGCAATGGCAATCAGTGTATAAAGTGACAACGATAAAATTTCCAAACCAAGATATAAAGTCAATAAGCTATAGCCTGACACCATAACCATCATGCCTAGCACTGACAACAACACCAAAGTAAAGTACTCACCCCTGAATAAGGAATGCTGTATTAAATAGTGACGCGTATAGACCAAAGCCACCATGGTGGCACCCGCCATAAAGACTTTAAATACCGATGCCATGTTGTCCATAATGAATGAACCGCCAAAGATAATAGCTTGCGGCTCATCAATTAAATTAAAAGCCAATAAACCCGTAACCAACAAACTTAATTGCGTTAAATAATAAGTCGCCTGTTTGAACTGCTTGGTTAGGAACAAATCTAATAACAGCACAACAACAATTGCACTTAATAAAAAGATTTCTGGCATGGCTGCCGATAAGGTTGAAATGTCAAATGTAAATGAATTACTCATAATGCTTAAAGTTTAGAGGTTAGCGCTTGGTTTAATAAATGCTCAATTGAGACATGCATGACATCAATTACCGGCTGTGGATACAAACCCATGGCAATTACAGCGATAGCCAATACGGCCATAATGCCAAATTCTCGGGCATTTAAGTCTGACAAAGTCTCTACTTCTGGATTGGTGATTGCACCCCAAAAGACACGTTTAACCATCCACAGTGTATAAGCCGCACCAACAATCAAGGTGGTCGCTGCTAACACAGCATACCAAATATTAGCTTGCACCGCGCCCAAGATAACCATAAATTCACCGACAAAGCCTGAAGTACCAGGTAAGCCTGCATTTGCCATGGCAAATAACACTGCAAAACCCGTGAATCTTGGCATGGAGTTAATCACACCGCCATAGGTTGAAATCTCTCTTGAGTGCAGTCGGTCGTACAACACACCGACCACTAAGAACATCGCGGCAGAAATAAAACCGTGTGAGATCATTTGCACCATCGCACCCTCAAGGCCCAACAATGCACCTTCGGCAGCACCCGGCTGATAGGCTAAAAATAAAGCAAATACACCTAACGTTACAAAACCCATATGGGAAATTGAAGAGTAAGCAATGAGTTTTTTCATATCACGTTGAACCAAGGCCACAAAGCCAATATAAACAATAGCAATCAACGATAGAATAATTACCACTTCTGAAAACTCTAACGAAGCATCCGGTGTGATTGGCAACGAAAAACGGAAGAAACCATAGCCACCCATCTTAAGCATAATTGCCGCTAGAATGACCGAGCCACCTGTTGGCGCTTGAACGTGTGCATCGGGTAGCCATGTATGCACTGGGAACATTGGCACTTTCACCGCAAAAGCCATAAAGAATGCCCAGAAAATCCAAGCCTGCTCAACCGTTGTTAAACTTAGGTTATGCATATCTAAGATGGAAAAAGACCCGCCTTTGTTATACATGTAGATGAGCGATACCAGCATAAAGACAGAACCAAGGAATGTGTATAAAAAGAATTTAATTGCCGCATAAACACGATTATCGCCACCCCAAACGCCAATGATCAACAACATTGGAATCAGCGATGCTTCCCAGAATGCGTAGAATAAAATTGCATCAAGCGCTGCAAATACGCCAATAATCAGCCCTTCCATCATCAAGAAAGCGGCCATATAGTGCGCAGGACGTGTTTGGATTACCTCCCAACCTGCAACCACAACCAAAATAGTTGAGAAGGTCGTCAGGATAATGAGCGGCATAGAAATACCATCAACACCCAAATGGTAATAAATGTTAAATTGTGAAATCCACGAAGATTTTTCTTCGAATTGCATCAAGTGTGTTGTTGAATCAAACTCTGTATACAGGCTAAGCGACATAATAAACACCAATACAGAGACGATAACACTAACCCATCTAGCGGTATTAGCGCGTTCGTTACCCAGTAATATAACAAATGCGCCGGCAAAAATTGGCAGCCAAATTAGTACACTTAATAATGAATTATCCATCGTTATAGCTCAAGTAATGGGTGTTCACCTGCAAACAATACCCAAGTTAAAATAATTAATAAACTAACAATCATGAAAAAGGCGTAATGATAAACATAGCCTGTTTGAATTGGCCTAACCATGGCGCCAATGAAACCGACAAACCTAGCGCTACCATTAACAATCATCTTGTCAATCAACCCAGAATCTGACACCTTCCATAAGAAATTACCCAGTTTCTTGACACCCTGTACAAACACAATGTCATTGAAACGATCAAAACCGTAAAGCGATTCTAGAACATAATTGCTGCGGTGAAATTTAGTTTGAATCCAGGTAGCCCACTGTGCTCTATATAAAGTCAACACCCATGCACTGACAACACCACCGACCATCATCCAGAATGGAAGTGTTTGCAGCGCATGTGGAATCATGCCGCTAGCACCATGAAAACTTGCCTTCAGACTTGCCATAGAAGTATGTTGAGCGCTAACTGTAATGGCGTTATCAAGCCAACCATTAAACAACATTGGGTCAATAGTCAAATAGCCAATAGCGAGTGAAGGAATGGCCAGTGCGATCAGTGGCAAGGTAATGCTGACGGGTGACTCTTTAACATGTGACGCTGTATGTTCATCCATTCTTGACTCGCCATGAAAGACCAAGAAAAACATTCTTAGCGAGTAGAAAGCAGTAATAAACACACCAGCCACTACTGCATAATAAACCCAATCTGCATACGGCAGGCTTGAGAAATGCACCGCTTCAATAATCATGTCTTTTGAGTAAAAACCCGCAAATCCCGGAAAACCAATGAGTGCCAGTGTACCAATGAGTGACGTCCAATAAGTAATCGGCATTTTTTTACGCAAACCACCCATCTCTCTTATGTCTTGCTTATGATGTAGCGCAACGATTACCGAGCCAGCCGCCAAGAATAATAACGCCTTAAAGAAAGCATGCGTCATCAAGTGGAAAATAGCAACCGAATAAGCGCTAACACCTAAAGCAACTGTCATATAGCCTAATTGTGACAACGTCGAATAAGCCACCACTTTTTTAATGTCGTTTTGTACAATACCTAGCAAGCCCATAAATAGTGCTGTAATTGCACCTACAATCATCACCACAATAAGTGCTGTTTCACTCAACTCAAACATAGGCGACATGCGTGACACCATAAAGATGCCAGCTGTTACCATAGTTGCAGCGTGAATCAATGCAGAAATTGGTGTTGGACCTTCCATAGAGCCTGGCAACCAAACGTGCAAGGGCACTTGAGCTGATTTACCCATAGCGCCAATAAATAGCAAAATACAAATAACGGTAATCACCGATGCGCCATCTAACATTGTTAAGCCAGCAACACCACCAAGACCTGCAAACACCTCTGCATAATCTAATGTACCAAAATACATCAATACTAAAGCAATACCCAATAAGAAACTAAAGTCACCAACACGGTTAACCAAGAAAGCCTTTAGATTTGCCTCAACCGCACTTTCTTTGTGGTGCCAAAAACCAATTAACAAATAAGAAACTAAGCCTACCGCTTCCCAACCAAAGAACAACTGCATGAAATTATTTGACATCACCAACATAAACATCGAGAAAGTGAACAATGAAATATAGCTGAAGAATTTAGTGTACCCTGCATCATCATGCATATAGCCAATGGTGTATATATGTACCATGAGTGAGACAAATGAAACCACGACCAGCATTACCGCTGTTAAATTGTCAATCAAAAAGCCAACACTTACGTTGAGATCGCCAATTTGCATCCAAGTATAAATATTCTGGTTGAATACTTCAGCACCTTCAAGCACATGATGGTTAAACACATACAATGATAGTACTGTTGAAATTAAAACGCCCAATATAGTTACAACATTGGTTGCCATTCGACCCAAAAGTGAGCCAAAAAATCCTGCAAATATTGCACCAACTAACGGCGCCAAAGCGATGATTAAATAAATCTGTTCCATCATTACCCCTTTAGACTGTTGGTGACGTCAACATTAATAGAGCCACGCACTCTAAATAACAACGTTAAAATCGCCAACCCAATGGCAACTTCCGCCGCTGCTACCGTTAAAATAAAGAAAACAAAAATCTGTCCTGCCTCGTTACCCAAAAAGTGCGAAAACGCAATAAAGTTAGTATTTACCGCCGCTAAAATCAACTCTACACACATCAGCAAAGTAATAATATTAGTACGATTAATAAAAATACCCACCAAGCCAATGCAGAAAATAATACTGCTTAAAATTAAGTAATCACTCAAACTAACCATTACTTATTCTCCTTTGATGGTGAGGCAATAGACACAACTCTAACCCGATCTTTAGCCTTAACATTAACCTGTTCTGAAATTGATTGTTTCTTGCGATTAATCTCGTTTTTATGCACCAAAGTAATGGCTGCAATGATAGCAATTAATAATAATACTGCTGCCAATTCAAATGGGTATACATAGGTTGTGTAGAGCTGCATAGCTAGCACAGTAATATTACTATAATCAGCACCATGTTTGGCTGGTGAAGGCATTACCTCTAAGCCAAATTGAGCACCTCCTAGTACCAGTGTCATCTCAGCAATAATAATAAGTGCCACGATCAAGCCTAATGGTAAATAGCCGGCAAATTTTGCTCGCAAGGTTGATTTGTCAATGTTGAGCATTTTAATCACAAACAAAAACAGCACCATAACAGCACCAACATAGACCAAGATTAATGTAATGGCTAAAAATTCAGCCTCTAGCAAGATCCAAAGACTGGCTGCTGAAAAGAAACCTAGCACTAAAAATAGCACTGCCTTTGCCGCGTTACGGGCAAAAATCATTGCCAAGGATGAGGCAATAAACCAGAATGATAAAATATAAAAAATAATTTGTTCAGAACTCATTGATCTTATCCTTATCGATATTTTGCATCTTGGGCTTTAGTTTTGCTAATAACTTGCTCATTATCATCACCTACTTTTAACAAACGCTCTTTGGTCATAATACTGCCATCTCTTGATTCAAATGCATAATCAAAAATTTGCGTCTCAACAATGGCGTCAACCGGGCAGGCTTCTTCACAAAATCCGCAAAAAATACATTTAAATAAATCAATATCGTATTGAGTTGTACGGCGTGTACCATCATCACGCATTTCTGATTCAATGGTAATCGCATTAGCTGGACATACTGCCTCACAAAGCTTACACGCAATACAGCGCTCCTCACCATTTGGATAGCGACGCAATGCGTGCAGACCTCTAAACCTTGGTGAAATAGGCGTTTTTTCCTCTGGATACTGAACGGTAATTTTAGTGTTAACAAACTCTTTAGCGGTAATTTTCATACCCGAGCGCAACTCGCTTAAAGTTAGGTTTTTTGCTAATTTTTTTATGCCGTCAATCATCTATTTAATCCTTATTAAGCAAACCAGGGGCCAATGTGCAACTGTGTCATTAATGCAACCACAAAAATCCAAATAATGGTCATTGGCAAAAATACCTTCCAACTTAGGCGCATAATTTGGTCATATCTAAAGCGTGGAAATGTTGCTCTTACCCATAAATATAGAAACATAAAGAAGGTTGATTTTGCCAATAGCCAAACAATGCCTGGCACCCATGCAAAAACCGATTCCAGAACGCCAAGTCCTTCAAAAGGAGAGTGCCAACCGCCAAAGAACATAATCACCGCTAATACCGCCATGAGAATCATGTTGGCATACTCAGCTAAGAAAAATACAGCAAACGTCATGCCAGAATATTCAACATGAGTACCGCCAACAATCTCTGATTCTCCTTCAACCACATCAAATGGGGCGCGGTTTGTTTCTACCAGAGCCGAAATAAAAAAGATAATCATCATTGGAAATAATGGGATAAAGTACCAGTTAACTATACCGCCCTGCTGATCTGCTACAATCGTATTTAAATTTACACTGCCGGCAATCATCACCACCGTTACTAACGCAAAACCAATAACAATTTCATAAGAAACCAGTAGTGAAGCACTACGCAATGCACCTAATAAAGGATATTTTGAGTTAGATGCCCAGCCTGCCAAAATGATGCCGTATACACCAATCGAGCCAATCGCCAACACATACAACAAGCTGACGTCCAAGTTAGTAACATAAATACCTTCATCAAATGGCACAACAGCCCACACAGCAATCGCTGGTGCAATGGCTAAAATTGGCGCTAATAAAAATAAATAGATGTTAGCTTTTGATGGAAAAATAATTTCCTTGGTCATAAGCTTTAATGCATCAGCAATAGGCTGCAACCAGCCTTTAGGGCCCACTCGATTTGGTCCAATACGCAGCTGCATATAGCCAATTACCTTACGCTCAGCATAGGTGAAGTAAGCCACGGTTAGCAACAGTGGCATAATCAAAGCAACTGCTTTAATTAAAATAATAACAATGGCCGCAACATTGCCGTCAAACCAAGGCATAAGTTCGTTAACACCAAGCACAAACGATTGCCACAATTCCATCATGATAACCCTCCCATGTTAGTTGCTTGATTACTACTGACAAACACACATTGATCGGCCGTAGTATCAGTAATATCAACTGGCACACCTAAATATCTATCGCCTGATTTTAGTGATAAGACATCGGCAGTAGCTTGACTCATCGATGCAGCATTCATTTGGCCAATTTTGCTTGCTTGCAACGAGCTAGCATGTCTTAATAATTCGTCTGTTTGATACGGCGAATGCATCCAAATGGTTTCAATAGCTGGCGTAGCCTCGTCAAGGTTAATACTGCTATCGTACTCATGATCCACTTCCGACTGATGAGCCACTTCGCTTAACACTTGCGCAGAGCTTTCATAATGAAATCCTGGCAATTCAAGCAAATCTGCCAATACTTTTAAGATTTTCCAAGCAGGCTTTGCCTCACCTGGCGCGCTAACTGCTGCCGAGAATGATTGCAACTTATGGTCAATATTAATATGTGTACCTGATGTTTCGTACATAGCGGCCATTGGCAAAATAACATCAGCATACTGTGACACCAACTCATTGCCAAAACTATTCAGCGACACCACAAATACGTCTTCCTTAGACAAGGCTGCTAGCGCACTATCTACATGATGAAAGTCGTATTCTGGTATCACATCTAATAATAAAAATGCACTCATTTCAGCATTCAACATATCGTTCACATTCATGCCAGTGCTGTTTGGTGTAAAGCTAACACGCTGTGCACCTAATGCATTTGCTGTAGCACTCACATTAAGTGTTTTGCTGTTTGAATGTTTGGCTATTTCAGTGATTAGATTAGCAATGCTATTTGCTTGAGTATTGTTTAACACATGCTCGCCTAAAATAATCACAGCTTGCTCAGAATTAAGTAATGCATTAGCCAGGTCTGTTGCTTCACTACTTGGTGTTAGCGTAGATAAATATTCTGGAATTTCTTGATTTTTAGCCTCTAATACATGCTTTAATACACCAGCCAATGTACTTGCGATCTGATTAGGCGATACGATAGTATTGCCAACTGGATAATTAAAATCAAACTCTTTAACACTTAACGCATTCATGACTGCACCAGCAAGCTGCGCTTTACACAATCTATGATTAATCATTGGCTGTTCTAGGCGTAAATTTGCCCCGACTACTAACGCGTAATCAACTTGTTCTAACTTGGCCAATTTGATATTAGAAGGCAAGTGAATCGTTTTATCTAAATTCTTAACATTAAGACGGTAATCCAAATTTTCACAACCTAATTCGCGCAACATTTTTTGCATCAAATACAACTCTTCTGTGGTTGCCGTGGCAGAGGCTAATCCACCTAATTTTTGTGCATTTCGACTATTTAAAATATTATTTTTTAAACCTTTAACCGCATAATCTAGTGCAACACTCCACTCTACTTCTTTCCACTGTCCTTCGACTTTAATTTGCGGGTAAAGTAATCGATCTTCATGCGCCAAACCCTCGTATGAAAAACGGTCTCGATCTGAAATCCAGGTTTCGTTAATGTTGTCATTGTCGCCTGAAACGACGCGCTTAACCTTGCCTTTATAGGTTTGTGCATATAAATTTGAACCGGTTAGATCGTGGCGGGCAATACTTTCAACAGCATTCATCTGCCATGATCTAAGCTCGTATCTAAATGGCTTAGAAGTTAATGCGCCCACTGGACACACATCAATCATATTGCCAGAAAGCTCAGAAGTGATGCCTTCAGCTAAGAATGGCTCAATTTTTAAATCTTCACCTCGACCGGTGCCGCCCATTTCCATAATGCCGGCAATCTCACTACCAAAACGCACACAGCGTGTACAGTGAATACAACGTGTCATGTCAGTTTGAATTAATGGGCCAATATCGCTTGGTGCAACAAGGCGCTTGCCTTCGCTAAAACGTGAGACATCAGAGCCGTATTCTACCGCCACATCTTGCAATTCACACTCGCCACCCTGATCACAAATAGGGCAATCTAGCGGGTGATTTATGAGTAAAAATTCCATTACCGCTTTTTGAGAGGCTTTGGCTCGTTCATTTTGAGTATGAATCTTCATACCATCAGCAATTGGCGTTGAGCACGCCGGCTGAGGTTTTGGCGCACCTTCAACATCTACCAAGCACATGCGACATGAAGCAGAAATGGATAATTTCTTGTGATAGCAAAACCTTGGCACTGTAATTCCTTCTCTGTCTGTTACAGCGATTAGCATTTCACCCGGTTCAGCATTAACTAGCTGACCATCAATTTCAATTTCTACCATTATCCTTTCACCATGCTTTTGCCGTGCTCAATATAGTATTCAAACTCTTCACGGAAATTTCTTAAGAAACTTTCAACAGGCATTGCAGCAGCATCTCCTAGGGCGCAAATCGTATTGCCCATAATTTTTTCCTGCACACCCAATAATAAATCAATGTCGTCTGCCTTGCCTTTGCCGTCCATAATGCGCTTTAGCACTCGATAAAGCCAGCCCGTGCCTTCGCGACACGGTGTACATTGGCCACAAGACTCATCATAGTAAAAATGCGCTAAGCGCGTTAACGCCTCAACCATACAAGTCGAGTCATCCATTACAATCACTGAACCAGCACCTAACATAGAGCCAGCTTTATCAATGCCATCATAATCCATGGTCATGCCCATGGCTGCTTCTGCTGTTAATACTGGCGTCGATGAGCCACCCGGAATAACAGCTTTTAATTTGGCGCCATTACGCATACCACCAGCAAGCTCTAATAATTCTTTAAATGGCATACCCATAGATACTTCAAAGTTTGCCGGATTCGCCACATGACCTGAAACAGAAAACAGCTTGGTACCACCTGAATTTTCTACACCAAGATCGGCAAACCACTGTCCGCCATTAGCCATAATATCTGGCACAGAGGCAAAACTTTCTGTATTGTTAATGGTGGTTGGCTTGCCAAATAAACCAACGTTAGCTGGGAATGGTGGTTTAAATCGTGGCTGGCCTTTTTTACCTTCAATTGATTCGAGCAAAGCCGTCTCTTCACCACAGATATAGGCGCCTGCGCCTAAATGTGCATACAAATCAAAATCAACCCCTGATTGATCAATATTTTTACCCAAAAGTCCGGCTGCATAAGCCTCTTTCAAAGCGCCTTCAAAACGATTAAACGGCTCCATAAACTCACCACGAATATAGTTGTAGCCAACCGTTGCGTTCATGACAAAGCTACCTATCGCCATACCTTCAATTACTGCATGTGGATTGTATCTAAGGATATCACGGTCTTTGCACGTGCCTGGCTCACCCTCGTCAGAATTACACACAATGTACTTTTGACCTTGTGCGTTGCGTGGCATAAAACTCCACTTAAGCCCGGTTGGGAAACCTGCGCCACCACGACCTCTTAAGCCTGAAGTTTTTAATTCTTCAATAATTTGCTCAGGGGTGTATTCGCCCTTAAGGATTTTGCGCCAAACACTATAACCACCGCTAGCCTCGTAGGTGGCTAATGACCAACATTGGTCTTTGTCTAGATTTTTAAAACAAACTTCATTCATTTTAAGCCATCCACAATTTCATCAATTTTTTCAATCGTTAGGTTTTCGTAGTACTGATCACCAATTTGAAACATTGGCGCACCCACACAAGCGCCTAGACACTCTACTTTTTTAACGCTAACTAGGCCATCTTTACTAACTTCACCGGTTTTAACGCCTAGTTTGGTTTCAAGATGTGCAATTAGATCATCGGCACCATTTAACATGCAAGAGATGTTATGGCAAAAACGAATTACGTGTTTACCCATCGGCTGATGATTGTAATTCTCGTAAAACGTAGCCACTTCAGCCGCAGCAATACCTGGCATATCCAAATAATCAGCAACCGCTTGAATATTGTCGTGCGTTAATTGATTGTTATTTTCCGCCTGAACAATTTTCAAAGCCTCCATCACCGCAGAACTTTGACGTCCCTCTGGATATTTTGCTACCCAAGCATCGATTTGTTTTTTTGCTTTATTTGAAATCATGATTAATTAAACTTAAATTTCCTAAAAGGAGAAACGAGTATTTTTACTTTCTGCAAGGCAAGCGCAAGAATAAACAAAGGAGTGTAGTAAACGCTACATGACTGAGTGAATGATAAGCTTAACGCCGAAGAAGGTAAAAAGACGAAATTTCTCATCGGTCTATTTCTCCAAATACAATATCTTGCGTACCAATAATAGTGACCACATCTGACAACATATGCCCTTTAGTCATTTCATCCATGGAGGCCAAATGTGCAAAACCAGGCGCTCTAATTTTTACTCTGTATGGCTTGTTAGCGCCATCAGAAATTAAGTAAATACCAAACTCACCCTTAGGATGCTCAACCGCTTTATAAACTTCACCTTCTGGCAGTGAGTAGCCTTCAGTAAAGAGTTTAAAGTGATGAATTAATGACTCCATATCATCTTTCATGTCAGTGCGCTTTGGTGGCGCGACTTTTTTATCGTCACTCATCACTGAACCTGGATTCGCCTTAAGCCAATCAACACACTGACCAATAATTTTATTAGACTGGCGTAATTCTTCCATACGCACTAAATAACGATCATAACTGTCACCCGTGACACCTACTGGAATATCAAACTCAAGTTGATCATAAACCGCATACGGCTGATTTTTTCTTAAATCCCAAGCAACGCCAGAACCTCTCAACATAGGGCCAGTAAAGCCTAATTGCTTAGCACGTTTGGCAGAAACAATACCAATATTAACCAGTCTTTGCTTCCAAATGCGGTTCTCAGTTAATAAGTCATCATATTGTTTTATATGGCGTGGGAACTCTTTCACAAAATCATCAATAAAGTCTAGTAGCGAACCTTGGCGATTCTCATTCATTACCTCTATTTCTTTGTCTGTACGCGTGTCTGTTTTCAGATATTTTGGCATCTGGTCTGGCAGATCACGGTACACACCACCTGGGCGGTAATAAGTAGCGTGCATACGAGAGCCTGAAACTGCCTCATAACAATCAATCAATTTTTCACGCTCACGGAATGCGTATAAGAAAATACTCATAGCGCCTACGTCCAATGCGTGTGTACCTAGCCACATCAAGTGATTTAGAATTCGTGTAATTTCATCAAACATCACGCGAATGTATTTAGCACGCTCCGGCACCTCTAACTCAAGCATGGTTTCAATCGCCATCACATAAGCATGCTCATTACACATCATCGAAACGTAATCTAGACGATCCATATAGCCAATTGACTGATTATAAGGTTTTGATTCAGCTAGCTTTTCAGTGCCACGGTGTAACAAGCCAATATGAGGATCAGCGCGCTCAATCACTTCGCCGTCAATTTCTAAAATGAGGCGGAGCACGCCATGCGCTGCTGGATGTTGCGGACCAAAGTTAAGGGTATAGTTACGAATTTCCGCCATCTTTATTTCCTAATTACCTTGGGTACACTAACGTTTGGCTCGATGCTTACTTTTTCATAAACAACACGGCCTAAGCTTTCATCATAGCGCATTTCAACTTCACCAATCAATGGGAAATCTTTTCTAAGCGGATGCCCGACAAAGCCATAGTCTGTCAAAATTCGACGTAGATCTGTGTGGTTTTCAAACAAAATACCCATGAGATCAAAAGCTTCACGCTCATACCAATCTGCCGAAGCCCAAATACCAGTAACCGATTTAATAATTGGCTCAGCCTCATTAACAAAAGCTTTAACACGGATTCGGTAATTTTGACTGACTGACAATAAGTGATAAACCACTGCAAAACGCTGCGGATGCTCATCTTCGCCGCCTTGCGCGCTGCGACCTCTAGAAAAGCCCGCGTTGCTTGCATCGTGTGCCCACTCTGATTGACCATAAGATAAATAATCAACGCCACATAAGTCAACCAAGGTATCAAAATCCAATTTGTCACGTAGCTTTAAGCAAGTATCAATGATATTATCACTATCCACAGTCAGGGTTAACTCGCCAAAAGCAGCGACTAAATCAGCACCTTCAAAAATCTCTTCTAATTGTTCTCTTAATTCTTCCATAATTATTATGTGCGAGCAATAGTATTAGTACGACGAATTTTGTCTTGCAATTGCATAATACCGTAAAGCAATGCTTCTGCAGTTGGCGGGCAGCCTGGCACATAAACATCAACTGGAACAATACGGTCACAACCGCGTACAACAGCATAAGAGTAATGGTAATAACCACCACCATTGGCACACGAGCCCATAGAAATTACCCAACGCGGCTCAGGCATTTGATCGTAAACTTTGCGTAACGCTGGCGCCATTTTGTTGGTTAGTGTGCCAGCAACAATCATCAAGTCTGATTGGCGTGGCGTAGGTCTAAAAACAATACCGAAACGGTCTAAGTCGTAGCGAGAAGAGCCGGCTTCCATCATCTCCACCGCACAACAAGCTAAGCCAAAAGTCATTGGCCAAAGGGATCCGGTTCTCGCCCAGTTAATAACGCTGTCTAGTGAAGTAGTTACAAACCCTTCTTTCATTAATCCTTCAATAGCCATAATTCAACATTTTTTTTAATTCTACTTTCTTATTTCCAAGTGAGGCAAAACCTCCCAAACTTAGACTATTTATAGCGATTTTAATTTCTATACTGACGTTCATCACTGGTAAGCGTGAGGAATTGCCTCGTCCTTCAATGGCCATAAACTACTCCCACTCCAGGGCGCCGTTTTTCCATTCAAAAATGAAACCCACCACCAATAGGAATAAAAAGATACTAATTGCCCCAAAGCCAAACCAGCCCAAATCTGACTGAACCACTGCCCACGGAAAGACGAAAGCCACTTCCAAATCAAACAAAATAAACAAAATGGCCACTAGGTAATAACGTACATTAAAGTACATACGCGAGTCATCAAAAGCTGGAAAGCCACATTCGAACTGAGAATTCTTCTCTTCATCAGGCTTACTAGGGCCTAATAAATAACCAATTAACATTGGTCCTGCGCCAAATCCAAGGCCCAGCAAGATAAATACAACAATAGGTAGATAGTTCTCTAACACCCAACGCTCCAAACTTTAATTTTCAATCTAAATATTATATCCATTTTAGTGGTCAAATCTATCAATAAGTGCAAATACATTTAAACTGAAATTTTAGGTGTTTACCTGCGTCCCACCAACGGTTAACTCATCAATTTTAAGACTTGGCTGACCCACACCAACTGGCACAGATTGGCCGTCTTTACCGCACACACCAATACCACCATCAAGCTTCAAATCGTTGGCTACCATGGATATTTTCTTTAACACCTCATCACCTGCGCCAATTAATGTCGCGCCTTTAACCGGATGTGTGATTTTGCCGTTTTTGATTAAATATGCTTCATTGGCACTAAAAACAAACTTACCCGAAGTAATGTCCACTTGGCCACCATCAAAATTAAGTGCGTACAATCCATCATCAACTGAAGCAATCATGTCATCCACATTGTCGATACCATTTAGCATATAAGTATTAGTCATTCTAGGCATGGGTATATGCGCATAAGACTCACGCCTACCATTACCGGTTGACTCAAGCCCCATTAGCCGAGCATTCATCTTGTCAAATAAATACCCTTTAAGCATACCATTTTCAATTAGTGTGGTATTTTGAGTGGGCACACCCTCATCGTCAATGGTTAAGCTACCACGTCTATTAGCCAGGGTGCCATTATCAACAATGGTGCATTTTTCACTCGCCACTTGCTCGCCAATTCTGTCTGTAAAAACAGACGAACCCTTACGATTAAAATCCCCTTCCAAGCCATGACCTATCGCCTCATGCAATAAAACACCTGGCCAACCCGCACCCAAAATAACAGGCATGTTGCCTGCTGGTGCTTGTTTAGCTTCAAGTGCTACCAATGCTTGTCTAATCGCTTCTGACACATAAATTTCATCAAGATTATGATCAATAAAATAGCGATAATCATAACGCCCGCCGCCACCGCTTGAAGCCGACTCAATGCGCCCGTTATGCTCAACAATCACACTAACACTTACTCTAACCATAGGACGATAATCTCGTTGATAAACGCCATCACTAGAAGCAATCAGCACTTCAGAATACGCACCTGAAATAGAGGCACTAACTTGCTTAACCTTAGGCTCTTTTCTAGCCAAGGCATCAATCCGATTCAAAAAGTCAACCTTCTCTTTAGAGCTCAAACTGTCCAATGGATTTAGCCCACTATATTTCGCAATTTCAGGCACTGATTGAAATGCTTGTAATTGAACGGGTTGGTCAGTTTTTCCTGTACCTTTGGCAAAATCAATGGCTTTTTCAATGGCGTTAATATTTAAATCATCCGAATAGGCAAAGCCGGTTTGCTCGTTATTAACTGAGCGTGCACCAACACCATGGCTAATATTGTAAGTGCCTGACTTCACAATACTCTCTTCTAAAAACCAAGATTCAGCCACCGAATACTGGAAATACAAATCAGCGTAGTCTGGCGTCTTTGCTGATAAAGAATCTAACAATGAATAAATTTTTTCTTGAGTTAGATGATGATCATCTAGTAACTGTTCAATCATAAAATACTTGATATATTTTCAATAGTAGGCTCGTCCCATGGGCCGGTAATTTTATATTTAAACTGCACCACCTCATCAATAAGTTGATCAATAAACTTACCATCAAATAAGCTTTGATCCACCAACCACACGCCCAAACCAATCAAGCCACCACCTGCTAAATAAGTGGCAGCGGGCACAGCGTCACTAATTGCCGGCGTTACTTTAGCTTCAATATCATACACTTCATCAATAATATGACTTTGTCCGGAAAGCGTAATGGCGCTCGAGCTTGCCGCTAGCTCAAAGTGGTTAATTTTGGCTAGTGCATCTTGCACAGTTACCTGGGCATCAATACTGTCATAAACAAAGCCTTTGTCAGTCAAATCAGCAACATCAAGTTTCAAGCGCTTCGCAATGGATTTAATATTAAGCAAAGACAGTACGCGCCCAATGTTAGGGTCTTTATCGGTAAACACACCTTCTTTAACCTTCATTTTAGCAATGCCGCTAACATTTTTAAAACTCATATTCCAAGGTGTGCAGTTACAAAATAGGCGCACATCAAAATCAAATTCGCCACCCGTTACTTGCTCTTTAATTTTAAGCTTTTGTAAAAATTCATTCAAACCCTTACCCTTGGCTGTAGCCAAAAGCCTGGTTTTTCCCGCCACCCAAGCACCATCAAAGGATAATTCCTGTTCACCCACGCCAATACCCTCAAAACTCAAGTCGGTAATTTTTAGCACATTATTGGCTGATTCTAATTTAGCACTAAAGTCAGGAATCTCTTGCTCATCTACAAAAACACCCTGTGTACTTAACCACATGTCAGGTAAATCATTTGGCTGAATATTCCAATCTCCTTTTAAAGTATCTGTAGATGCCGCCTGTAAACCCAGAACATTAACCTTAGGTAGTGTTTGCGTTAGCTCAATGGCCAAATTTGTTTTTAGCGCTTCAGATTCAATCCTTGCACGCCAAGTTTGATCTAGGCGCTTGGTTAAATATAATTCAAACTCACTATCATTATTAATCAACTCAACGGCGAATGACGCTTGTTGATCGTCACCTCTATTATGTGGGTTAATGCGAATATCAAAGGGAGTGTCACGAATATTACCTACACCCTTAGTGGTAATTTGATTATCATGAAAAGCGATTGTAGAATCGTAATCATTAATCACAATCGCACCATCCAATGTAGTAAGCTGATTATCTTGAATAATTAAGTCAACATCTAATGTCGACTCGCGATCATCCAGTGGAATAATCAAATCCAGCTCACCTCTAAGCGGACCCACCAAACTAAATTGCTGAATAACCTCATGTACAGTTTTGCCTGAAGGTGCGTCTGCTAAAAATTGAATAAAATCTTTGCTATTAGTGGCAATACTACCGCGCAGTCGAACGTCTAAATCGTGTTGACTCATATCCTCAATTTCAAGCGCCATATCTGTTAATGGCAAATCATACAGCTCAGTACGATTAACCATTACCTGAATTTTTTTACCGTCAGTAATAATATCGGCATCCAGTCCTTTAAGGGTATTCCAATCTGAATTAAACAGCAACTCTGTCTCTGCTAGGTGCGCGGTAAAGTTAAGCGTTGCCGGTGCCTGATCAGATAAATTTTTAACTAAATGAATATGAGCATTATCCAGAACGCCTGACTTAAATCCGCGCTTCATCCAACGATTAGTTGACTCACCCACAATTGCTGCCGACACATAATCATCAAGATCAACTGCTTGTATTTGATCAACAAAACCAGTAAATTCAACATAGTCTTGATTATTTTGCTGGTAAAGCTTGATATTCGATAATAGTGAAAAATCCTCATTTTGAATTACCATTGGCACAGTAATTACGCCAGTTTTAGAAAACTGCTCGCTAGATAAAGCCAGTTTGACATCAACTATTTTTTCGCCAATAGGCTGACTAATAATATTCAACACCAATTGACCTTGATTATGACCAATAACTACCGGCGCAAGTTCAATAATTCGCTCGCCTTGAATACGTGTTTTTTCTATCGCCAATGATTCAAAAAAATGCGCCATTTCAAGCGTCTCTTTGGCAACTAGCTGATCCACATCCCCAACTGACACCGACTCTGACGCCGATTGATTATCAGCATAAAGTGTTAATTCATCAATGGCAATTCGATTGGGATAGTAAATATCTTCAAACAAATTAGCCAGCTGCACTTGCCAATGTAACCCTTTAATATGTGCTAACGGTTGCGAAGTATTTTTTTGCCCGAACGTCAAATCATGAATTTTTAAAGAGATACCGCTATTAATTTCAAAACTCAATTTGGATATATCCACAGTTAAATCAGTAGCATCAGCCAATTGGGATTCAATCGGTGCTTTTAATAGGCTAGGAAAAGTCACAAAAAAACCAACAATCAGCACAATCAGCAGTGCAAAAAAAGCACTCAACCAAGTGCTTATTTTTAATACTTTAACGCCATTTGATAGTGTTTTCTTAATCATTCTGATATAATTCTGCCCTTCGAGAATTATAACTTACTAAATAAGGAAACCACCATGTACTTTAAAAACTCTGTTGCCGCCATTCTTGTTATCTTTGCAATTATTATTGGCGCTAAAACATTCTTCAGCAATTTAATTCACGTAGGTTATGATGACAACTTAACGGTTGCGCAGCGTATTGCACCATTAGGCCAAGTATATTTAGAAGGTGACATTGACGTTAACGCCATTAAAGCTCCGGTTAAAACTGCTGCTAAAGCGCGTAGTGGTGAAGAGGTTTACACTGCAGTTTGTGCGTCGTGTCACTCAGTCGGTGTGATGAACGCGCCTAAATTTGGCAACAAAGCTGATTGGGCGCCAAGAGTTGAACGTGGCATTGCAGATTTAGTTAAGGTATCTATTTCTGGTAAAGGCGCTATGCCACCTAAAGGCACGTGTATGGATTGTTCGGATGATGAGCTAAAAGCAGCCATTGAGCACATGATCAAGTAAAAAGTTTCTACAACTTTGCTCGTCTAACTTGCATATCAGTTTAGACGAGTATTTTTATTTTCTGCAAGGCTTTTAAGATTTTTTGTCGACGGGAGTTTAGATTTTACTAAACGACCAAGTAAAAAATCTTAAGTAACGCAACAGAAAAACAAAAGACGAAATCTAAATTTCTGTAAAAATGCCTAGGCTTTTGTCTTTCTTTACTTTGTCAAAATCAAACACTTGGCCATTCATAGCAATATACACACCATTTGACTTAAGTTGCACTGCACTCAAAGCCACACCCAAATTAAACAAGGCATCAGAATTGTCAATTGAATATGGAATCATTGATCCAAACAAAATCACAGTTTTGTCTTTAATGCTTTTAGCCAAAAATCGAGCCGTTTCCACCATAGTATCCGTACCATGTGTAATTAAGATATGTTGCTCATCACAAGACTGGCACTTATCCAAAATAAAAGAGCGATCTGCATCAGTCATTTCCAACGAATCTTTTAAAAACAATACCTCAGACAAGGTGTCAGCCATCGATCGTCCGCGATTAAGCATATCCACTATATGCGTTTCAGTAAATGACAATTCACCAGTTAACTCCTTGTAGCTCTTGTCAATCGTACCGCCAGTGATTAAAACTTTGATTTTCATGCGCTCATCATACCTTGACCCGGTATTAGATTTTTTCCTAATTACATCGCCCTTTACACAGCCTTTTCTAAAATTTAAATTGGGTCAAGACAACTTAAGCATGAATAAAAACCTGTTAAAGTACCGTCATGAC